>NZ_BAAHAW010000005.1:0-192934 GCF_054777235.1 Humibacter antri | reverse complement strand
AACGACGTGCGCGTGCACGTCGTCGGCGACGTGCACAACGAAGCCGCACCCGCATACGCCGCCCTGAAGAAGCGCTGGAGCTTGAAATCGTGCACCCGACCGGGGTCAGGTCGTCGAGATTCCGACGAGCGAGCCGCCTGTTCCGTCTGCGGCGAGGGTGAATTCAGATCCGGGCTCCGGAACGGGCAGTATGACGGCGGCGACTTGCGAGCCGTCGCTTGTGACTCGCAGGATCCCGTCGGAGTATGCGACAGAGCTTTGATCTGGGTTCAGGTCCGTGAAGTCCAAGGCATCGCCGGCACGGAAATCGGTGACGGTGATCCCGTCCAGCTCGGCAGCTGATCCCTGGATCACATTGTCTCCTCCGCCCGCCGTGATGACGGCGGGGCCTCCGCCCGGCCGGATCAGGTCGTTGTAGACGCTGCCTTGGATCACGCCGCCGAGACCGCTCCCCAGGATCAAGTACTGCTGGTTCGGGTCGAGCCGATAGATCGTGATGTCAGCCGGGTTGGTGGCGACCCAGTAGGAGGCGTCGTGAATGCCGATGTATTCGGCACCATCGACACGGTCGATGTTGTCGTAAACCCGGATCTGCCGCTGGGCATTCGTGACGACACCGAGGATCGTTGTGGTGTGCCCGGAAGCGATGCCGTGCTCAGGTTTGAGCCATCCCATTCGAACGATGTCGCCCGGCTGCACCAGCGTCGACCAGTCGGACACTGGTGCCGGCCCGGCACCGGTGTAGGGGACCCGCCAGAATCCGCCCTCCACGTTCAGGCTCGCGTCGATGAGCGCGTCGGGTAGCGGCATTGGCGCACCAGCTCCCGCCGCAACATTGTCCCCGATCCAGTTGCAGAGATTCGTGTTGAGAACGCGCGGGTACTTCGCGTTGAAGGCTTCGGCCGCGGCGATCACCGCCTTCGACGTCGGCGACCCGCCGCAGCCGGCGATCTGCGCGACCTGGACGATGGAGGGATCGACCGTCCACACGCTGTACTCGACAACCACGGTCTCGGGGCCAGGGGCTGTCGGCGGCGTGACACGAGCCTGGAACTGTGCCGGGTTGTTGATCTGATTGCCGACCAGCAGTTCGACGTCATCGACGTTCTGAACGACCGTCGCTCCGTTGATCGGCGTTCCCGCCACATACCAGACCGGTGTCGTGTCGGGTTCCTCCCAATAGCCGCAGTCCGTACTCGTGTTCGTGAACGGTTGCGAGGGGACCAGCGTCATGCTGTAAAAGCCCGGTGCCGCCGTGCCGAACGACTGCGTGAGGATCGTCGAGAATGGCACCTTCGTGCCGGCTGACGCCGCAAGAGCTGTCGGCATCGATTGCTCCAACACCGTGACACCCTGAGGCGCATACGCAATTCGGACGTCACCGTTCTCGCCATCGATCAAGAAGTCGGACACGGCCAAGACCTGCTCGCCGAACGGCAGCGGGGACCAGTTCCCGCTGTGCACAAGTTGCACGAACAGCGTTACGAGGGTGCCGGTCTGGTTCGGTCCGGCGAAAAGTTCCAGCCTCGCCGGTTCGGAGCGAGTCGCCGCCACGAAGTTCGTGGACTGTACTTGAGCCATGGGCAGATCGATCCGGTTGCCGCCTGCTTCTGTGAAGCCGAACGTCCCCAGAAACTCGCCGGTCAGTGTCGCGGTCCCTGTGCCATCCACGAAGTCGACCGCCTGGTCGACACCGACGATTCCTTCGATCGACAACCGCCCACCGTTCTCGAGCACGATCGCACCACTGCCTTCGACCGCGACGCCTGCTGCGATGTCGAGCGCGCCCGCGACCTGGATGAGGGCGTTGTTCGTGAATGCCTGCCCTCCCAGCGTCAAGGAGCTCCCTTGACTCACCACCAGCACGGCCTTCGAATCGGTGTTCAGCAAGGTGAAGTTGCCTGGGTCGGTTCCGTTGCTCTGCGCCTCGACGGTGAGGCCACCGCCCATCGCCCCGATGAGGATCTGGCCGTCGAAGGACGTACTCCCCTTGGCAACGAGCATCGCGTTGAGCGGCGACGTCCCCGGCTCGCCTCCGGTCACGATCAATTCCGCGCGCGCCTGCGGGTGACCATTCGTGCCGACGAACGCGGCGTCGAATGTCTCCAGCGCGATGGTCGTCGCCGTCGTCTGAGATCCGGCGAGCTTGATGGTGACCCCCTCGAGGACAGGAGATCCTGCCGGGATTATCGGCGTGCCCGATGTGATCAAGGCGGTGTCGCCGATCGTCGGCACCGTGCCGGAAGTCCAGTTCGCGGCCTCGAACCAATCGCCGTTCGTGCCCGCTCTCCAGATCTGAGTACCCATCGGCCCCCCAAAGTCATCCCCAAGTCGCGCTTAGACTGTTGCCCCCACGCGCGGGCACACCGCCCGTGGCGACACGGTACGCGGCCTGACCGCTACGAAGCGTCGCCACGCCGGGCGCTGTCGTAGTCATCGTTCAAGCCGAGCAGGCGGCGCCTCTCCGCGTCGGCGGTCTGCGTGAACGCATGGCACTACTGCCCGATCGCAAAGAACCCGGTCGGTCGCGCGACGCACACGAAGGCACCTGCGTCCACTCCCGGCTGGGGCTCCCAGCCCGGAGGGGCGACCGGCACGGCATGCGGTGGGATGCTGATGCGGAGCGACTGCAACTCATCGTTAGAGACGGAACGACGGCCTACGACACGACGTCGGGGTCGATCGGCGTCAGTTCGGCCAGCTTCGCGCTGCGGCCGTCGCCCGACGACTTCCCGGTGAGCCGGCGCCCGATCCAGGGCAGCACGTACTCGCGGTAGTACTTCAGCGATGGCCGGCGCCGTCCGAACGGCGGCTCGGCCGCCACCTCGTCGACGCGCCACGCGGAGGGCACGGGCACGCTGAGCGCTGTGAGCACGTTGGAGGCGACGCGCGCGTGCCCGAATGAGTTCAGGTGCAACCTGTCGAGCGACCAGTAGCGCAGATCGCGCAGGTCTGAGTCGGCGAAGTTGTCCACGAACGTGACCGCGCCCTCGACGGCGGTCCCATCGCGAACGAAGGCACGCACCCGCACGGCCAGCTCGTCACCCCTACGCTGGATCGCACGGCCGCCGGGCAGGTTGTCGCTCGGATTCGCCCCGCTCAGCAGCAGCACATGGATGCCGGCGTCGACGGCCTTCCCGACCGCCCGCGCCGTCTTCTGCGCGATGTCGTCGACAGAGACCTGAGGCCGCATGATGTCATTGCCACCGCCGTTGATGCTCAAAAGCTGCGGACTCATCGCCATGGCAGTGTCGAGCTGTTCTCCGACGATGGGACCGAGCTTGCGACCTCGGATCGCCAGGTTCGCGTACAGCACCGGCTCGTCTGCCGCAGCGGCAAGACCCACCGCGACGAGATCCGCCCAGCCTCGCACGCTGCCGTCGGGCAGTACGTCGCCGACGCCTTCTGTGAAGCTGTCCCCGATCGCGATGTAGCTGGTGTACATGCCTCAACGGTATCCGTCTCGTCGTGGTGGAGAACGCTCGGTTGGCTCTTGCCCGGCGGTACTATCGAGAAGGCCTTTCGGCCACCCGTCTCACCCCCGGCAGCATGCTGAACGCTTCCGGACCACCGCCTTCGGAAGGATTACTGAAAGATGATCGCTCGGCCACCGAAGGGTGAACTCGACAAGCGCATCGCCGGCGCCGTGTTCGTGCTGTTCTGGCTGGTGGCGATCGCCGCCTGGATCGTCGCCGGAGCCGCACTCGGCGACACCGGTGCGTGGCAGCCGTTCATCGTCGACGTCGGAATCGTGATCGCGAGCGTAGGGACGGCGACCCCGTTCCTCAACACGGTCAAGGGGTTCGGCATCGCCCTGCTCTTCTCGCTGATCGCAGTCGTCGGTTTCGCGTTCGGCGATTTTCTGGGCATGGTGCCGCTCGTCTACTTCCTGCGGATCGCGGTGCCTTTCTTCGCCGTCATCATCGCGCCGACGTTCAAGATGGCGAACGGCGTGAAGGTGTTCGACGCAGCGTGAATTCCCGCGCGACACGCTCTACGAGGCGGCCGCATGCACGGCGCCGTACGTAACTATTCCGGTAGCCGACCGCGGCGCGTCGGGCGGTGCCGGCGCGCAAAACGGCTCAGAACCTGCGGGTGAACGGCATCGGTTTTCGCATGCGGATCAGGAGCAGTAGAGGAATCACGATGTACGGGAGGTTGAAGGCCAGGAAGACCGCCGCGTTCGGGGTGCGTTCGGCGGCCGATCCGAAGAACTCCACACCGAAGATCGGGATGCCCGTGAGCGAGATGATCATCGTCGCGTAGATCACACTCGGCAGCTGTATCCAGTTCCACTTTCGCACGATCGCGAGGATGAGCAGCACGTAGAACGCGACGTAGACGAATGCGGAGGTGCCGCTGATGAACCGCAGCCACACCGGATGCGATCGGTACAGCGGGTCGAAGTTCGACGCGTACCAGTAGTTCCACTGCACGAGGACGTTCGGCGAGTCCTTCACCTGGTCGAGGCCCAGCCCCTCAACGGAGTCGCTGATGATGCACGTGACGATGAACGCGGCGAAGATCACGAGGAACACGATGTCGATGGGCCGCTTCGTCAGCGGCAGGTTCGCGAGCTTCACACGTGCCCCGGGGGCGGGGTCGGGCGCGGTCGTGGTGCGGGCTTCGGACATGGTGTGCAGACTATCGCCGGCCCGCGCATGATGCGGGCCGGGCCGGCGACAGAATCACCTGAGCGCAGTCACGGCAGATAGTACGTCGGGTTCGGCAACTTGATCGTGCGGTCGGCGTGACCGCCGATCAGGTCGCTGAACTGGTCGCCGTAGTTCGCCACGATGTCGTAGTTGCCGCCTGCCCTCGACTCCGCGTGCGCCCTCGTCTGCGACTTGTACTCGATGGTGGTGCAGTTCGCCGCCGCGCAGTGGATGTACGACGGCTGTTGCGATGCACCCTTCCCGGTCCACTTCGTGTAATAGTTCTGCGGTGTGAGGCCGGTGTAGCCCGCCTTGGCGAGGTTGGCGAGCGTGGCATCGTTCTGGTTGTCGTTGCGCCCGGTCAGCCCGATCACTGTGCCTCCGGCCTTCTGCGCGGCGCGATCCAGCGCGACCATACCCGGAACCGCCGGGAACTTCTGGCCCTGCACCCAGACATCCTGCTCGGTCGGGTTGTGCACGGTGTCGATGCGATGCGCGGATGGCTAGAACCGCACACCGACTTTGCTCATGTGAGCCGGCTAGGAGATCGCATTGAGCGCAGTCGCGGCTGCCGGTGTGCCGCGAAAAGCATGATGTCGACGAACCGCGTGAAGTCGACGAACCCGCACGATGGCGACGGCCCACCACGCAACGGGTGTCCGTTCGGTGCTCGCTGGCGGGTTCCGTGCCCGCTGGCGGGTTCCGTGCCCGCTGGCGGGTTCCGTGCCCGGTGGCGCGTTCCGTGCCCAACACGCGGGCATCCGATGCACCCCTGCGCACAGCGGTACTGACCGCTACAGCGTCAGCACGAGCATGCCGGCGTCCACGCTCACGCGTACATCGACGAGATCGGGCACGCCCCAATCCGGGTCATGACTCTCCGCCATGCCGCCGACTCCGACGACGCGCATCCCGGCAGATCGGGCGGCCGCAATGCCCGCACCGGAATCCTCGAAGACGACGCATTCCGCGGCCGGCACCCCGAGTGCGTCCGCCGCCACGAGGAAACCTTCGGGATCCGGTTTGCTCGCCGAGACGTTCTCGGCAGTGACAGTGACACGAGGAACCACGAGGCCGGCTGCATTCATGCGGGCCGTCGCCAGCGGAAGGGTGGCGGAGGTGACAAGGGCATGCGGAGCATCCGTCAGCGAGCTCAAAAGTCTCGCCGCGCCGACGATCTCCACGATGCCGTCGAGCTCAACGGTCTCGCGGGCCAGCATCGCGCGAGTATCGGCCAGGTTCTGCTCGAGGGGTCGCTGCGGCAACAGGATCGCCATGCTCTCGTGACCCTGCCTGCCGTGCACGACTTCGAGCACCTCGGCCGGCTCGAGATCATTCGCCACGGCCCAGTCGGTCCAGACGCGCTCCACCACGGCAGACGAATCGACGAGAGTGCCGTCCATGTCGAACAGGATCGCGGACGCGCGGATGGTGGTGCTCACGCTGCGAAAGAGTACAGGGCGATGGTGCGCCATCCCATTCGTGTGAGGCGTAAGCCTCAGCCGCAGGAAACGTCCCTCACCCGACCACGCGTCCACCTGGGCCCTTGAGCCTGCCCCAGCACCGTCACCCGTGGATGACCTTCGCGTAAGGCCCCGACATCGGCACGCGCCTCCCAGCGGTTCGCTACGCAGCACGGCCGTGCATGCGCAGCACATCGTCGAGGCGCCTCGGCAGAGAATGTGCCCGCGGTGAACGGCACCGCCCGCGCGTCACCGTCGGGTCATGAACGGCGGCCGCTCGACCGGGAGGCGGAGATGAAGCACGCCGTCAGGAACTGCAGGAGCTCCCGGCCGGGCGGTGGTGAGCGGCGGCTCCCACGCAATCGCGCGATGGCGGGTTCGCAGAGGGAGGCAGTGACAGCCGCGTTGTGTTCCGTCTCAGCGGTCAGCGAGGCCATAGTCAGTGCCGGTGGTGGGACTCGAACCCACACGCCCTTTCGGGCAAAGCATTTTGAGTGCTCCGCGTCTGCCATTCCGCCACACCGGCTCAGGTGCGCTGTTCACCATATCGCGGTCGGCCGCCATACATGCACCCGGTTCACGGAACGCGCGCGCACGCGCGTCGTTCACGGCTCGATCGCCCATATCGTAGGCTTGTTCACCGTGACCGACACTGAGAACACCGCTGCACCGCGTCGCGTAGTCGTCGCGGAAGATGAATCGCTCATCCGTCTCGACATCGTCGAGATCCTGCGCGACAACGGGTTCGAGGTCGTCGGCGAGGCCGGCGATGGCGAGACCGCCGTCGCCCTCGCCACGGAGTTGCGCCCCGACCTCGTGATCATGGATGTCCGCATGCCGAACCTCGACGGAATCGAGGCTGCCAAGAGGCTCTCCGAGAATCACGTCGCACCGGTCGTGCTCCTCACGGCGTTCAGCCAGAAGGAGCTCGTCGATCGAGCCACCGAGGCGGGCGCACTCGCCTACGTGGTCAAGCCGTTCACCCCGAACGACCTACTGCCCGCCATCGAGATCGCGCTGGCCCGTTACCAGCAGATCATCGCGCTCGAAGCCGAGGTCGCCGATCTCAACGAGAGATTCGAGACCCGCAAGCTCGTTGACCGCGCAAAAGGCCTCCTGAACGAGAAGATGGGCCTCACGGAGCCAGAGGCGTTCCGCTGGATCCAGAAGGCGTCCATGGACCGCCGCCTCACGATGCACGACGTCGCCAAGGCGATCATCGACCAGCTCGCGCCCAAGAAATGAGTGCGGTGGGCTCAATGTCAAGCGTTGAGCCCCGGAGAACTCGGCCGGAGCACCCGGATTGAACAGCGCCGCCAGGCGACGCGTGTCGAAATCGTCCCGTTCCCTCGTCCTTCGAGGTTTCGACAAGCTCAACCCGCGGAATTGCGGTCCTTGATCAGGTTCGTGATGCGGATCGTGGAGCAGCGGCGACCGCGGTCATCCGTCACAGCGATCTCGTGCGTGGTCAGCGTGCGGCCGAGGTGGATCGGCGTGCACACGCCGGTGACGACGCCACTGGTCGCCGACCGGGTGTGCGACGCGTTGATCTCGATGCCCACCGCGAGCCTGCCAACACCGGCCCACAGATTCGCCGACATCGACCCGAGCGTCTCGGCCAGCACGACATAGGCGCCACCGTGCAGCAGATCCGCCGGCTGGGTGTTGCCTTCGACGGGCATCGTGGCTACGGCGCGATCCACCGAGAACTCGATCATCTCGATGCCCATCTTCGCCGCGAGCGCGCCCATTCCGCGCTTCTTGACGTACGCGAGGGCGTCGGACGAGGCATCCGTCTCACCGATCGTCGACATGCTGCTCCTGGTGCTTCTTGGCCGGCGTCTCATGTGTTCGCGGCTCCGCCGCTCAACGCACTCGAGCGGCCCGACCAGGTATGCCAGCATCCGAGTCCGAGCCTCAATCGAGTGTGTTCGCCGCTGCGCCGCTCAACACTCTCAATCGGCCCGGCCACGTATGCCAGCATCCGAGTCCGAGCCTCAATCGAGTGTCCGAGGCCGCTTGTAGGCTGGCAGGCGTGCCGGACTCGGAAAAGCCTACCCTCCTGATCATCGACGGCCATTCGCTGGCGTTCCGGGCGTTCTACGCGTTGCCGGTCGACAGTTTCACGACCCGTGACGGCCAGCACACCAACGCGATCCACGGATTCCTCTCGATGCTGCTTCTGCTGCTGCAGAATGAGCGCCCGAGTCACCTGGTGGTCGCGTTCGACGTGTCACGGTATTCGTTCCGCACGAGGGAGTACGCCGACTACAAGGGCACACGCGGCGCGACCCCGCCGGAGTTCTCAGGGCAGGTGCCGTTGCTGCAGGAGGCACTGGCCGCGATGAACATCCCGACACTGGAGAAGGAGGACTTCGAGGCGGACGACATCCTCGCGACCCTCGCGGCGCAAGGGGCTGAGCAGGGATACCGCGTGCTCGTCGTCTCCGGCGATCGCGACACCATCCAGCTGGTCGACGACGACGTCACGCTGCTCTACCCGAACGTACGAGGCGTCTCCGAGCTCAAGCGGTACGACCGGCAGACCGTGCTCGACCGGTACGGCATCCCGCCGGAGAAGTATCCGGAGGTGGCCGCCCTGGTCGGCGAGACCAGCGACAACCTGCCGGGCATCGACAAGGTCGGCGAGAAGACCGCCGTGAAGTGGGTGCTGCAGTACGGCGACGTGCAGAACCTCATCGCCCACGCCGACGAGATCAAAGGCGTGGTCGGGCAGAACCTGCGCGACCAGAAAGAGAACGCGCTGCGCAACCGGCGCTTGAACCGGCTCGTCCGCGACGTCGAGCTGCCCGTGGGGCCGGCCGATCTCGCCCGCCGCCCGATGAACGAGCAGGCGGTGCGCGACCTGTTCGCCCGCCTCGAATTCCGCACATTGCTCGAGCGCGTGTTCAAGCTGATCGACGGAGACGGATCCGACACCGGAGCGGTCACCGGCGCGCAGATCGACATCATCGTGGCGCCCGAGGTGGGGGAGGCGTCAGGCGAGGAACTGCAGGCATGGCTCGCCGAGGCATCCGCGAACGGCTCACGCCCTCTCGCGATTCAGCTCGACCGCGCCGGTGTCGGGGTCGCAGGGGTCGGCCTGTCCACCCAGGACAGGTCTGTGTACGTGTCGGCTGCGGACGACCGCTCGCTCGACCCCGAACTGGTCGGCTGGCTCGCCTCCGATTCGCCGAAGTGGTTCTACGACGCGAAGAACCAGCTCAAGGCGCTGGATGCCATGGGCATCGCCCTCGGCGGACTGCAGTGCGACGCGAGAGTGGCCATCTGGCTCGTGAATCCCAACCGCACGCCATCCGGTCTCGCCGACCAGGTCTACGAGGTGCTCGGCGAGCAGATGCCGCAGTCTGACCCGGCACAACTCGTTCCCGAGGTAGAGCCTGTAGGTGCGGCGACGGAGGCCTGGTACGTGCACCGGGTCGCCGAGGCTGTCTCGGTCGCGCTCGAGGAGAGCACGCGTGGGGTGCTGGAGCGCATCGAGCTTCCGATCACCGCTGTGCTCGCACGCATGGAGCGGAACGGTGTCGCGATCGACACCGGCATTCTGCGCAGTCAACGCGAGGAGCTCACAGTGCGCGCCGACGGGCTCGCCCAGGCGGCGTACACCGAGATCGGCCACGAGGTGAATCTGGGCTCCCCGAAACAGCTTCAGCAGGTGCTGTTCGATGAGCTCGGCATGCCCAAGACACGCTCGACCAAGACCGGATACTCGACGGATGCCGGTTCGCTCGCCGACCTGCAGGAGAAGAACCCGCATCCCTTCCTCGACCTGCTCCTGCAGCACAGGGACGCCACGAAGCTCAAGCAGATTATCGAGACGCTGGAGAAGTCCGTCGGGCCGGATGCGCGCATCCACACCACCTACGACCAGACCGGAACCTCCACCGGTCGCATCTCGTCGAACGATCCGAACCTGCAGAACATCCCGGTGCGCACCGAGGTGGGCAAGCAGATCCGGTCGGCGTTCATCAAGGGCGAGGGATACGAGACGCTGCTCACTGCCGACTACTCGCAGATCGAGATGCGCATCATGGCGCACCTCAGCGAGGACGGCGGGCTGATCGAGGCCTTCAACGCCGGGGAAGACCTGCACCGCTTCGTCGGTGCGCGCATCTTCGGCGTCGCCCCCGAAGATGTCACGCCGATCATGCGCACCAAGGTCAAGGCCATGTCGTACGGCCTGGCGTACGGCCTCAGCGCGTTCGGACTGTCGAAGCAGCTGCGCATCGAGACCTCGGAGGCACGGCAGCTGATGACCGACTACTTCGCGCGATTCGGTGCCGTGCGCGACTACCTGCGCGACGTGGTCGAGAAGGCACGCGTCGACGGCTACACGGAGACGATCTACGGGCGTCGGCGTCCATTCCCGGATCTCACGAGCACCAACCGCGTGATCCGGGACAACGCCGAGCGCGCAGCGCTGAACGCACCGATCCAGGGCTCTGCCGCCGACATCATGAAGATCGGCATGATCGGCATCGACGCCGACCTGCGGGAACAGCAGCTACGCTCCCGCATGCTTCTGCAAGTGCACGACGAGCTCATCTTCGAGGTGAGCCCGGGGGAGTGGGATGCGCTGGCCGAGATCGTCTCACGCCGCATGTCGACGGCCGCGCAACTCCGCGTTCCGCTGACCGTGCAGCTCGGCCGTGGCGAGAACTGGGACGCCGCCGCGCACTGAGGCCGACACCGACGACGCGCGGGTCCGCCCATTTCGCGAGACTGCACGCCCACTCCGAACCAGAGGGATTCACCCACGGTCTCGGGGTCGGCGTGCAGTCTCGCGGGTCGGCGTGCAGTCTCGCGTCCCCGTGCAGTCTCGGCAGGGGGCGCCATAGGCTGGCGACCATGACTCAGCAACCGCAGAGAACCGCCACGCCCATCGACGCACTCGCCGAAGCGTGGGTCGACACGCAACTCGAGATCGCCCCCGAGTACCACGTCTGGCTCGGCCGCCCCGGCCGCGAGGGCGAGTACGCCGACTATTCGCCAGAGGGCAACGACCGCCTGGCCGAAGCGCAGGCCGACGTGCTCCGTCGTGTCGAGGCCGCCCAACCCGCCGACGAGATCGACCGAGTCACGAAGCTCGATCTGACCCGTGAGCTGAAGCTCGAACTCGAAAAGCACGAGGCCGGCTTCTACCAGCGCGACCTCAACGTGATCGCCTCGCCCGAGCAGGGCCTGCGCGAGATCTTCGACCTGGAGCCGACCGCGACGGTCGAGAACTGGGAGACGATCGCGCGCCGCATGCACAACCTCCCGGCGGCGATGCGCGGCTACATCACCTCGCTCCGCGCCGGCATCCACTCCGGCAACGTGCCGGCCATCCGTCAGGTGCGCGAGGGCATCGTGCAGGCGAACAAGCAGGTCGGGTCGAACGGCTTCTTCTTCGAGCTGGCACGCGACGCGAGTGCAGGTGACGACGAACTGTCCGACGCGCTGAAAAGGGACCTCGAGAAGGGAGCTGCCGAGGCGGCTGCCGCTTACGGCGAACTGGCGGTGTTCCTCGAGGACGAGCTGGCCGCCCACGCACCGGAGCAGGATGCCGTCGGCCGCGAGCTCTACTCCCTCGCCTCCCGCAGTTTTCTCGGCGCCACGGTCGACCTCGATGAGACCTACGAGTGGGGCGTCGATGAGCTGCGACGCATGGTGGACGAACAGGAGTCGATCGCGCGCGAGATCAAGCCAGGAGCATCCGTCGCCGAGGCGATCGCCTTTCTCGACGGCGACCCGTCGCGCAAGCTGCACGGTACCGACGCGCTCAAGCGCTGGATGCAGGAGACCAGCGACCGCGCACTCGCCGAACTCGGCGAGACTCATTTCGACATTCCGGAGCCCATCCGCGACCTGGAGTGCATGATCGCTCCCACCCAGGAGGGCGGCATCTACTACACGCCGCCGGCCGACGACTTCTCCCGTGCCGGTCGCATGTGGTGGAGCGTGCCAGAGGGCGTCACCGAATTCGACACCTGGCGCGAGCTGACCACGGTGTATCACGAGGGCGTGCCGGGCCATCACCTGCAGATCGCGACGGCTACGTACAACAAGGCGCAGCTGAACACGTGGCGCCGCATCGCGGGGACGTCGGGTCACGCCGAGGGATGGGCGTTGTACGCGGAGCGCCTCATGGAACAGCTCGGCTACCTCGACGACCCGGCGGACCGGCTCGGGATGCTCGATGGCCAGCGGATGCGCGCCGCGCGCGTCGTGCTCGACATCGGCGTGCACCTGACGAAGCAGCGCCCGGACGGCGAGGGACCGTGGACCGGGGACTACGCATTCGAGTTCCTCGGCCAGAACGTCAACATGAACGAGGGGTTCGTTCGCTTCGAGGTGAACCGCTACCTCGGCTGGCCGGGGCAGGCGCCGTCGTACAAGATCGGACAGCGCATCTGGGAGCAGCTCCGCGACGAGTACCAGCGCCGAGAGGGCGAGTCGTTCGACATCAAGGCCTTCCACAAGAAGGCGCTCGACATCGGCGGAGTCGGCCTGGACACGCTGAAGACGGCACTGCTGTCCTGAACGTATCGCCGAGTCGAACCGCTTCGCGTCCCTGTTGGCGCTCCGGTCAGACCCCGCGTCGGTAGGACACCGCCCGGCGCCGCCGCCGGCTGCTGGGTCGTGCACCCGGCGGCCGGCTCACGGGCGGCACCGTCGAGTTCCTCGTCGACCGGCGAAGCGAGCACAGGGAGATCGCAGATGACGGCTTTCGCCGGAATAGCGACGCTGTCCCTGTCGTTGTTGCGAGCGGCTACCGTGCGACGGTAGTCTGGAGAGTCACTTTTGTGACGTTCCTAACCGCCTGCCCGGCGGGAATTCCAACTGAAGCAATCCTTCCGGGCCTGATTCATGTCCATAACTGGAGTACCCACTCAATGACAACCGCAACGACCGAAAAGGCACCCAAGCAGGTCGCGATCAACGACATCGGCTCTGCTGACGACTTTCTTGCCGCGGTCGAAAAGACTCTGAAGTTCTTCAACGACGGCGACCTCATCGAAGGCACCGTCGTGAAGATCGACCGCGACGAGGTTCTCCTCGACGTCGGTTACAAGACCGAGGGCGTTATCCCCTCCCGCGAACTCTCCATCAAGCACGACGTCGACCCGAGCGAGGTCGTCGGCGTCGGCGACACCGTCGAGGCGCTCGTTCTCCAGAAGGAGGACAAGGAAGGCCGCCTCATCCTCTCCAAGAAGCGCGCCCAGTACGAGCGCGCCTGGGGCGACGTGGAGAAGATCAAGGAGGCCGACGGCGTAGTGACCGGACAGGTCATCGAGGTCGTCAAGGGCGGCCTGATCGTCGACATCGGACTGCGCGGCTTCCTGCCGGCATCCCTCATCGAGCTGCGCCGTGTGCGCGACCTCACGCCGTACCTCGGCCAGGAGATCGAAGCTAAGATCCTCGAACTCGACAAGAACCGCAACAACGTGGTGCTTTCTCGCCGCGCGCTGCTGGAGCAGACCCAGTCCGAGAGCCGTTCGACGTTCCTCGCCAATCTCCACCCGGGCCAGGTGCGCAAGGGTGTCGTCTCGTCGATCGTCAACTTCGGTGCGTTCGTGGACCTCGGCGGCGTCGACGGCCTCGTGCACGTCTCCGAGTTGTCGTGGAAGCACATCGAGCACGCCAGCGAGGTCGTCGAGGTCGGCCAGGAGGTCACCGTCGAGGTGCTCTCCGTCGAACTCGACCGCGAGCGCGTCTCCCTGTCGCTGAAGGCGACGCAGGAAGACCCGTGGCAGGTCTTCGCGCGCACGCACGCGATCGGCCAGTTCGCACCGGGCAAGGTCACGAAGCTCGTTCCGTTCGGCGCCTTCGTGCGCGTGGCGGACGGCATCGAGGGCCTCGTGCACATCTCGGAGCTGTCGGGCAAGCACGTCGAGCTCGCCGAGCAGGTCGTCTCGGTCGGTGACGAGGTGTTCGTCAAGGTCATCGACATCGACCTCGAGCGTCGCCGCATCTCGCTTTCGCTGAAGCAGGCGAACGAGGGAGTCGACCCGGAGTGCACCGAGTTCGACCCGGCACTGTACGGCATGCTCACGGAGTACGACGAGCAGGGCAACTACAAGTACCCGGAGGGATTCGACCCCGAGACGGGCGAGTGGACCGAGGGCTCAGACGCTCAGCGCGAGAAGTGGGAGCAGGATTACGCCGAGGCTCAGGCCCGCTGGGAGGCGCACAAGCGCCAGGTGGCCAAGGGCATCGAGGAGGAGGCCACCCAGGCCGAGACCACCTCGCGCGGCGGTGCCACCTACTCGAGCGACTCGAACTCCAGCGGCACTCTCGCCGACGACGCTTCGCTCGCGGCTCTTCGCGAGAAGCTGTCCAGCAATTCCTGATCGCATTCTGCGCTCGGGTGAAGCGGCCGGGTCCTTCGGGGCCCGGCCGCTTCGTCATGTTCCGCTGACCATCAGCCGGTCGGCCTGCGCCGACTCCGGCAGAATGGTGCGCATGGATCACAGCGACCCCGCACCAGAACAGGATGCCGCCGCGCCACGGGTGGTCTCGGTGAGCCGCGATGACGGACACCGGTTCACCAAGCACCGCGTCGATCGGATCCGGCTGATCAAGGGGTGGGGCATCGAGGGGGACGCCCACGCCGGAACGACGGTGCAGCATCTGTCGCGGATCGCTCGCGATCCGCACCAGCCCAATCTGCGTCAGGTGCATCTGATCCACTCCGAGCTGTTCGACGAAGTGCGCCGGAACGGTTTCGACGTGAAACCGGGCGAGATCGGCGAGAACATCACAACAGTCGGGCTCGATCTGCTCGCGTTACCGACCGGCACCGTACTGCACATCGGGGAGGGTGCGAGCATCCGGCTCACCGGACTGCGAAATCCGTGCGAGCAGATCAACGGGCTCGCCCCCCGGCTGATGAAGGAACTGGTCTTCCGCCGTTCGGACGGCACCGTCGTGCGCAAGGCCGGCGTGATGTCGGTGGTGCTCTCCGGCGGCGTCGTGCGCCCGGGAGACGCCGTGCGTGTCGAGCTGCCATCCCGTGATCACATCGCGATGGAACCGGTGTAGTCGTGCGGATCATCGCTCTCACGGGGGGCATCGCTTCCGGCAAGTCGACCGTGTCGAATCGGCTGGCGGAGCATGGCGCCGTGATCGTGGATGCCGACCTGCTCGCCCGGGAGGTCGTCGAGCCGGGGACTCCCGGCCTGGCGGCCATCAGAAGCCGGTTCGGCGACGGGGTGATCGCCGCGGACGGGTCGCTCGACCGCCCGGCGCTGGGGGCGATCGTGTTCAGCGACGCCGGCAGGCTCGCGGACCTGAACGCGATCACGCATCCAGCCGTGTGGGGGGCGGCGCTGGAACGGTTCACGCAGGCAGAGGCAACGGATCCGAACGCGATCGTCGTGTACGACGTTCCGCTGCTGGTGGAGGCGTCACCCGAACGGCCCCTGCGGTTCGACCGCGTCGTCGTGGTGGATGCGCACCGCGCGGAGCGCATCCGGCGGCTGGTCACGGAGCGTGGCATGAGCGAGGCGGAAGCCGTGCGCCGAATCGGAATTCAGGCCGACGACGAGCAACGCCGCGCCGTCGCCGACGTCGTGATCGACAACAACGGCGACAAGGATGATCTGCTTCGACGTGTGGACGCGCTCTGGGACGTGCTCATCACCAACGGTTGAGCCCCCTGCTCAGCGGACCGCGGGCCCCAGCAGCATCAGGGTCGGGAGCACGACGAGCGCAAGTGCGCCGGCCAACACGGTGAGCCGTAGCGCGGGAGCAGCAGGCGCCGCGACATCCGTGAGCCGGGCTACGCGGGCGTCTGCCCACTCGCCCGCGGACGGCAGTGACGCCGTCACGCTCACGCTGGGCACCGTCGGCGCGAGTATGCCCTGTGCGGCGGCGGGCGCGCCGCCCCCGGTCGGTGCTCCGGCGAGAGCCACCAGGGCGACCGCGCGCGACAGGTTGCGCTGAGAGACCGTGCGCCTGGCCTGGTCGTCGGCGAGCAGCTCGATCAGCAGCCCGACGGCTTCGTGGGCCCGGGTCGCGATCGGGAACCAGGGGAGCGCGCTGCGCCAGGCGCTGAACGCGACGAGCAACACATGATGGTGCTGCGAGACATGCGCCCGCTCGTGAGCCAGGACGGCGGCGAGTTCGTCGTCGCTCAGCAGCTCAAGCAGGCCGGCCGAGAGCACCGTGGTCGCCCGGGGCGCACCGGGCAGGCAGTACGCGACCGGCGCAGCGTGGTCGATCACACGTGTGCCTGGTCGCTCCGGCATGGGATCGGAGAGCAGTTGGAGCAGGTGAATGTGGTGACGACGTTGCCGCTCGGCACGCCAGCTGGTGCGCACGAGGTTGAGCAGAAGATGCGCTCCAAGCAGAACCGCTCCGGCGAGCGCGAATATCTCGAAGAAGTCGGCGTCGTGGGGGAGCCGACCCGCGAACAGGTCCGCCGTGAAGGCGCCGGCAGCGTGCGGCAGGTCCTGACCGAACGGGATGAGCCCGAAGACGAGCAGCGAGCCGATCATGGAAAGACCTCCGGCGAGCGCGATCGCCTGCCACAGCACGAGCGCCGCGCCAGGCATGCGGCGCGGCCAGCGCGCTCCTGCCAGCACGACCGGTACGGGCCAGGCCAGCGCGAATGCGAGGAACGCCAGCGATGCGGCGACGGCGAGCACGCTACCGACCACCTCGCGGAGCGGGAGTCTTCGTGGGCACGAGCTACGCCTCCAGCAGCTTGCGCAGGCGCTCCGCGTCGTGAGGGGTGACCTGCCCGACGAAACGGGCGAGCACGGCGTCGCGATCCGATGCCGAGCCGAGCACCTCGTGCATGAGCTCCGCCACGTGCTCCGCGCGGTTCATGGCGGGCCGATAGAGGTGGGGGCGGGCATCCCTGTCGCGTACGACGAAGCCTTTGCCCTCCAGTCGAGAAAGCACGGTCATCACTGTGGTGATCGCAGGCTCCTTGCCCTCCGGGCCGGACGCCTTCAGCGCGTCGCGCAGATCGGTCGCTGCGAGGGGCGCCGGTGCATCCCACACGACGTCCATGATCGCGCGTTCGAGCTCACCGAGTCTGACCACCGTGCGACTTGCCATAGCTAGATTCTACCGCGCGTAGAAATGTTCGGATGACCGTGGTACAACGTTCTACAGCGCGTAGAATTCTACGCAGCGTAGAACTGACCGAAAACGAGGCGACGTGCACTTCACCACCGAGCTGGATCCGCTTCTGATCGCCCGCTGGCAGTTCGGCATCACAACCGTCTACCACTTCTGGATGGTGCCGCTCACCATCGGACTCGGCCCCCTGGTCGCGCTCATGCAGACGCTGTGGATGCGTACCGGGAACGACCGTTACTACCGCATGACGAAGTTCTGGGGAAAGATCTACCTGATCAACTTCATCATGGGCGTGGCCACCGGCCTCGTGCAGGAGTTCCAGTTCGGGCTCGCGTGGAGCCAGTACAGCCGATTCGTCGGGGACGTCTTCGGCGCACCGCTGGCGATGGAGGCCCTTCTGGCGTTCTTCGTCGAGTCGACATTCCTCGGCGCCTGGATCTTCGGCTGGGCCAAGCTGCCGAAACACATCCATCTCGCCTGTCTCTGGCTGGCCGTGGCGGGTTCGGTCGTCTCGGCGTACTTCATCATTGCGGCGAATTCGTGGATGCAGCACCCGGTCGGTGTGAAGCTCGTCGACGGCAGGCCGGTGATGACGGATGTCTGGGCCGTGCTCGGCAACAACACCGCCGTCGCCGCGTTCACGCACACGATCTTCGGCGCGTTGTCCGTCGGCGGCGCCATGCTGCTCGGTGTCGGGTGGTACCACCTGTGGCAGCGCCGGCGCGACGGAATCGACCTGGTCGGCCCGGACAACCGGGTCATCGTCGGAGAGGCGCCTGCGGTTCCCGGCCGGGACAAGGCGGACCACCACGTGTGGCTCACGTCACTGCGAATCGGCGCTGTCACCGCGATCATCGCGTTCGCGGGCGTTGCGATCACGGGCGACGCGCAGGCCCGGCTGATGTTCGTGCAGCAGCCGATGAAGATGGCATCAGCGGAGGCCGCCTGCCACACCGGCACCAGCTTCTCCCTGCTGGCGTTCGGCGACATCGGGTCCAAGGACTGCAAGGGCGTCGTGAACGTCATCGAGATCCCGGGCGTGCTCGGGTTTCTTGCCAACGGCGACTTCAATGAGCCGGTGCGCGGCGTCAACGAGCTCGTACCGGCCTACCAGCAGAAGTACGGAACACATCTGCCGGACGACCCGAAGCTCGGCGCACGCGCGGGCGAGAAGATCGACTACGTGCCGGTGATGGCTGTCACGTACTGGGGATTCCGGCTGATGATCCTGTTCGGCGCGCTTGCCGCGTTCGCTGCTGCCGTCGCGCTGTGGCTGACCCGGCGGGGGACTGTACCGCGGTTCAGGGCGGTGATGTGGCTGGCCGCGCTGGGCATCCTGTCCCCGTTCGCCGCGAACTCGGCCGGATGGATCTTCACCGAGATGGGCCGGCAGCCGTTCGTCGTGGCGCCGAACCCGACGCCGGGCGGGGTCGACGGGGTCTTCATGTTCACGGCTGCTGCCGTTTCGCCCGGTGTGACCTTCGGCGAGATCCTCTTCTCGCTGTGCTCGTTCGCACTCGTCTACGCGGTGCTCATGGTGGTCGAGGTGCGGCTTCTCGTGAAGTACATCCGCGGGGGAGTGGCCGGCGCCGTCCCGGAGCTCGGCGAGAAGCCGAAGGATCCGAACGCGCCCGCCGACGACGATGTGCTGGCCTTCGCCTACTGAGCCGCGCCGCCGCCGACCGCGCTGCCGCCGACCGCCTGCCACTGCACTGACCGCTAGCTACTGAAGAGGTACGACCATGGACTTCCTGCCCACCCTGTGGTTCATCCTGATCGCCGTGCTCTGGACCGGCTATCTGTTCCTGGAAGGGTTCGACCTAGGGGTCGGGATGCACATGCTGATCTCCGGTCGCACCGAAAATGATCGCCGCGTGATGCTCAACACGATCGGCCCGATCTGGGATGGCAACGAGGTGTGGCTGATCACCGCCGCCGGTGCCACGTTCGCCGCATTCCCGTTCTGGTATGCGTCCCTCGTCTCCACCCTGTACGTGCCGTTCGTCGTCGTGCTGCTCGGGCTCATCTTCCGCGCGGTCGCCATCGAGTATCGGGGCAAGGGCCACACCGCTCGCTGGACGCGCTGCTGGGATCTCGCACTCGGCCTGGGTTCCTTCGTCGCGGCATTCGGTGTGGGCGCCGCGCTGGCACTGACGACCACGGGACTGCCGATCGATGCGAACGGCGACGGGGTCGGCGGCCCGTTCGCCTGGCTGAACGGCTGGGCGGTCGTCGGTGGTCTGGCGGTCGTCGGGTTCTGCCTGGTGCACGCCTCGGCATTCCTCGCGCTGAAGACCGAGGGCGATGTGCGCGCACGCGCCGGAGGATTCGCGGCGCGATGGATGGCCGCCCTCCTGGTTCCTCTCGCCCTCTGGGTGGTCGCGGTGCAGGTCATGCACGGCAAGGCATATACCTGGCTGCTGGTGGCAGCGGCCGTGGCGGCCGCGGTGTGGGCGTTGACGCGTGCGCGACGCGGGCGGGAAGGCGGGGCATTCGCCGGCATCGCGGGCTTCCTCATACTCGGAGTCGCATCGATCTTCGCCAATGCGTACCCGGTGGTGCTGCCGTCGACGATCGCCTCGAGATTCGACCTCACGATCGGCAACGCGTCCAGCTCGTCCTACACACTCGGCGTGATGAGCGTCGTCGCCGCGTTCGGCATCCCGCTCGTGCTCGCGTACCAGGGCTGGACGTACTGGGTCTTCCGCAAACGGATCGCCGGCGCGAGCATCCCGCCCGCGCGCCGCGTCGAACCGGCGGTGAAGCCACGGTGACACGGGAAGACACTGCGACGAGAGGTGGCCGACCCGCTGTGCAGGGCGCTGTGCCCGGCACAGCGCCCTCGGCGGAAACCTCCGCGAGACCATCGCCCTTCGACGGCCTCGCCGAGGTTGGTGCCAAGCGCCTTCTGCTGCTCGGCCTGCTCGGTGCGCTCAAGGCAACGGGCCTCGTGCTGATGGCCGATGCCCTAGCCACCGGCATCGTCACGGTGATCGCACACGGCGACGTCGGCCCCGCCGTGGCGGAGGGACTCGTGGGCGCGCTCGTGCGCGCCTTCACCGTGTGGGGGCTACGCGTCGTGTCGCAGTCTGCAGCGGCGGGAGCCAAGCAGGAGTTGCGCATCCGTCTCGCCCGTGCCTATCTCCGCCGACGAGACGGAGGGGTCGGTGCAGACGCCGCATTGGCGTCGTCCGGCCTCGACGATCTCGACGCGTACTACACGTCGTACCTTCCCTCTCTGGTGGGCGCCGCGACGGTTCCGCTGCTGGTGGGTGCACGCATCCTGGGCGCCGACTGGGTGAGCGCGCTCGTGATCGTCGTGACTGTGCCGCTCGTCCCGCTCTTCATGGTGCTCATCGGCCTGCACACGCGAGACCGCGTGGCCTCGTCGTTGAATGCCCTCGGCCGACTCTCCGATCACCTTGTGGAGCTCGCGCGGGGACTGCCGGTGCTGGTCGGGCTCGGACGTGACCGGGAGCAGTCCGCTGCGCTGGCGGAGATCTCGGAGAGTCATCGGGCGAGGAGCATGGCGACGCTGCGCACGGCGTTCCTGTCATCGCTCGCCCTCGACCTTCTGGCCACCATCTCCGTCGCCGTCGTCGCGGTGGTCATCGGCGTGCGGCTGCTCAGCGGAGACCTGCCGCTCGAGGCAGGCCTCGTGGCGCTCATCCTGGCGCCCGAGTGCTACGCACCGCTTCGGGACGTCGGCGCCGCGTTCCACGCGTCGGATACCGGTCGGGAGGCCCTGCGCCGGGCGCGGAACGCCTTTTCTCGACCGCTCGCGCGGAACCGCCTCACCCGACGAACCGGCGCAAGTGTCGTCGTGCACGACCTCACGATCCGACACTCCGGCCGCACGGAACCCGCCGTCCATGGGTTGTCGTTCCGCGCACCGGAAGGCGGCGTCACTCTGATCGCCGGCGAGAGCGGCGCAGGCAAGTCCACGGTGCTCGCTCTGCTGGCGGGTCGCGGCGCCGCACTGGACGACGACGCGGACTGCACGGGCGGCGTGGTCGCACCCCGCACCGAACAGACGGTGTGGATGCCGCAACACCCGCACTTCGCCTCGCGCACGGTTCTCGACGAGGTTCGACTGTACGGCCCGGCCGACGACGCAGGGCCGACGGATGCCCGCACCCTGCTCGACCGAGTCGGCCTGGCCCGACTCGCTGACGACGATCCAGCCGAGTTGAGCCCTGGCGAGGCACGCAGGCTCGCGTTCGCACGGATGCTCGCCGCGGTCGCCTGCGGGGCACGGCTGGTGCTGCTCGATGAGCCGACGGCGCACCTCGACGCCGACTCGGCCGCCGGCATCCGGCGCGAGATCGCACGGATGCGTGGGCGCGCCACAGTGCTGGTGGCCTCCCACGATCCGGCCGTCCGGCTGCTGGCCGACCAGGTCGTGCACATCGGCGACGCATGTAGCCGACCCGCGACCGTCGAGGCGAGGTACACAACACCCGGCGATGCGACTGCGCTCGACGGCGAGGTACCTGCATCGGAAGCCGCAACCGGGGAATCCGGCGCTCAGCCCACGGGCACTCGTACGTCGAGCCGGAGTCGCGGGGCTGTCAGCGAGCTCTGCGCATTCCTCCGCCCGGTGTCGTGGCGGATGTGCTGCGCCCTTCTCGTCGGCGTGCTCTCCAGCTGCTTCGCCATCGCCCTCACCGCGCTCTCCGGCTGGCTCATCGTTCGGGCGAGCCAGGAACCGGCGATCATGTACCTGCTCGTGGCGATCGTCGGCGTTCGCTTCTTCGGCATCGGCCGATCCGCGCTGCGTTACGCGGAAAGGCTGCTCACCCACGACGCCGTCTTCCGCGCGACGACGGCGCTGCGACTGCGCCTCTGGTGCGCGCTCGCCGAGGCGGGACCTGCCGGTCGCCGGGCGCTTTCGCCCGGGAACGCGCTGGCCACACTGATCGGGGCGGCCGACCGGGCACGCGACCTCGTACCACGGGTCGTGCAGCCGCCCGCAGCGGCAGTCGTCGTGCTTACCGGATCCGCTGTCGCGCTGGGCATGCTGTACCCGCCCGCGCTCGGTGCGGTGGCCGCGCTCGCCGTCATCGCCCTGCTGGTGGCACCGGCGCTCGCGTTCGCGACCGGCCGGTCGGCCGCGAGGCGGACGGAGCTGGCGCGTTCTGCGATCCTGACCGCCTTCACAGACCTGCTCGTGGCCCGCGACGACCTGACGCCGACCGCGAAGGACCGCGTCATCCGCCGCATCGACGATGCCGGCGCCGCGGCCGCGCGGACCGAGCGACGCACCGCCTATGCCGAGGGCGCAGCATCCGCCCTCGTCGTTCTGGCGTGCTGCGTCGCAGCGGTCGTCATGCTTCCGCTCGCGACGGCACCGATGGCCTCGGGCACTCTCCGGCCAGAGCTCGTCGCCGTGCTCGTGCTGGTGCCGCTGGCACTGATCGAGCCGCTCCTCGACACAGTCGCTGCGGCGTCCCGTGCACCTGCACTGGCAACGGTGTTCGCGCGCGTGCGTGTCGCGACGAGCGTTCCGGCGGGGGTGCCGCAGCAGCCGGACCCGACGACGAGAGCGGCGCTCGGGGTCGTTCGGGGCATCCGGCTCGACGGTGTGTCGTTCCGGTACCCCGATGCGTCGCGGCCCGTCTTCACCGGCATCCACGGTGCCGTCGCACGCGGAGAGTGGCTCGCGGTCATCGGCCCGAGCGGGTCAGGCAAGTCCACCCTGCTCTCGCTGTTGCTTCGCTTCGCCGATCCGCTCGCCGGACGCTACCTGCTCCACGAGCAGGCGCCGAACTTCGCGGACAGGACGGTGGATGCCCGCACCGTGGATGCCCGCACCGTGGATGCCCGCACCGTTGACGCTCGCACCGTTCCGCCGCACGAGTTGCGGGCCAGAGTGGCATGGTGTCCGCAGGAGGGCCACCTCTTCGACTCGACCTTGCGTGCCAACCTGCTGATCGCGCGTCCCCGCTCCGATTCTCCTGCCGACGCTGATTCTCCGACCGATGCCGAGCTGATGGATGCCCTCACCCGCGTCGGTCTGGCACCTCTCATCGCCTCGCTGCCGCACGGTCTCGACACCAGGATCGGGCCGGCAGGGGAGCACTTCTCCGGCGGGCAGCGCCAGCGGGTCGCTGTGGCACGCACACTGCTCGCGAACGGCGATGTCGTGCTGATCGATGAGCCGACCGCGCACCTGGACGAACAGGCATCCGCGGCGCTGATCACAGACCTGCGGGTGGCACTGCATGACCGCGTCACCGTGCTGGTGACGCACGCCGCCGAGCAGGCCAGGCGTTCCGAGCACGTGATCGAGCTGACCGGAAGCACGGTCTCCGGAATGCGACGACCGGCGCTCGCTCCGGCCTGAGTGTCGTACGCCTTTCCTAGACTTGGACTCATGCAACCGACTCGCGCCGTCCGCCCGTTCGAGGTCGTCAGCGAGTACGCGCCGAGCGGCGACCAGCCTCAGGCGATCAAAGAACTCGCCGCCCGCATCAACGCGGGGGAGACGGATGTCGTTCTGCTCGGTGCGACCGGAACCGGAAAGTCGGCGACGGCCGCGTGGCTCGTCGAGCAGGTGCAGCGTCCGACGCTCGTGCTCTCGCACAACAAGACCCTCGCTGCGCAGCTGGCGAACGAGTTCCGCGACCTGATGCCGAACAACGCGGTCGAGTACTTCGTCTCGTACTACGACTACTACCAGCCGGAGGCGTACGTTCCGCAGACGGACACCTTCATCGAGAAAGACTCCTCCATCAATTCGGAGGTGGAAAGGCTTCGGCACTCGACGACGAACTCGCTGCTGAGTCGCCGCGACGTCGTGGTCGTCTCTACCGTCTCCTGCATCTACGGGCTGGGCGCGGCCGAGGAATACCTGGATGCCATGGCCGCGGTTCAGGTGGGCCAGCAGATCGGTCGGGACAATCTCATCCGCATGTTCGTCAACATGCAGTACCAGCGCAACGACATCGACTTCTCCAGGGGCAAGTTCCGTGTGCGGGGCGACACCATCGAGATCATCCCGATGTACGAGGAGCACGCGATCCGCATCGAGTTGTTCGGCGACGAGGTCGAGGCGCTGTACTCGCTGCATCCGCTCACCGGAGAGATCATCAAGCAGTTGGATGCCGTCTCCGTCTTCCCGGCGACGCACTACGCCGCGAGCCCGGAGACGATGCAGCGCGCCATCGGCACGATCAAGATCGAGCTGGCGCAGCGACTGGAGGAGTTGGAGCGCGAGGGCAAGCTGCTCGAGGCTCAGCGGCTGCGCATGCGCACCTCGTTCGACATCGAGATGATGGAGCAGATCGGTTTCTGCTCCGGTATCGAGAACTACTCCCGCCACATCGACGGCCGTGCACCCGGCGAGGCGCCGCACTGCCTGCTCGACTACTTCCCCGACGATTTCCTGCTCGTCATCGACGAGTCGCACGTGACGGTCCCACAGATCGGCGCCATGTACGAGGGCGACGCCTCCCGTAAGCGCACCCTCGTCGAGCACGGCTTCCGGCTGCCGAGTGCGCTCGACAACCGTCCTCTGAAGTGGGAGGAGTTCACCGAGCGCATCGGGCAGACGGTATACATGTCGGCCACCCCTGGACGATATGAGATGGGCATCGCCGACGGTGTGGTGGAGCAGATCATCCGCCCGACCGGGCTCATCGACCCCGAGGTCGTCGTGAAGCCCACGAAGGGCCAGATCGACGACCTGCTCGAGGAGATCCGGGTGCGGGTGGAGCGTGACGAGCGCGTGCTCGTCACGACACTGACGAAGAAGATGGCGGAGGAGCTCACCGACTACCTGGCCGAAGCGGGGGTGCGGGTGCGATATCTGCACTCCGACGTCGACACTCTGCGCAGGGTCGAACTGCTCACCGAACTGCGACAGGGCGTCTACGACGTGCTCGTCGGCATCAATCTGCTGCGCGAAGGACTCGATCTTCCCGAGGTGTCGTTGGTGGCCATCCTCGACGCCGACAAGGAGGGTTTCCTGCGATCGTCGACGTCACTCATCCAGACGATCGGCCGTGCCGCGCGCAATGTCTCCGGCGAGGTGCACATGTACGCAGACGTGCTCACCGATTCGATGAAGCAGGCGATCGACGAGACGAACCGGCGGCGTGAGAAGCAGGTCGAGTACAACAGGGTGAACGGCATCGACCCGCAGCCGTTGCGCAAGCGGATCGCCGACATCACCGATGTGCTCGCGCGCGAGGGTGCCGACACCCAGAAGATGCTCGCAGCGCGAAGCGGTTCGTCGAAGAAGAAGGCGCCGACGCCCAACCTTCGTCGCGAGGGCATTGCTGCGGAGGGCGCTGAGGAACTCGAGTCGATCATCGCGGACCTGAATGACCAGATGCTCGCTGCCGCCGGCGAGTTGAAGTTCGAGCTGGCGGCCCGGCTGCGCGACGAACTCGCCGACCTGAAACGGGATCTGCGCCAGATGGAGAAGGCCGGGCACGCATGACGGCCTTCCACGACCTGTTCGACACTGTGGTGCTTTCGACACTGTGGTGCTTTCGACACTGTGGTGCTTTCGACACTGTGGTGCTGCGGCGCCGTGGGACTTCGACGGCACTGCGCCCGAGCAGCGCGGACCGGGCGCAGTGCCCTAACGTGAGCGAGTGGGCAAGGGCGGTGATGCTCGTCGGCGATCGGCAGTCGGTCTGATCGTCGTCGTCGCGGTGCTCGGGCTCGTGCTCGTCGCGGGAACCCTGATGTCCGGCCCTCTTCGCGCCGGGCGCCCGCTCTGGCTCCCTACAGCCGGGAACGGTGCGCCGCATCCCGTCGCTCCCGCTCCGTTCCAGACCCGCGGTCCCGCCCCGACCCCGACGCGGCACTTCTCGCCGGCCGAGTTGCAGCTCTGGTTGGTGTGGGCAACGCTTGCGGCGATAGTGGTCGCGGGCATCGTCGTCTATCTGGTGCGGCGAGCCCTGCGCCGTTCCCGGATTCTCACCGAGCCGGCGGATGGCCGCATGTCGGCGGTCTCCGCACCCACCGCCGACGCACGCACCGACGACCCGATCGCGCCGGTGGTGGTGCGCGGCATCGATCGCGCCATCGCGTTGCTCGACGATGCCAGGGAGCCGAACGACGCGATCGTGCGAGCGTGGCTCGGACTGCAGGACGCGGCGGAGGCGTCCGGTGCCGGACGCCGCCCGTCGGAGACGCCCGGCGAGTACACGACCCGCATCATCGCCCGGTTCGGCACCGATCGAGACGCCGCGCTCACGTTGCTCGATCTCTACCAGGGGGTGCGGTTCGGCGGGCACCCGGTCGACACGACCACCGTCGAGTCGGCGCGGGCCTGCCTGACCCGGCTACGGGATTCGTGGCACGACGCGACAGGCGCGAACAGGACGGCGCATGGCTCGGCACGGGATGCGCCGCACACGGGATCCTCGACGCCGGCCGATCGGGGAGGCCTCTCGTGACCGATCTGCACCGCCGATCAGCGGGCCTCACGAGGGGCAGAGCCGTCGTTGCAGTGGTGGCCGGCGTGATCGCGAGCGTAGTGCTCTGGTATTTCGGCGTCGATCTCGGTTTCGCCTGCGCCATCGGATTCCTGGCGGTAGCGATCGGCCTCGCGTGGGCCGCCTACAGCGGGCCGAGCGCCGTGCGGTGGCCGTTCGAACGCCCCGCGCCTCGCCCGGGCACCCGGTCAGACGTCTCTCGACTGGCCTGGGGATTCCAGATGCGCAGGGGTTCGGTGCGCGAGCCGGGATTCAAAGCTGTCCGCGAACTCGCGGCCGTGCGGCTCGAACGGTTCGGCCTCGACCTGTCGACGCCGGGCGACCGAGAGGCGATCGTTGCACTCATCGGGGAGCCGTCGTACGCCGCCCTGAACCCGGTGCACGGCATCCTTCCTTCGACCGGGCGACTGGTGGGCTGTCTCGATGCTTTGGACGCACTTTCCGGCCACGGCGGCGCTCGAGGTACGGCCGAACCTCGTCCCGCCGCCCGCCGAGATCGCGACGCGACCGCCGAAGACCCACAGGCATCCGCCAGAAGAGGACACTGAACTTTCGTGACCGACGACAACATCGCAGAGCACCCGCAAGCCGCTCCGGCGGCCATCACGTCCATCGCCGAGACGGCCGCCGCGGTGCTGTCCGCCGTGGAGAGCGTCGTCATCGGGCAGAGCGAGCCCTTGCGCATCGCCATGGCGAGCATCCTGGCGGGCGGACACGTGCTGTTCGAGGACGTACCGGGTCTCGGCAAGACGCTCGCGGCACGCAGCCTCGCCTCGGCCATGGGCCTGCCGTTCAGGCGCCTCCAGTGCACACCCGATCTGCTGCCGGCCGACATCACCGGCTCGTACGTGTACGCGCCCACCAGCGGCGACTTCGTTTTCCGGCCAGGACCGGTCTTCACGGGGCTGCTGCTGGCGGACGAGCTCAACCGCACCGCGCCGAAGACGCAGTCCGCACTGCTGGAGGCCATGGCGGAGTCTCAGGTGACGGTGGAGGGGACGAGCTTCGCGCTACCCGCCCCGTTCCACGTGATCGCCACCGCGAACCCCATCGAGTACGAGGGCACTTACGCCCTCCCTGAGGCCCAGCTCGACCGTTTCCTGGTGCGGTTGAGCGTCGGGTATCCGGACCGCGCCGAGGAGGAGCAGGTGCTCGCGAACCGGCTGGCACGCCGCCGGGAGGTGGCGACGGTTCCCGCGGTGACGGATGCCGGCGGGCTGCTGTCCATGCAGGCGGGTGTCGAGCGAGTGCATGTGGATGCGGACATCCTTCGCTACTGCGTCGACCTCGCGGCGGCGACACGGGCCGACCGCACCGTCGAGGTGGGCGCGTCGCCACGGGGTTCCCAGGCGCTCATGCTGGTCGCGCGATCACTTGCCGTGATGGACGGCAGGGACTACGTCACACCCGACGACGTCAAACGGGTGGCGGTTCCTGCGTTGGCGCATCGTCTCACGCTGACTCCGGCGGCGTGGGCCGCGGGAACGGATGCCACGCGCATCGTCGCAGGAATCGTCGACATGGTGTCCGGCCCACCGGTGGTGGCTCGGGGTGGGAACGTGCGCGACCGAGATGTGCACAACGGCGATGTGCACAACGGAGCGGTGCACGACGGAATCGGGTCGTGACGATCTGGCGACGCACCGCCGTCCCCGCGGCCGGAACGCTCTGCGCGCTGATCGTGTGCGCTGCTGCGATCGTGTTCGGCCGCGCAGACGTCGCCCTCATCGGTGTGGTGCTCTTCGTCGCCGTGGCGGCCGCGACAAGGCACCCCGCGACGGCCGATCCGGTCGCCGTGACGCTCGTGCAGACGTCGGAGGACGAGCTCCACGCGCGATCGTCGGGGCGTGAACCGTCCCGAGACCTCGAGACCGCCGAGGGCGGTGATGCGCTCCGGCCGACCGCACCGGTGCGCATCGAGGTGACGGCGCCGGGCGACGTGGGGCTCGTGCTGCTGCGCATCACCACGCTGGGCTTCGAGGTGCAGCAGTTCGCCGTCGTTCCGCCCGCCGCGCTGCACGCGCGGGTCCCTCTTGCGCACTCCGGCGAGCAGGAGCTGCTCGCGGTGGAGCAGCGCGGAGTCACCCGCGGAGCGGGGTTCGTCGCCGATGCCGCATCACGCACTTCGCACCACGTGGTCGTCGAACCGGAACTCACACCGATCCGCTTCCTGCCGGTGCCTCGCCGGCTGCGCGGACTCACCGGCGCGCACCAGTCCGGCCGACCTGGCGACGGAGGCGAGTTCCGCGACATCCACCCGTTCGTGAGTGGCGATCGGCTTCGGCGGGTGGACTGGAAGGCCACGGCACGCCTGGCTCGGCGCCCAGGAGACCTGTACGTGCGACGCACGAACGCCACATCCGACGTCGACGTCGCGATCGTGTTCGACGACGCCGACGAGGTGGGCGAGGCCGTGGCCGAGTGGACGCTCGGCGACCCCACACTCACCGGGACGACCTCGATGGATGTCGCCCGCAACGCCGCCTGGAGTCTCGCCTCCGCCTACCTCGACGCCGGCGACGCCGTGGCGTTCCAGGTGCTGTCGCGTGCCGGGGGAGCGGTGCCCCGCGGATCGGGCGGCCGCCAGCGGGAACGGCTGAAGGCGGCGATCGCCCGCACGGCGCCGCATCCGCGCTTCCTCACCCGCGCTCGCACGCCGCTTGTGGCGCCGGGGGCGATGATCGTTCTGCTGTCCACGTTCCTCGACGGCGACGCCGTGCGGCTCGCCGCCCTGTGGCGCGCGGCCGGACACCGCGTGCTGGCCATCGACACGCTGCCGCGGCCCGATGCCGGCGCGCTGAACCGTCGTCAACTGCTCGCTCTGCGCGTGGTGCTCGGTCGTCGCGACGAGAGGCTGCGCGACCTGCTGGCGGTCGGTGCCGACATCGTCGCCTGGCACCGGTCGCCGGCCGAACGCTCCGCCGATCTTCGCTCCGTGAGCCGGCCGAGGCGACCATGAGCGAACGCCTTCACGCCAAGATATCCGTCGGCGCGCCCCTCCCCGGGTTCGCTCCACGGCTCGCCATCGCGTTGGTGGGCGGCGTCGCCGCGCTTCTTCTTGTGCCTGCACCGTTCGGATACCTCGGGTTGGCGTTCGCCATCCTCGGCGCCCTGTTCCCTGCCACGCTCGCCGCGTGGGGATGCGCACTCGTCATCGCGCTGACCCAGCTCGCGCGAACTCCCGAACCGGGGGACTGGCATCCTTACGCCACCCTCGCCGTCATTCACCTGTTGCACGTCATCGGGTCTCTCTCGATCGTCGTCGAACCCGGCGGTGTGCTGCAGGGGCGCGTGCTCCGCGGACCGCTGCTCGGATGGCTCGCCCTGCAGGTGCCCGCTCAGGGCGTGCTCGTTGCCGTGCTCCTCCTCGCTTCGGCGCAGCCGATTCCGCTGCCCTTGCCCGGAGTGTTCGCAGCCGTGGGCGCCGTCTGCATCGGAGCGCTCGTCGTGCTCATCATCCGCAGGCGATGATCGCTATCGGCTCACACGTTTGTCAGTGGCCCTCTCTAGACTTTTCGCGTGTCGATCTCGAAAGTGCAAGCTCACTCGAAACTCAGCGTTCGCGGTGCCCGCGTGCACAACCTCCGCAACGTCGACGTCGAGATTCCGCGTGATTCGCTGGTCGTCTTCACAGGACTCTCCGGGTCGGGAAAGTCTTCGCTCGCGTTCGACACGATCTTCGCCGAAGGACAGCGCCGATACGTCGAGTCGCTGTCGGCGTATGCCAGGCAGTTCCTCGGTCAGGTGGACCGTCCCGACGTCGACTTCATCGAGGGCCTCAGTCCCGCGGTGTCCATCGACCAGAAGTCCACGAACCGCAACCCACGGTCGACGGTGGGCACGATCACCGAGATCTTCGACTACATGCGGCTTCTCTGGGCGCGCATCGGCGTTCCGCATTGCCCGGTCTGCGGCGAGGTGATCCAGCGCCAGACGGTGCAGCAGATCGCCGACCAGCTCATGGAGTTGGAGCCGGGAACCCGCTACCTCGTGCTCAGCCCGATGGTCAAACAGAAGAAGGGCGAGTTCGTCGACCTGTTCGCCGAGCTGTCTGCGTCGGGCTATTCACGCGCCCTGGTCGACGGCGAGCAGGTGCAGCTCGCATCCCCCCCGACCCTGAAGAAGCAGTACAAGCACGACATCTCGGTCGTCGTCGACCGCCTGGTCGCGGGGCCCGACATCCTCACCCGCCTCACCGACTCGCTCGAGACAGCGCTACGGCTGACCGACGGGCTCGCCTCCGTCAGCTACGTCGACGAGTCGGGACCGGATGCCACGCGCAACTTCAGCGAGAAGCTCGCGTGCCCGAACGGCCACCCGATCCAGCTCACCGAGATCGAGCCGCGCACATTCTCGTTCAACGCCCCGTTCGGAGCCTGCCCCGAATGCTCCGGCCTGGGCACGCGCATGTCGGTGGACGACGAGCTGCTGCTCGGCGACCCTTCGCTGAGCATCTCGGAGGGCGTGATCCTGCCGTGGAGCACGCAGGGAAAGGGCCTCTATCAGTACTACGACAAACTGCTCGACGGTCTCGCCCGCGATCTCGGCTTCGACCTCGGCGCACCGTGGGACGAACTGCCGCGCACGGTGCGCGACGCGATCCTGCGTGGCAAGGACTTCAAGGTCAAGGTCAAGTGGCGCAACCGCTACGGCCGCGAGCTCAGCTACACGTCCGGTTTCGAGGGTGTTGTGCCCTACATCGAGCGCCAGTACCTGCAGGCGGACTCCGACACGCAGCGGCAGCGCTGGGCCGAGTATCTGAGGGAGGTGCCGTGCCCGGTGTGCCAGGGCAAGCGGCTGAAGCCCGAGGTGCTCGCCGTGCTCATCCACGGTCACAGCATCGCCGACGTCGCCGATCTGAGCCTCGCCGATGCCAGGGCGTTCATGAACAAGCTCGAGCTGACGGAGCGGGAGCAGATCATCGCGGCGCAGGTGCTCCGCGAGATCAAGGTGCGCCTCGACTTTCTCATCCAGGTCGGTTTGAACTACCTCAGCATGGGCCGCGCAGCGGCGACGCTCTCCGGCGGCGAGGCGCAGCGCATCCGGCTCGCCACCCAGATCGGCTCCGGCCTCACCGGCGTGCTCTACGTGCTCGACGAGCCCAGCATCGGGCTTCACCAGCGTGACAACCGCCGGCTGATCGACACCCTCGTCGCGCTCCGCAATCTCGGCAACACGCTCATCGTGGTCGAGCATGATGAAGACACCATCCGCACAGCGGACTGGATCGTCGACATCGGACCCGGCGCCGGCGAGGGTGGCGGCCGTGTCGTGCACTCGGGAACGTACGACGAGCTGCTGGACAACGCGGAGTCTCTCACCGGCGACTATCTGGCCGGTCGCCGTACGATCGAGACGCCTGCCAAGCGTAGGTCGATCGATCCGGGGCGGATGCTCCGGGTCGTCGGCGCCAACGCCAACAATCTGCGCAACCTGACCGTCGACTTCCCGCTGGGCGTCTTCGTCGCGGTCACCGGCGTGAGCGGCTCGGGCAAGTCATCCCTGGTGAACGACATCCTGTACCGGGTGCTGGCGAACCGTCTCAATGGAGCACGCAAAGTGGCCGGCAAGCACACCCGCGTCACCGGCACGGAACACCTCGACAAGGTCGTGCACGTCGATCAGGCGCCGATCGGCCGAACACCGCGATCCAACCCGGCCACGTACACCGGCGTGTTCGACCGCATCCGCACGCTGTTCGCTGAGACCGCCGAGGCGAAGGCGCGCGGCTACCTGCCGGGACGGTTCAGTTTCAACGTCAAAGGCGGTCGCTGTGAAGCGTGCTCCGGCGACGGCACGATCAAGATCGAAATGAACTTCCTGCCCGACGTGTACGTCGCATGCGAGGTCTGCGGGGGAGCCCGCTACAACCGCGACACGCTCCAGGTGCACTACAAGGGCAGGAACATCGCCGAGGTGCTCGACATGCCCATCGAGGAGGCTGCGGAGTTCTTCAAGCCGATCTCCGCCATCCACCGCTACCTGCAGACGCTCGTCGACGTGGGACTCGGCTATGTGCGGCTCGGGCAGAGCGCCACCACGCTCTCCGGTGGCGAAGCTCAACGTGTGAAGCTCGCCACGGAGCTGCAGCGGCGGAGCAACGGGCGCAGCGTCTACGTGCTCGACGAGCCGACGACCGGGCTGCACTTCGAAGACGTGCGCAAGCTGCTCGAGGTGCTGAACGGCCTGGTCGACAAGGGCAACACGGTGATCGTCATCGAGCACAACCTCGACGTGGTCAAGTCCGCCGACTGGATCATCGACCTCGGTCCGGAGGGGGGCTCAGGCGGCGGTCGCATCATCGCGACGGGCACGCCGGAGAAGATTGCGACGGTCAAAGCCAGCCATACCGGTGTCTTCCTGCGCGAGATGTTGGACGCCGACACCCGCGTCGAGCAGAAGACCGCCTGATCAGCGATGGCAGACACCGTCCCGTATCGCCCCAAGTCCGGCGAGATCCCCACCGGACCGGGCGTCTACCGGTTCCGGGACGCCAAGAAGCGCGTGCTCTACGTGGGCAAGGCGAAGAACTTGCGCGCACGGCTGAGCAACTACTTCCAGCCGCTGCGCAACCTGCACGAGCGCACCAGACGCATGGTGACAACGGCCGCGAGCGTCGAATGGACGGTGGTTGCCAACGAGTTCGAGGCGCTGCAGCTCGAGTACACGTGGATCAAGGAGTTCAGTCCTCCGTTCAACGTGCAGTTCCGTGACGACAAGACCTACCCGTACCTCGCCGTCACGCTCGCCGACGACGTGCCGCGCACCATGGTCACCCGCAACCGGGGCATCAAGGGGGCTCGCTACTTCGGCCCGTACACGAAGGTGTGGGCGATCCGCGAGACTCTCGACCTCATGCTCAAGGCGTTCCCGATGCGCAGCTGCTCCGACGGTGTGTATCACAGGGCCGAACTGACCGGCCGTCCCTGCCTGCTCGGCGACATCGGCAAGTGCGTCGCTCCCTGCGTCGGCCGGGTCACGCTCGAGGAGCACCGTGAAGTGGCCGACGACTTCGTGTCATTCATGGCGGGCAACGACACCAGCTATGTACGTGCCCTCGAGCAGCGCATGCGCGAGGCCGCCGAACATCAGCAGTACGAGGCCGCCGCCCGACACCGCGACAGCATCCAGGCGATGCGCGCCGTGATGGAGAAGACGGCGGTCGTGTTCTCCGACGATGTCGACACGGATGTCTTCGGAATAGCCGACGACGAGCTGGCGGCGGCCGTGCATCAATTCATCGTCCGCGGCGGCCGCATCCGCGGAACCCGCAGCTGGGTGGTCGACAAGGAGCTCGACGTCGAGGTCGCCCAGCTTGTCGAGACCGTGCTGGAGAACGCGTACGACGGCGGGTTCACCCCTCCGCGCGAGATCCTCGTACCGGTTCTGCCGGACGACGCCGCGGAGCTCGAGCGGTGGCTCGGCACGCGCCGAACGCAGGGCGCTGAGGGCACGCGGAGCAGGGGGGTCGCACCATCCAAGGTGCGGCTGCGCATCGCCCATCGCGGGGAGAAGGCCGCGCTGGCACAGACCGCTGAGACGAATGCGAAGAACGCGCTCATGCTGTACAAGACGCGACGCAGTGCTGACTTCGTCGCCCGGTCGCAGGCGCTCGAAGACATCCGTGATGCGCTGGACATGCACGACGCGCCGCTACGCATGGAGTGCTACGACGTGTCGCACCTCTCCGGCACAAACATCGTCGCGTCGATGGTCGTGTTCGAAGACGGCCTCCCGCGAAAAGACCAGTACCGCAGGTTCAGCATTCCCGCCTCCACCGACGACACGGAATCGATCTACCAGGTGCTCACCCGGCGACTCGCCTACCTGAAGTCCGACGCGTACGATGCCGGCGCGGATACCGCACCGGCGGCGAGTGCGGATGCCGCTGCACCCGCGAGCGCGGATGCAACGAGCACCGCTGCCTCAAATACTGACGACGAGACTGCGGATGCCGCAAGCACGGCGGAAGATGCTGGGGAGCCCGAGGTCGGCCGACGCCCGCGCAAGTTCTCGTATCCGCCGCAGCTGCTGCTCGTCGACGGCGGGCAGCCACAGGTCGCCGCGGCACAGCGAGCACTGCAGGAATCCGGTGTGACGGGCATCCAACTCGCCGGAATCGCTAAGCGGCTGGAGGAACTTTGGCTGCCAGACTCGGACTTCCCGGTCATCCTGCCCCGCAACAGCGACGCCCTGTTCCTGGTGCAGCGCATCCGTGACGAGGCACACCGCTTCGCGATCACGTACCAGCGCGCTCGTCGCAAGCGAGACATCGCCTCCGTGCTCACCGAGGTGCCGGGGCTCGGCCCGGCACGGGTGAAGGAGCTGCTGCGACATTTCGGCTCGGTCTCCGAGTTGAGGAAGGCCGGCGTGGAGCAGATCGCCGAGGTGCGTGGCATCGGCCCGAGGCTCGCCGCGACTGTCGAAGAGGCGCTGCGCGGCTGAGTCGCGAGCGCGCATCAGCCGCAGCCGCCCGGAACGACAGCGCAGATGCCGTCAGCCGGCGTTCGCTCGCAGCCATGCGATCGGGTCGACCAGGCCGCCATTCACCCGCACCTCGAAGTGCAGGTGGTTCGCACTCGACTGCCCTGTGCTCCCGACGAGACCGATCAACTGGCCCGCGGCGACCGTGTCTCCGGCCTGGACTGCACGGCTGCCGTAGGTCATGTGCCCGTAGGTGGTCTCGACGCGCTGGCCGCCGATCTCGTGCTGGATGACGATTCCGACGCCGTAACCGTAGTAGCTCTCGCTGGAGACCTTCACGGTGCCGGCCGCCGCGGCGAAGATCGGCGTGCCGGCGCCCACGAGCAGATCGACCCCCTGGTGCTCGCCGCCTCTGGACATGAATCCGTCACCGATCGAGTCGTAGTAGGGCAGCGGCCAGCGCACCGCGCCGCTGCCCGGAGCGACCATGCTGAGGTCGACGTTGCTCAGCGCCGACGCCGCCTGCTTGGTCTTGGCGACCGCGGCGGCTGCCGCCTTGGCCCGGTCCAGTTCGTCCTGAGTCGTCGCGGTGTAGTCGTCGTGCTGCGGATCCGGCGCCATGACGGCGCCGATGGCGAGTCGCTGAGCGGCGCCGTGATGGTAAGACATCGTCGCCACCGGGTCGCCCTGTGGCGACGAGGCGAATGCCGGAAGCGAGACCGTCGCGAACAGGCCGGCGACGACGCTGAAGATCAGGAACGGCCGCAGCACCCGCCGGATGGCTCCACCGGCGTCGCGTGGACCGCGACGGTACGGCCGCCGCCCGTTGTCCGTGGTTGCGCGTGCGATGCGGGCGCGGCGCCGTTCGGCCGGATCGGCCCGGTGTCTGATGCGGCGGTTCCTGATGCGGGATTCGTTCATAGGCGTTTCGTGTCGTCGCCGATCCTGAGTGCGCTGACGAACCCGTGCGGGAACGTGTGAGCGTCGAGATCGACTGTCTGAAAATACTCGAAGATTACGGTTCTGTCACATCCCACCGCGCAGCCGACACTCTTCCCCATCACCGGAAGTGCTGCGAGGAGCCCACTGCGCCCTGCGCTTCGGCTAGAACTCGCCTCGCACAGGCCGGACCAGCGTTGCGGATAGGCTGATACGAGCCCGATCGCTTCGAAGATCGAGCACCTGCGACTGGCGTGGCGGAGGACGCATGGGGGAAGAACCGGAGACCTCGGAGCAGCAGGAGCTGTTGATCGTCACCGGCATGTCCGGGGCGGGTCGCTCGACGGTGGCCAACGCGCTGGAAGACCTCGACTGGTACGTCGTCGACAACCTCCCGCCGCAGATGCTGCGCCCGCTGATCGACCTTGCCGGTCGCGCGGGGTCACGTCTGCCGCGGGTCGCGGCAGTCGTCGATGTGCGAGGCCGCGGCCTCTTCTCCGACCTGCAGGAGATGATCCAGTCTCTGCGCGGCGGCGTGCAGGTGCGCGTGCTCTTCCTCGACGCTACGGATGCGGCGCTCGTGCGGCGCTTCGAATCCGTGCGGCGTCCGCACCCGCTGCAGGGCACCGGCACGATCCTCGACGGCATCATGGCCGAGCGTGCCCGCGTGCGCGAACTACGCGAATCGGCCGACATCATCATCGACACGTCGGACCTCAACATCCATCAGCTGGCGGTGGAGATCAACCAGATCTTCGCCGCGCAGGATTCTGCCGACATCCAACTCACTCTCCTGAGCTTCGGCTTCAAATACGGGCTGCCGCCGGATGCCGACCTGGTCGCCGATGCCCGCTTCCTGCCCAATCCGTTCTGGCAGCCCGAACTGCGGGCGCTGACCGGTCTCGACCCCGACGTGCGCGAGTTCGTCTTGGAGCAGACCGGCGCCTTGGAGTTCGTGGATGACTACTCGAAGGCGTTGCGACCGGTGCTGGAGGGCTATCGCAGGGAGAACAAGCGGCACGCCACCATCGCGGTAGGCTGCACTGGGGGCAAGCATCGCTCGGTGGCCATAGCGGAAGCACTGGCCGCTCGTCTGCGCGATGCTCCCGGCGTTGCGGTGGCGATCAAGCACCGTGATCTCGGCCGGGAATGACTTGATCGCGTATCGCGTCGCCTCCCTGCCGGAATGGCAGTCACCACCGACACGAGACCTTTCAATACAGAACGGAAACACCCGATTGGCACTGACCGCTGACGTCAAAGAAGAACTCCTCGGCGTCGAGGCGGGCAAGAACACGGTGCGCGCGGCGGAACTGGCCACCATCCTGCGCCTCGCAGGCGGGCTCCATCTCATCTCAGGCCGCATCGCCGTCGAGGCGGAACTCGACTCGCCCGCACTGGCCCGCCATGTGCGCAAGGCGCTCGCCGAACTCTACGGGGTGCGTAGCGAGGTCTCCGTCACCTCGGCCGGCGGCATCCGCAAGAACACGGTCTACACCGTGCGGGTGCTCGAGGGGGGCGAGACGCTCGCCCGTCAGACCGGCCTCCTCGACCAGCACCGCCGGCCGATCAGAGGGTTGCCGAATCGGCTGACCACCGGCTCCAAGCACGACCTGGCCGCCGTGTGGCGCGGCGCGTTCCTGGCACATGGCTCGCTCACGGATCCCGGCCGCTCCGCCGCGCTGGAGGTCACGTGCCCCGGCAACGAGTCCGCGATGGCGCTCGTCGGCGCGGCCGGCCGCCTCGACATCCCCGCGAAGGCGCGTGAGGTGCGGGGCGTGCACCGTGTGGTCATCCGCGACGGGGAGGCGATCAGCGCCATGCTCGCCCGCATGGGCGCGACAGGCACCGTGCGAACCTGGGAGGAGCTGCGGCAGCGCCGTGAAGTGCGCGCCACCGCCAACCGCTTGGTGAACTTCGACGACGCGAACCTGCGACGCTCCGCCCAGGCGGCGGTGGCCGCGTGCGCGCGGGTGGAGCGCGCCATGGAGATACTCGGACCGACCATCCCTGATCATCTGCACTACGCGGGCGAACTCAGACTCTCGCACCGCGACGCAAGCCTGGACGAGCTCGGACACCACGCCGACCCGCCGATGACGAAGGATGCCGTCGCCGGACGCATCCGCCGCTTGCTCGCTATGGCGGACAAGCGCGCGGCCGAGCTGGGGATCCCCGGCACCGAGGCCAGCCTGCCTGCCGACCTCGACCTGTAGCCGCCCGACCGGTCGGCGCGCCGTTCACTAAGCTGGAACGGTTGCTCAGACCGCGCTGCGCACATCGCACGCGGGTCGATCACGAGGAGAGAGTGAATGGCTGACTACACGCTTCCTGACCTTCCGTACGACTACTCGGCACTCGAGCCGAACATCAGCGGTCGGATCATGGAACTGCACCACGACAAGCACCACAAGGCCTATGTCGACGGAGCGAACACCGCTCTCGCCAAGCTCGCCGAGGCACGCGACACCGACGACCTGACGAACATCAACAAGCTGGAGAAGGATCTCGCCTTCAACCTGGCCGGCAACGTCAACCACACCGTGTTCTGGACGAACCTCTCCCCGGACGGCGGCGACAAGCCGGCGGGTGAGCTGGGTGCTGCGATCGACGACTTCTTCGGCTCGTTCGACAAGTTCCGCGCGCACTTCACGGCGTCGGCGCTCGGCATCCAGGGCTCCGGATGGTCCATCCTCGCCTGGGACTCCCTCGGCCAGAAACTCATCATCGAGCAGCTCTACGACCACCAGGGCAACCTCGCCACGGCGACCGTTCCGCTCCTCATGCTCGACATGTGGGAGCACGCGTTCTACCTCGACTACCAGAACGTGAAGGCGGACTACGTCAAGGCGTTCTGGAACATCACCAACTGGGCCGATGTGCAGGGACGCTTCACGCGGGCACGCGAGAAGACCTCAGGCCTCCTGGTACTGTCGTAATCGGGTCGGTGTCCCGGACGGGATCCGCCCGGGACACCGTCGTCCGTTCGCCCCCCAATGAATCCAGCGCCGAACGGCGCCCCAGTAACAGGAGACATTCGTGTCCGTGAAGATCGGCATCAACGGGTTCGGCCGCATCGGTCGCAACTACTTCCGCGCAGCGCTTGCGAAGGGCAGCGACCTCGAGATCGTCGCCGTCAACGACCTGACCGACACGAAGACGCTCGCGCACCTGCTGAAGTACGACTCGGTTGGCGGCCGCCTGGATGCGACGGTCGAGGTAGACGGCGAGAGCATCGTCGTGAACGGCAAGCCGATCAAGGTGCTCGCCGACCGCGACCCGGCGAACCTGCCGTGGGGAGACCTGGGCGTCGACATCGTCATCGAGTCGACCGGCTTCTTCACCAACGCCGCCGCGGCGCGCAAGCACATCGACGCCGGTGCCAAGAAGGTCATCATCTCCGCACCCGCGAGCGGTGAGGACGGCACGTTCGTCATGGGTGTGAATGAGGAGAAGTACGACCCGGCGACGATGCACATCATCTCGAACGCGTCATGCACCACCAACTGCCTCGCGCCGCTGGCCAAGGTCTTCAACGACACGTTCGGCATCGAGCGCGGCTTCATGATGACCGCGCACGCCTACACGGCCGACCAGAACCTCCAGGACGGCCCGCACAAGGACCTGCACCGCGCCCGCGCCGCCGCGATCAACATCGTTCCGGCCTCCACCGGTGCCGCCAAGGCCATCGGCCTCGTCCTCCCTGAGCTCAATGGCAAACTCAGCGGCTCCTCGTACCGCGTGCCGGTCCCGGTCGGCTCGATCGTCGACCTGACCCTCGTCACCGGGCGCGAGAACCTCACGGTCGATGAGATCAACGCGGCGTACAAGGCCGCCGCGGCAGACGGACGACTGAAGGGCATCCTGCAGTACAACGACGACCCGATCGTCTCCACCGACATCCAGCACAACCCGCACTCGTCGGTCTTCGACGCCGGGCTGACGAACGCCAGCGGAAACCTCGTGAAGGTCTCCAGCTGGTACGACAACGAGTGGGGCTACTCGAACCGGCTCGTGGATCTGACCGAGTTCGTCGCCGAGCGTCTCTAGACCCGCGACACCGAGGAACTCGATTGACGCTCCGCACTCTCGACTCGCTGGGTGCGCTCGCCGGTGAAACGGTCGTCGTCCGCTGTGATCTCAACGTCCCGCTGAAGGACGGGGAGATCACCGACGACGGCCGCGTCCGTGCGTCGCTGCCCACCCTGAACGCCCTCATCGAGCAGGGCGCCCGCATCGTCGTGATCTCGCATCTCGGTCGCCCCGACGGTGCTCCCGACCCGAAATACAGCCTGGCGCCGGTCGCTGCGCGGCTCGGCGAGCTGCTCGGCAAGCGGGTTCGCTTCGCCACGGACACCGTGGGGGAATCGGCGACAGATGTCGTCTCCTCGCTCGCTGACGGCGACGTGGCCGTGCTCGAGAACCTCCGCTTCAACCCGGAGGAGACGAGCAAGTCCGAGGATGACCGTGCCGCGTTCGCCGCGAAGCTCGCGGAGTTCGGCGACGCTTTCGTCTCCGACGGCTTCGGCGTGGTGCACCGCAAGCAGGCGAGCGTCTACGAGCTCGCCAAGGCGCTGCCGAACGCTGCCGGCCTGCTCATCGCGGCCGAGCTCGACGTTCTCGAGCGCCTCACCGACAGCCCCGGGCGCCCATACACTGTCGCGCTCGGCGGCTCGAAGGTCTCCGACAAGCTCGGTGTGATCGGGCATCTGCTCCCGCGCGTGAACACACTGCTGATCGGCGGCGGCATGCTGTTCACCTTCCTCGCCGCGCAGGGCCACAAGGTCGGCTCCAGCCTCCTCGAGGAGGACCAGTTGGAGACGGTGCGTGGCTATCTGAAGAAGGCGCAGGAGCTCGGCGTCGAACTCATCCTGCCCACCGACATCGTCGTGGCGTCGAGGTTCGGCGCCGACGCGGAGCACGAGGTCCGGCCCATCGCCGGCATCGAGAACACGCCGTGGGGCGCATCCGGCCTCGGCCTCGACATCGGCCCGGAAAGCGCGGCGAAGTTCGCCGAGATCGTCCGCGAGTCGGTCACGGTGTTCTGGAACGGCCCGATGGGCGTGTTCGAGCTGGCGCCGTTCGCGGACGGCACCCGCGCCGTCGCCCAGGCGCTCACCGAGACGCGCGGCCTCAGCGTCGTCGGCGGAGGGGACTCCGCCGCCGCCGTTCGCGTGCTCGGCTTCGATGACGATCAGTTCGGTCACATCTCGACCGGCGGGGGAGCGAGCCTCGAGTTCCTCGAGGGCAAGTCGCTGCCAGGACTGGAGGTACTGGGATGGCAGGCATGACCAAGGCTCGCAACGAGGTACCGCAGGGTGGGCGCATTCCGCTCATCGCCGGCAACTGGAAGATGAACCTCGACCACCTGCAGTCGATCGCGTTCGTGCAGAAGCTGGCATGGAGTCTGAAGGACGCCCGCCACGACTTCGGCACGGTCGAGGTCGCGGTCTTTCCCCCGTTCACCGATCTACGCAGCGTGCAGACCCTGGTGGCAGCCGACAAGCTGCCGATCGTGTATGGCGCTCAGGATGTCAGTGAGCACGCCCCCGGGGCGTTCACCGGAGAGATCGCTGCCCAGTTCCTGGCCAAGCTCGACTGCAGCTACGTCGTAATCGGCCACTCGGAGCGGCGTACGCTGCACGGCGAGACCGACGAGGTCGTCGCGGCGAAGACCGCTGCCGCGCTCGGTGCCGGACTCGTTCCGCTGCTCTGCGTGGGCGAGACCGCCGAGGACCTGGAGACGCACGGTGCGAGCGCTGTGCCCGTCGCGCAACTGAATGCGGTTCTGGAGTCGATTCCGAAGGGTGCCGACTTCGTCGTGGCATACGAGCCTGTGTGGGCGATCGGCTCAGGCCAGGCGGCGACGCCGGACCAGGCGCAGCAGGTCGCATCGGCGCTGCGCGCCGCAATCGCCGAGCGCCTCGGCGACGAGACCGCGACGGCCACACGCATCCTCTACGGCGGATCTGTGAAAGCGGACAACATAGCCGCATTCATGCGCCAGCCGGACGTCGACGGCGCACTCGTCGGCGGCGCGAGCCTGGACGTCGACGGCTTCTCAGCGATCGTGCGTTACCAGAAGCACGTCGGGGTTTGAGGAAATCGATATACTGATCCTCGCCTCCCGCAACCCGAAAGGCCCTTCACTCTTGCAGATTCTCACGGTCGTCCTCCAGGTGCTGCTCGGCATCACGAGCCTCCTGCTGACGCTCCTCATCCTGCTGCACAAGGGGCGCGGGGGCGGTCTGTCCGACATGTTCGGCGGCGGTATGACCTCCAACCTCGGAGCCTCCGGTGTGGCTGAGCGCAACCTCAACCGCATCACGGTCATCCTCGGCCTGGTCTGGATCGCCTGCATCGTCGTGCTGGGACTCATCACGAAGTTCAGCGCGTAGCGACGCATCCGTCGTTACCTTTCGCGCTATCAAGGAGGATTCATGTCAGCTGGCGGCAGCGCGATCAGGGGGTCCCGGGTCGGATCGGGCCCGATGGGCGAGCAGGACCACGGTTTCCACGCGGAGCGAATCGCCGTGCAGTATTGGGACGCCCTCGGCAACGAGACCGTCCGCTACTTCGCGGCGAACCTTCCCGACGAGGAGATCCCGGACACCATCGACTGCCCGACGTCGGGTCTTCCCGCCGGCCGGGACAAGGAGAACCCGCCGGCGATGTCCAAGCTCGAGCCGTACAAGACGCATCTCGCGTACGTCAAGGAGCGCCGCACCGAGGAGGAGGCTGAGCAGCTCCTCGATGAGGCCCTGAAGCAGCTCCGCGAGCGTCGAGGCCGGCTCACGCCCACCAAGTAGCGGGGCTCAGCCCGGGTCGCTGCCACGATCGGATGCCGCCGCGCCCCGAGCATTGATTCTCACAGTCCAGCGCTCGTACTATTGAGATATCACTTTTCTCGATAGGCGGTGACGCGATGAGGGCTGGGTCGACACGTCGGATCGCCTGGTGCGCGGCGGCGGCGGCGTTGACCCTGCTCACGGCGGCCTGCAGCAGCACCGGCTCCACCGCTCCGACGGCGAAGAGCACCTCGTTCCCCGACGCAGCGCCGCCGCACGGCTCGTGGCCGTACCCGAACGGCGACCTCGCCAACACCAGGGATGCGACGACCTCGACGATCTCCTCCGTCAACGTGTCGGGCCTGCGCGAGGCCTGGTCGCTCAGCCTGACCGGCACTCCGGCGGCGGGGGTGAAGGATGTCGGGGCGTTCGCGGCCGCACCGGTGGTCGTCGGCGGGCTCGCGTACCTCCAAGACCTGGACTGCAACGTGTACGCCGTCTCGCTGACGACCGGCAAGCTCAAGTGGGAGCATCAGGTGAACACGCCGGAGGCGACAGGGCCGGGACCGAACGGCGTCGCCGTCTCCGGTGGCGTCGTGTACGGGGACACGCCGGACAGCGTGTTCGCGCTGAACGCCGCCACTGGCAAACCGGAGTGGCAGAACTCCAGGCTGCTGAGCAGCGACGAGGGCACGTTCGAGATCCAGCCGCAGGTCGCCGACGGCCGGGTCTATCTGGCCAGTGCATACGGCTCAGGCGCCGGAGGGGGCGTCCTGATGGCCCTGAGCGCGTCGTCCGGGCACCTGCTGTGGAAGTTCGATACCGTCACGGGCGGCATCGCAGAAGGGGTGAAGTCGCTGGGCCTCGGCTCGGGCGGCTCCTGGGAGACGCCGCTGGTGGGAAGCGACGGGTCCGTCTCGTTCGGCATCGGCAACCCGTACCAGTCGATCGGCTCGGCGGTGTCGCATGCGTCGCGCCAGCTCTACACCGACAGCCTGGTGAACCTGGATGCCGCCACCGGCAAGCTGCGCTGGTACTACCAGGCCGTGCCGAACGACTTCATGGACCACGACATCCAGGCATCCCCGGTGCAGTCAGTGGTCGGGGGAGAGCCCGCGGTAATCGGGTCGGGCAAGCTCGGCTTCGTCGTGGCGACGAACGCGTCGACCGGCGCCGTGCTGTGGAAGACACCGGTCGGCGTGCACAACGGCACGGACTCAGACTCCGCCAGGGCGCTGTCGAACGAGTTCAAGCCGTCTTACCCGTACACCTACGAGCCAGGCGCGCTCGGCGGCGTGCTGTCGAACATCGCAGTCGGAGACGGCAGTGTATTCGTCGCGACCATCGACCTCCCCTTCTCGCTGGCCAAGTCGACCGGCGTGAACGGCGTGCCGCCCACCGGCGCCAAGGAGAGCGGGCAGATCGAGGCGCTGAACCTGAACACTGGCAAGGTCGAATGGGACACCAAGGTGTCGACGATGCCCCTCGGTGCGACGACCGTGTCCGGCGACCTCGTGTTCACGACCCTGTACACCGGCGAGCTGATCGCGCTGGACCGCACAACCGGCAAGGTCGTGGACAGCCTCAAGCTGCCGGTGTCCACGAATGCACCGATCGCGGTGTTCGGCAACACCGTACTCGTGCCCGCCGGCGCACCGAAGACGTCCAAGGCCTCGGCGGGAACGCCGCAGTTGGTCGCCTACACCGTTCCCTCGACGGTGAACGGCATACCCAGCACACCCGCGGGCTAATACTCTTGCGCGATGAGGCTCTCCGGCACCTCCGCCGAGGCATCCTGATCGACGAAGAAGACCGTGCGCTTGCGACCCTTCGCCCCGGCAGCAGGCACCTCCGTGTAACTGGCACCGGCCAGGGCAAGACCCAGGGCGGATGCCTTGTCTGCGCCGGCGAGCACGAGCCAGATGCGCGCAGAGGCGTTCAGCACCGGCCGTGTCAGGCTGAGCCGTTCAGGTGGCGGCTTGGGGGAGTCACGCACCGCGACGACGGTGCGCTCGGTCTCACGGATGCCCGACCGGTCGGGGAACAACGACGCGATGTGCCCGTCGGGCCCGACGCCGAGGAACGTGATGTCGAAGCGCGGGTACGGCACGCCCTTCTTCGAGAACCGCGCGAGCTCGCGGGAGTAGAAGTCCGCCGCGGCGTCGAGGTCGAGACCCGAATCGGTCGCGGGGAACGCGTGGATGTTCGTCTCCGGGATCTCGAGCAGGTCGAGGAACGCGTCCCTGGCCTGCTTGTCGTTGCGATCGTCCGAGTCGACGGGCACCCAACGTTCGTCTCCCCACCAGAAGTGCACCTTCGACCAGTCGACCAGACCGCGCATCTCGGAACTTCCGGCGGCGGCAAGCACGCCGATGCCCACGGTGCCACCGGTGAGGCACACATGAGCCTTCCCACGATCCGCGACGATGTCAGCGGCTTTCGAGAGGAAACGCGCGGCCACGGCGGAGATGAGGGCGTCCCGGTCCGGGTGGACGAGCACGCGACGCTCCCCGGTCATCGTGCCGCCGCTTCCCGCTCCTCCGCCTCCAGCAGCGGAAGCCCCTTGGTCAGGACCCTGCCATACAATTCGTCCGGGTCGAGACGGCGCAACTCCTCAGCAAGACAGTCGCGCAGGTTGCGACGGGGGAGCGCGAGATCGTGCGTCGGCTCTCCGGGCTGGCTCAGCGTCGCCACATCCGGGATGTCGCGCACCAGTTCGATCGTGCCGGACGCCCGGCGCAGCTGCACGCCGTGGATGCCGCTCAGACCGCGCTGCCGTGCTGTCAGGTCGTGCTGCACCGGAGCATCCAGTTGCAGGCGCAACCACGCGGCCAGCAGCACCGTCGACGGCGAGTCCGGAGCGCCCGACACCTCGACCGACTCGACCGCCTCGTAGGGCGGCTGGTCGAGGGCGGCCGCGAGCTGGGCCCGCCACAGCGTGAGCCTGGTCCACGCGAAATCGGTATCGCCGGGAGCGTAGGTCTCGGCGAGGTGCAACAGCACCTCGTGCGGATCGCCCGCGGAAGACGAGTCCGTGATGCGGCAGGTCGCGATGCGCCCGAGCGCGGATGTTGACACCACATCGGGCGCCGTCCCTGGCCACCATACGACGACGGGCGCATCCGGCAGAAGCAGTGCCGTCACCAGGCCTTCTTCGTCGCTCGCGGTCTCGCCGTAGGCGCGCAGAACGATGACCTCGCTCGCGCCGGCGTCGCCGCCGACGCGGATCTGCGCGTCGAGCCGGCTGGCGGCATCCGCGTGCGGATGATCGGGGGCGGCGGTCGAGACCACGATGACGCGCATCGGATGCTCGCGCGACGCCTCGTTCGCCGCCTCGATGACCTCTTCCTCCTGACCGAGTCGCGTGGCGATGATCAGCGTGAGAACCCGGCCGAGCGCAACCGCTCCGCCTTCTTCGCGGATCTTGATCAGGGTCTTCGACACGTTGCTCGTGGTGGTGTCGGGCAGATCGACGATCATGGGCGCCTCCAGGTCCGCCCGTCGCGGGCGAGTAGTTCGTCAGCGGATGCCGGGCCCCAGGTACCCGGTCGGTACTGCTCGGGGGCGCCGTGCGATGCCCAGAACTCCTCGATCGGGTCGAGGATCTTCCACGACAGCTCGACCTCCTCGTGACGCGGGAACAGCGGCGGGTCGCCGAGCAGCACGTCGAGGATGAGGCGCTCGTACGCCTCTGGGCTGGCCTCGGTGAACGCGTGGCCGTAACCGAAGTCCATGCTCACGTCGCGCACCTGCATGCCCGCACCCGGAACCTTGGAGCCGAACCTGATCGTCACACCCTCGTCGGGCTGCACCCGGATGACCAGAGCGTTCTGTCCGAGAGCGCTGGTCTGCGACTCGGCGAAGAGTTGCTGAGGCGCGCGCTTGAACACCACGGCGATCTCGGTCACGCGGCGGCCGAGCCGTTTGCCCGCCCGTAGGTAGAACGGAACGCCGGCCCAGCGGCGGGTGCCGATCTCGAGTTTGATGGCGGCGTAGGTCTCTGTGGTGGAGTTCGGGTTCATCCCGTCTTCGTCGAGAAACCCGACGACCTTCTCACCGCCCTGCCAACCGCCCGAGTACTGCCCGCGCGCCGTAGCGGTCGCCAGGTCTCGCGGCAGCCGCACGGCCTTGAGCACCTTCTCCTTCTCGGCGCGCAGGTCGGCAGCGTCGAACGACACCGGCTCCTCCATGGCCGTCAGGGCGAGCAGCTGCAGGAGGTGGTTCTGGATGACGTCGCGCGCGGCACCGATGCCGTCGTAGTAGCCGGCACGGCCACCGACGCCGATGTCCTCAGCCATCGTGATCTGCACGTGGTCCACGTAGTTCGCGTTCCAGATCGGCTCGTACAGCTCGTTGGCGAAGCGCAGCGCCAGGATGTTCTGCACCGTCTCCTTGCCGAGGTAGTGGTCGATGCGGAACACGGCGTCCGGCGGGAACACCGTCTCGACCACCTTGTTGAGCTCGCGCGCCGTCTTCAGGTCGGAGCCGAACGGCTTCTCGATGACGACCCGTCGCCATCCCTTCGACTGCTCGGCCAGGCCGGAACGACGCAGCTGCTCTGTGACGAGCGGGAACGCCTTCGGCGGGATCGACAGGTAGAACGCGTGGTTGCCCATGGTGCCGCGCTCGCGGTCCAGCGCATCGACCGTGTTCTTGAGTCGCTGGAACGCGGCATCGTCGTCAAATTCGCCGGGAACGAAACGGATGCCCTGAGCCAGTTGCCGCCACACCTCGTCGCGGAACTCCGTGCGCGCGTACTGCTTGACCGCGTCGTAGACGACCTTCTCGAAGTCCTGGTCCTCCCAGTCGCGCCGGGCGAAGCCGACGAGGGCGAACCCTGGCGGAAGAAGGCCTCGGTTGGCGAGGTCGTAGACCGCCGGCATCAACTTCTTGCGAGACAGGTCGCCCGTCACGCCGAAGATGATGAGGCTCGACGGGCCCGCGATGCGGTTGAGCCGGCGGTCTTCCGGCGCCCTGAGCGGATTGTGATCCGCGGTGATCTCCACCGGTGACATGGATCTCCTCGTGTCGGTTCAGTCGTCCACGTCGCCGAAGAGCGTCTCGACGTTCGTGGCGGGGTCGGAAAGCGTGAGGGTGAGAACAGGACGGCCGTGCTGCGCGAGCACGGCGGCGTCCCCGTCGGCCTGAGCCCGGATCAACTGCCCGAACGTGAACGGGCGGTCGGGTACCTGGAGATCATCCGACTCGCCGGCGAGGATCTGCAGAAACACGCCGACGGCGGGTCCGCCCTTGTGGAACTGCCCGGTCGAGTGCAGGAAGCGCGGGCCCCAGCCGAACGTGACGGGGCGCTTCGCCCTGGCCGCGAGCAGATCGCGGATGCCTGCCAGTTGAGGCAGCGCCACCCGGTTCACGTACGCCTGGACGGCAACGTACCCGTTCGCCGGCAACTGCTCGAGCAGCGCGCTGATCGCGGCATCCACCGTTGTCGCGCCACGGAGCACCGCAGCAACGCCGCGTACCTCGATGCCTGCGTCGACGAAAGCCGGTTCGGTCGGCTCGGGGCGGGCATCCAGCACGCCGCGTGCGGCCTTCTTGGCCGACTCGACGTCGGGCTGGTCGAACGGGTCGATGCCGAGCACGCGCCCTGCCACGGCCACGGCGTACTCCCACACCAGGAACATGGCACCGAGCGATCCGGAGACCAGGATCTCGCCGCGGTGGCGATCGGCGGGGAAGAGATGGTGAGCGGCAGCGTTGTCGACCAGCCGCACGACCTGCAGGTCGGGAAGATTCTCCGACAGCTCAGGGGAGACCACGTCGAGAACGACGGGCAGAAGACCCTTGCCCTCTTTGCCGGTCGACTCGGCGATGAGCTGCTCGGCCCAGTCTGCGAAGTCCCTGATGTGCGTTCCGTCCGACACGATGCCCAGTTTGTCTCGCAACGGCGTCGATCCGGCGATGGCGGCACCCAGGATCAGTCCGGGGTTGGTCTCATCGTCGATCGCGAGCTCGAGGGAGATCGTCTCCGCCTCTTCCAGCAGCTCCTCGATGTCGAAGCCGGCGAGACCCGAGGGCACCAACCCGAAGGCGGTCAGCGCAGAGTAGCGGCCTCCGACATTCGGGTCCGCGTTGAACACCGTGTAACCGGCCTCTCGCGCGGAGGCATCCAGCGGAGAACCCGGGTCGGTGACGACCACGATGCGATCCGCCGGGTCGATGCCGGCATCCCGGAACGCCTTCTCATATGTGCGCCGATGACTGTCCGTCTCCACGGTGGAGCCCGACTTCGACGACACGATCAGCACGCTGGTGCGCAGCCGGTCGCTCACGGCTTCGAGCACCTGTCCGGGATCGGTCGTGTCGAGGATGGTGAGCTCGAGGTTGCCTGTGCGCGTGATCACCTCGGGAGCGAGTGAGGACCCGCCCATGCCGCTCAGCACGAAGTGGTCGATGCCCTCCGCGAGGAACCTTTCGCGCAGCGCGATGATCTGCGGCACGAGCGGACGCGAGATCGCGACGGCCTCCGTCCAGCCGAGGCGGATGCCCGCCTCCGCCTCGGCGTCAGGCCCCCAGAGCGCCGCATCCTGTGCGGTGATGCCGGAGGCCACCAGGTCGCTCACCAAGCGGGGCACGGTCGCTCTGACCGCCGCCTCCGCGCCGCCGGAGACGTGGATCTTGAAGCTCACCGCACGGTCTCCGCTGCGCCCGCCTGTTCGAGCGCCGCGGTGACCGTGTCGAGAAGCTGAGCCCACGAGACGTCGAACTTCTGGACGCCCTCGTCTTCGAGCGTCTGCGTGACGTCGGCGTACGAGATGCCGAGCGCGGCGATCTTGTTCAGCACCTCATTCGACTCGTCGTACGTGCCTGCGACGGTGTTGCCGGTGACCTCGCCGTGGTCGAACGTGGCCTCCAGCGTCTTCTCCGGCATGGTGTTGACCTCGTCAGGGGCGACCAGCGTGGTCACGTAAAGCGTGTCGGGGTACGACGGGTCCTTGACGCCGGTGGATGCCCAGAGCGGCCGCTGCTTGTTGGCTCCTGCGGCCAACAGCACCTTCGCGCGCTCCGAGTCGAACGCCTGCTCGAAGACCTGGTAGGCCAGCCGAGCGTTGGCGACGGCGGCCTTGCCCTTCAGCGAGTCCGCCTCGGCCGTGCCGATCGCACCGAGCCGCTTGTCGATCTCGGTATCGACTCGGGAGACGAAGAACGAGGCGACGGAGCGGATCGTCGACAGGTCGATCCCCGCGGACTTCGCCTGCTCGAGGCCGCTCAGGTACGCGTTGATCACCTGCCGGTAGCGCTCGAGGCTGAAGATGAGTGTGACGTTCACGCTGATGCCGACGGCCGTGGCCGCGGCGATCGCCTCGAGACCCTCGACCGTGGCCGGGATCTTGATCATCGCGTTCGGCTTGCCGACCTTCTCCCAGAGCTGCTTGGCCTGAGCCGTCGTGCCTTCCGCGTCGTGCGCCAGGCCCGGCTCCACCTCGATCGAGACCCGGCCGTCCTGCCCGCCGGATGCCTGAAAGACGGGAGCGAACACGTCGGCGGCGTTGCGAACATCCGTCGTGGTGATCTCGAAGACGGCCTCGTGAACGTCTTTGCCCTCTGCGGCGAGCTGCCTCACCTGCTCGTCGTAGGCGTCACCCTTGGAGAGCGCCGTGGCGAAGATCGTCGGGTTGGAGGTCACGCCGACCACATTGCGGGTGTCGATCAGCTTCTGCAATCCGCCAGAGCCGATCAGGTCGCGGGACAGGTCGTCGAGCCAGATGCTCACGCCTTCTTCGGCAAGCCGTGCGGTGCTGGATTCGGTCATTCTTCTCGCCTCTTCTTCTCTTTGGTTCTACGCTCGCCCGACCGCGCCTACTGGGCCGCGATCGTCTCCCTGGCTGCGCTCACGACGGCGTCGGTGGTGATGCCGAACTTCTGGAACAGCGTCTTGTAGTCGGCGGATGCCCCGAAGTGCTCGATCGACACGCTGCGACCCTTGTCGCCGACGTACGGCAGCCAGGTGAGCGCACGACCGGCCTCGACGGAGACACGGGCGGTGATGGATGCCGGCAGCACCGACTCCTTGTACTCCGCGCTCTGCTCCTCGAACCACTCTTGGCTGGGCATCGAGACGACGCGAGCGTTCACGCCGTCGGCCTTCAGGGCCTCTCGGGCGTCGACGGCCAGCTGCACCTCGGAACCCGTAGCGATGATGATCACGTCGGGTGTGCCCTCGGGTGCCTCGGCCAGCACATACCCGCCGTTGGCGACGTTCGCCGCCGAGGCGAACGTGTCGCCGGACGCTTCGCCGTCGCCACGTTCGAATACCGGGATGTTCTGCCTGGTCAGCGCGATGCCCATCGGACCACCGCGGCGTTTCAACAGCTCTAGCCACGCATACGCGACCTCGTTGGCGTCGCCCGGGCGCACCACCGTGAAGTTCGGGATGGCCCGCAGCGTCTCCAGCTGCTCGATCGGCTGATGCGTCGGGCCGTCCTCGCCGAGCGCGACCGAGTCGTGCGTCCAGACGAAGATCGACGGGATGCTCATCAAGGCGGCCAGGCGGAGCGCGGGGCGCTGGTAGTCGCTGAAGATCAGGAACGTGCCGCCGAACGGACGCGTGGGGCCGTGCAGCACGATGCCGTTCAGGATGGCCGCCATCGCGTGCTCGCGGATGCCGAAGTGCAGCACGCGGCCGTACGGGTTGCCCGTCCATTCGTGCGTCGAGCGCTCCGTGGGCACGAACGACGCCGCCGAGGTGATCGTCGTGTTGTTCGACTCGGCGAGGTCGGCAGAGCCGCCCCACAGCTCGGGCGCGATCGGCGCTATCGCGTTCAGCACCTTGCCGCTGGCGGCGCGGGTGGAGACGTCCTTCCCCGGCTCGAACACGGGGAGAGCCGCCTCGACGCCGTCGGGAAGCTCGCCGGTGAGCAACCGGTCGAGCAGCGCCTTTCGCTCCGGGTTCGCCTGCGCCCATGCGTCGAAGCCGACCTGCCACCGGGTACGCTCCGCAGCACCGCGCTCGATCGCCTTGCGGGTGTGCCCGAGGACCTCGTCGGAGACCTGGAAGGTGAATTCAGGGTCGAAACCGAGCACCTCTTTCACGGCGCGCAGCTCGTCCGCACCGAGTGCCGAACCGTGGATCTTGCCGGTGTTCTGCTTCTTCGGGCTCGGCCACCCGATGATGGTCTTCAGGATGATCATCGACGGCTTGTCGCTGACCGCCTTCGCTTCCTCGATCGCGTCGAAGAGCGCCTGGACGTCTTCGACGTACTGTCCGGTCTTCTTCCAGTCCACGACCTGCACGTGCCAGTGGTACGCCTCGTAGCGCGCCTTCACGTCTTCGGTGAACGCGATGTTCGTGTCGTCCTCGATGGAGATCTGGTTGCTGTCGTAGATGACGACGAGGTTGCCCAGCTCCTGGTGTCCGGCGAGTGACGACGCCTCGCTGGTGATGCCCTCCTCGAGGTCGCCGTCGCTGGCGATCACGTACACGAAGTGGTCGAACGGGCTCGTGCCTGCCGCGGCATCCGGGTCGAGGAGACCCCGCTCGAACCGGGACGCGTACGCGAAACCGACGGCGGAAGACAGTCCCTGGCCGAGCGGGCCCGTGGTGATCTCGATCCCGTCGGTGTGGCGGTACTCCGGGTGGCCGGGTGTCAGTGAACCCCAGGTGCGTAGCGCCTTCAGGTCGTCGAGCTCGAGTCCGTACCCGCCGAGGTAGAGCTGCACGTACTGGGTGAGCGAGGTGTGACCGGCGGAGAGCACGAAGCGGTCACGTCCCAGCCAGTGCTGGTCTCGGGGATCACGGCGCATCACTCGCTGGAACAGCAGGTACGCGGCCGGTGCCAGGCTCATGGCGGTGCCGGGATGTCCGTTGCCCACCTTCTCGACGGCATCCGCGGCGAGCACGCGCGCGGTGTCGACGGCCTTGTTGTCAATGGGATCCCATTGCAGTGCTGCCACTTGAGACTGACCCTTCTTTGTGCGTCGGTGCGACCTGTGTTCGTCGATGCGACGAGGGCCCGTCTAGTGGACCCGCACCGGTGAGGAGGTAGTGCGCGCGCCTGAGCGAGCACACCCAAGTATAGGGAGATTGCCAGATATCAGCGGGCTGGAGGGGCCTTGTGCTGTGCGCACTCCACAAAACGTCACACACCTCACTCGCACCCCATCGGACCGGTGAGCCGAACGCCCCGACGAACTGCGTGCGGGCATCCGCCGTGAAGCGAGGGACTCGGACGTGGCCTAAACTTCATAGACGTAAATGGACACGATTGAGGAGCGATGGACGTAGCCGCCACGAGTCGGGCAGTACCGACCAGGATCGGGTTCCGGCGCAAGTTCGCCGCCTATGTCTCTCTCACGAAGCCTCGAGTGATGGAGCTTCTGCTCGTCACCACGATTCCGGTGATGTTCCTCGCCGCAGGCGGGGTGCCCAATCTCTGGCTGGTCGCCGCGACAGTGATCGGTGGCGCGATGAGTGCCGGCTCGGCCGCCGCGTTCAACTGCTACATAGACCGAGACATCGACAAGGTCATGCGGCGCACCAAGAACCGTCCGCTGGTGACGGGGGAGCTCACTCCGCGCGAGGCGTACGTCTTCTCATGGATGCTCGCCGTCGCCTCGACCGTGTGGCTCTACTTCACGACGAACTGGCTCGCCGCGGTGCTCTCGGTCGCAGCCATCCTCTTCTATGTCTTCATCTACACGCTCTGGTTGAAGCGGCGCACGCAGCAGAACATCATCTGGGGCGGCATCGCCGGATGCTTCCCCGTACTCATCGGGTGGGCCGCCGTGACGGGCTCGCTCGACTGGGCGCCGTTCATCCTGTTCGGAGTCGTCTTCCTGTGGACGCCGCCGCACTACTGGCCGCTGTCGATGCGCTACCGCGACGACTACAAGTCGGTCGGAGTCCCGATGCTCGGCGTCACCCGCGGCCGCGCAGTCGTCGGGCTGCAGGTCATCCTGTACGCGTGGGCCACCGTCGCATGCTCTCTCCTGCTCGTTCCGGTCGGGCACATGGGTCTCGTCTACACGGTCACGGCGCTGGTCGCGGGCGTGTGGTTCATCTACGAGACGCACCGCCTGTACGCACTCGCCATCCGCCACGAGAACCCGTCGCCGATGCGCGTGTTCCACGGCTCCATCACCTACCTGTCGGTGCTGTTCCTGGCGATCGCGATCGACCCACTCCTGCCCTTCTGACCGTGACAGCTCTGAAGACTCCGCTCGGCTGGCTCGCCGACCGCTACACGCTCTCGCCCCGATCGTTGCAGTGGGCGTCCACCGCAACTCTCGTGGTCAGTGCGCTCATCGTGCTTGGCGGCGGTATCGTGCGGGTGACCGGTTCGGGACTCGGATGCCCGACCTGGCCCACCTGCGACACGACGTCGCTGACGCCCACACCCGCCATGGGCATCCACGCGTTCATCGAGTTCTCCAATCGCATGCTCACGGTCGTGCTGTGCATCGCGGTCGCCTGGGTGATCGTCGCGGCCAGGCTGCAGAAGCCGAGGGTCCGCAGCATCACCCGCTTGACCTGGTCGCAGTTCTGGCTCGTCGTCGTGAACGCGGTGGCCGGAGGCGTCAGCGTGTGGACGGGCCTGAACCCGTACGTCGTCGCCTTCCACTTCGTGATGGCGATGGGTCTGCTCACGACGACGACGCTCACCTGGCACCGTGTGCGCGAGGCCGCCGTGTCGCGGGATGCCCTCGCACGCATCACTCCGCCCGCCCGCGTTCTGAGCTGGGTGCTTGCGGTGTTCACGGCAGTGCTGATAGTGGTCGGGACACTGGTCTCGGGCTCCGGGCCGCACTCCGGCGACACGGTTGCGGTGCCGCGGATGAAGATCGACTGGATCGACATCACGATCGTTCATGGCGTGCTCGGAACGGCGACGCTCGTGCTCGCCATCGTGCTCGGTGTCGTGCTGTGGCGTTCGCGCGCCATCACACCGCTTCGCCGAACGGCGATGTTCATCGCCGTCGTGGTGATCCAGGCGACCATCGGGTTGGTGCAGTCCCTGACTGCGCTCCCCGACATCCTGGTGGCGCTGCATCTGCTCTTCGCCGCCCTTGTCTGGGTGGGCGTTCTCCGTGTTCTGCTCGATGTGAACCCCGGGCTGTTCCCGAGCGTGCACATGGCTCCGGCAGGGCAGAAGCCTGCCGCGCACGCCGAACCTCTCGTCGGTCGCGCGGGCTGACGGGCCGGCATCAGCCCGACCGCGTCTCATCGACGTGCAACGCCTTACGGCTTACGTCGAGTACGTACCCCCTCGCGGCAAGGCCCGAAGAGCCGGCGCCGAGGCCGAGTCCGCCGTTGCCGACGAGACGCCCGACGAGACCACACCAGAGGAGCATCCAGTTCGGCATGGACGACGTCCTGGGAAGCCTGGAGAGCGCACTTCTCGACCGCCCTCGGACAGGCGATCCTGCCTCCTTCGAGGAGGCGGTGCGCACAGACCTCATCAAGATGGAGTACGGGCGCGATGGTGACCTGACCAAGCTCGGCGGTTCCGTGTGCAGATCGCTAACACCAACGAACTGGTCGAAGTCGACGAGGACTTCTTCGCCGAGTGACCGCAGTACTGGACATTGCCCGCAATACCGTGATTTCAGCTGCGTCACGCAGCGGGCAGCTCCTCGGGCAACTCGAACCGGCCGCGGCCGCCGAGGCGTGGTGTTCGACTCGCATCGATGTGGGGCGGTGGGATGAACCACACTTGCCCGCCTTCGACCCGGATGTCCCAGTCGTCTTGGTGCATTCGAGCATGGCAGGGTGGACAGAGCAGTACGCCGTTGTCCAGATCGGTCGGACCGGTATCACGCATCCACCACATGATGTGGTGCGCTTCGGTGTAGCCGACGGCGAGGCCGCAACAGGCGCATCCGCCGTCACGCTCGCCCAACGCGATCCGCTGCGAAGGGGTGAAGCAGCGTGCGACGCGACCAAGGTCGAGTGGAACGCTGTCGGTGCCCAAAACGGCAGGGATGATCCCCGCCGATGCTGCCATGCGGCGCATCGCGCTTGCCGAGATCGGGTGATCGAGACCGTCGATGCGACCGTGGCCTACACCGTCGACCAACGTGTCGAGCTTCATACGTACGACGACGGTGGTGGATGCGGTGGCGGGTACCCGGTTGCAGCCCAGCACGTGCCGCGCGATCATCGCCAACGCATCGGCCTGCATCTGGGGCACACTGCGGGTATCGGCGATCACCGGCCCCTCAGAAACACCAAGACCCGCGACGTCCGGCCCGTTGCCACCAGGCTGTGCCGCCCGGATGTCGTGCGTGACGATCGCTTCGATCGCCGCCTTCACCGGTGCCGCCGTCTCCGGATCCAACCGGGCGGTCAACCGGACCATCCCCTTGCTGTCCTGCCGGATGACCAACGACCGGTCGGCACGTAGTTCTTCCTCACGCGGTGCCACCCCGTCCTGATCCAGGCGGGCTTCCGCTTCCCGAATCACCCGCAACAGCAGGTCGAACGGGAGAACAGCGGCCCGCTCGGTGAGGACCTTCTCCATTCCCTCAGCAGCGCCGGCATCCGCTCGCGGGGCGACTCGGCGCAGCATGCTCGTGATCGCATCGACGGCGTCGACGCTGATCGATCCCGAGCTCAGAGCGGCTGCCACATGCGGGTGCGCCGGCGGTAACTGCTCACCGGTCAACGCCCGTCGTGGTGCGGTTTCCGTGCCGACCGCGATCAGCTTCGCCGCCTCCGCCGCCCGCCCACCGGTAGAGGCAGCCACGAGATGCGCCGGGTTCAGGAACCCGCGCTTCTTCGCCAGCCCCTCCCGGCCCAACTCCGCCGGGGAGCGTTTCGCGACCTCCGCCGCCGCACGCGCCAGGAGCGCCTGCCCGTCGCGCACCAACTGCGCCACCGCATCCGTCACCGAAACCAGCCCGATGTCCGTCATCGACTCCACCGCCGACGCCTGATCGGATTGCCCGTTGCCATTCACCGCAGCAGTTGCGCCGAGCGCCGAGCGCCACGCAGCACACACCGCGTCGAGATCCCTCGACAGGTGCGGAAGTGGCTGATTCATGACCTCATTCTCCCAGAACAATCCACCTATATCTACGATTGTCTCTGCATCTGTGGACAACTATGACTCGTGGTTATCTTCGAACCCCGTTCACACTCGAGTGCAGCCACAGCCAGAACGACATCGACGCGGTCGGGCCGACCTGCCCCCTCATTCACGGGCATCGGTGTCGTGGCGCTTGGTTCCGCCGTCGCGCTGCTGCCAGAGTTGACCCCGATGGGTAGCAACTTCACATTCCTCATGTGCGAATGGCCCGCGTTCGAGGCAGCGTGCGAGAAGAAGGCCCTCGCCGAGCCGTGCGAGTCGCTGTTCCGCGCCCGACGCACGATCGAGGCGCTGGTCGACTTGATGTACGGGGCCGACCCCGTTCTCACCCGGCCGTACAAGTCCGACCTCTCCACGCGACTGCACGAGGCGAGCTTCGTTCGGATACTGGACGACGGCATCCGAGCGAAGTTCCACCCGACCCGCAGGCACGGCAATGCGCCGATCACCGACCGCTCGCCAGACGGGGTGATCGGCCTGTTCCCCGACGAAGTCGACGTCATCGAGATCGTGGCCAGAGCCAAGCGGCTCAAGCAGTCGGCCATCGCGACGTGACCGTCGCCAGGCCGACGCTGCTTCCGCACGCATCCGCACGTCGTCGCATCCGCCGGACCCGCGTCACCGCAGCGGCCGCCGCCCGGATGATCGCGATCGCCCTCATCTGCGCACTGGTCACCTCGCCGCTCTGGCCCGTGCTCGCAGCGACGTTCCTGCCGGGCGCTCCCGGCGGCCGGCAGGACGCAGGCGGACCTCTGGCGGGCATCCTCGCGACGTTCCGCTTCACGCCGGCGCTGACCTGGCTGGGCAATAGCCTGCTCGTGGCGACCACGACTACCGCGGTCGCGATCGCGGTCGCGGCGCCCGCGGCCTACGCTCTGTCGCGGGGACGCGGGCGGCTCATCGCCGCGTACTCACTTGTGCTGTTCGTCGTGCAATCGCTTCCGGTCGTCGTCTTGGTGATCCCGCTTTTCGTGCTGTTCGCCGGAGCCGGCCTGGTCGACTCGCTCGGCGGCCTCACGATGATCTACATCGGGCTGGCGGTGGCCGTGGCGGTCTGGATGCTCACCGCCGCGATCGACACCGTTCCCGTTCGCCTCGAAGAGTCGGCGTGGCTCGACGGATGCAGCGTGCTCGGCTCGTTCGTGCGGGTCGTGCTGCCCAGCTGCTGGCCGGGCATCGTCTCCACAGCGATCTACTGCTTCCTGCTCACGTGGAACGACTACCTTGTCGCTCTCGTGTTCATCAAGTCGAACGCGCTCTACACCCTCCCGATCGGACTCCAGGCGGCGCGTACACCTGGACTGGTGCTGGTCATCGTGATCCCCCCGCTGCTGATCTTCGGACTCTTGAACCGCTATTTCTCGGTCGGCGGCATAGCCGGCTCACTCGCCGATCGCTGAACCGACCCGCCGACGGCCGAGCCCGCAACCGATCCCGCCCGCTCGGCCCGGCCACTGCGACGTCGCGGCGATCTCCATGCTCCCTGGCCTTTGTCGCAGGCCACGCCTAACGTGGCCATCGAACAGGTGGGAGATCTCATGACCGCATTGCCGACCGTCGTCGACGAGGAGACGTGGCAGCACGAGCTGGACACGTTGCGCATCCGTGAGAAAGCTGCGACGCGAGAATTGGATGCGATCGCGGCGCAGCGCAGGCGCCTGCCCATGGTGCGTATGCCGGACTACACGCTGGAGGGCGAGAGCGGCCAGGTGCGGCTGGCCGACGTCTTCGACGGCAGAAGCCAGCTCATCGTCTACAACCACATGTGGTCGGACGGCGCCGAGTGGCAGTGCCCGGGATGCACGGGCTTCACCGCACAGTTCACGCGCTTCGAGTTCCTCGACCCGTACGACGCCCGGTTCGTCGTCGTCGCTCAGGGGCCGATAGCGGAGGCGCTGGCGTACAAGCGCAAGGTCGGCAACCAGTTCGATTGGTACTCGACGGCGAACAGCCCGTTCGGTGCGGATGTGGGTGCGCCCGCCGGCGGTGGTTTCGCCCTCAACGTCTTCCTCCGCGACGGCGACACCGTCTACCGCACCTGGCACACGAACGGCCGCGGCGTCGAGCAGGTCAGTCACACGTTCCCGCTGATCGACGTGCTGCCGTACGGACGGCAGGAGGAGTGGCAGGACTCGCCGGAAGGCTGGCCGCAGGTTCCGACCTATAGCCGAGGCACGACCTCTCGGGAGATCGCTGCAGCCTACGGCCCGCACGACGGCTGACCGCCGTCGAGACCGACTGACCCGTCGCATCCGCTGAGCATCCTCGGCATATTCGGCTCGGGCGAGGGCCCGCCCTGTAGAATCGTCTGGTTCAGGAGTGCACCGTTCGCACTCGCAAGCCATCCGCACAATCCTGCCTCGGTGTCACCGACCCGCGATGACACGAATACGTAGGTGGGAGCCGGTCTGAAGCCGGTCACGGGCGGCAGGAAAACGAGGTAATCACATGTCAGACGTTCTCATCGACCGTCCAGAACTCGCCGGCCTCGGCCAGTACGAGTTCGGCTGGGCCGATTCAGACGCAGCGGGGGCCAGTGCCCGACGCGGACTCTCCGACCAGGTGGTCCGCGACATCTCGGCCCTCAAGAACGAGCCGGAATGGATGCTCCAGCGCCGTCTGAAGGCACTTCAGCTCTTCCAGCGCAAACCGATGCCGACGTGGGGAGCCGACCTCTCCGAGATCGACTTCGACAACATCAAGTACTTCGTGCGCTCCACGGAGAAGCAGGCTCAGAGCTGGGAGGACCTTCCGGAAGACATCCGGAACACGTACGAGAAGCTGGGCATCCCGGAGGCCGAGCGGCAGCGCCTGGTCGGCGGCGTCGCGGCGCAGTACGAATCAGAGGTGGTCTACCACCAGATTCGCTCAGACCTCGAAGCGCAGGGCGTCATCTTCATGGACACCGACACCGCGCTTCGCGAGCATCCGGAGTTCTTCGAGGAATACTTCGGCACGGTGATCCCGGCGGGCGACAACAAGTTCGCCTCACTGAACACGGCCGTGTGGTCAGGCGGGTCGTTCGTGTACGTGCCGAAGGGTGTGCACGTCGATATTCCGCTGCAGGCCTACTTCCGCATCAACACGGAGAACATGGGCCAGTTCGAGCGCACGCTGATCATCGCAGACGAAGACAGCTACGTGCATTACATCGAGGGTTGCACCGCCCCGATCTACAAGTCCGACTCGCTGCACTCGGCGGTCGTGGAGATCATCGTCAAGAAGGGCGCGCGAGCCCGCTACACGACGATCCAGAACTGGTCCAACAACGTCTACAACCTCGTCACGAAGCGCGCCATCGCGCACGAGGGCGCCACCATGGAGTGGATCGACGGCAACATCGGATCCAAGGTCACCATGAAGTACCCGTCGATCTACCTCGCGGGGGAGCACGCCAAGGGCGAGACCCTCTCTGTGGCGTTCGCCGGCCCCGGCCAGCACCAGGATGCCGGCGCGAAGATGATCCACATGGCGCCGTACACGCAGTCCTCGATCGTCTCCAAGTCGATCGCCCGTGGCGGCGGACGAGCCGGTTACCGCGGCGAAGTGCGGGTGGAGAAAGATGCCCATCACGCTGCGAACACCGTGCGGTGCGATGCGCTGCTGGTCGACACGATCTCGCGCAGCGACACGTACCCGGCAATCGACATCCGGGTCGACGATGTGCAGCTGGGGCACGAGGCCACTGTCTCCCGCGTCAGCGAGGAGCAGTTGTTCTATCTGATGAGCCGCGGCCTGCCGGAAGACGAGGCGATGGCGATGATCGTGCGCGGCTTCATCGAGCCGATCGCGCGGGAGCTCCCGATGGAGTATGCACTCGAACTCAACAAACTCATCGAGATGGGCATGGAAGGATCCGTGGGCTAGGAATGACGATCACCGAGACCGAACCGAAGTTCATTCCGGTCCAGACCCGTTCTGAGCGTTTCAAGTCCACCGACGTCGCCGACTTCGCCGTCGTGAACGGTCGCGAGGCGGAGTGGCGTTACACACCCGTCGCGCGGATCAACGATCTGCTCACCGGCGATCTCGACGGGTCCCGCTATCCGTTCTCGCTCGACACTGCGCAGGGAGTGAACGCTCAGTGGGTTCAGATGAGTGACGGCAACGTCGGTCAAGCGGGTGTTCCGGAGGATCGTGCGTCGGCGAATGCATGGACCTGTGCACGAGAGGCCCTGTTGGTCTCGCTCGACGGCGAACTCGCTCAGCCCGTCACCCTGACTCGCTCCGCTCTTGGTGCGGGACCGCGCGCCGCGCACACTGTGGTCTCCGCCGCACCGGGCACCATCGCCACGCTCATCCTGCGCAACCAAGGGCAGGCGACGCTCAGCGAGAACATCGAGTTCATCGTCGGCGACGGCGCCACTCTCACCGTGGTGAGCGTGCAGGAGTGGGCGGACGATGCCCGCCACGCTGCCACACACTTCGCCGCGCTGCGGCGCGACGCCCGCTTCAAGCATGTCACGGTGACCCTCGGCGGATCGTTCGTACGCCTGAATCCCGCCGTGCACCTGACCGGTCCTGGCTCGGAGATCGAGCTGTTCGGCGCCTACTTCGCCGACGCGGGGCAGTACATCGAGCATCAGGTGTACGTGTTCCACGACGAGCGACATCAGCGCAGCCGCGTGACGTACAAGGGCGCGCTGCAGGGCAAGTCCGCCCACACGGTGTGGATCGGCGACGTGCTGATCGGCCAGAAGGCGGTCGGCACCGACAGCTACGAGCAGAACCGCAACCTCGTGCTCACCGAGGGCGCCCAAGCCGATTCGGTACCGAACCTCGAGATCGAGATCGGCGACATCGTCGGAGCCGGCCACGCCAGTGCGACCGGCCGGTTCGACGACGAGCAGCTGTTCTACCTGCAGTCTCGCGGCATCACCGAAGACGAGGCGCGCCGACTCGTCGTGCGCGGCTTCCTCGTTGAGATCGTGCAGCAGATCGGTTCACCGGAACTCGAGGAGCACCTTCAGGCCGCGATCGAGGCCGAACTCGCCGGCGGTGTGCCCGCGCAGGGTGACGCGCGATGAGCGCTGAACGCGTCTGCACGGCATCCGAACTCGTCGAGAACCAGGCCAAGCGGGTCGTGGTCGGCGGAGTGCCGATCGCGCTCGTGAAGGACTCGGCCGGCGACATCCACGCCATCGGCGACACCTGCACGCACGGCGACATCTCGCTCTCTGAGGGCTTCGTCGAGGGCGAGGCCATCGAGTGCTGGGCGCACGGCTCGCAGTTCTCCCTGCTCACCGGGCAACCGCTGAATCTGCCGGCGTACGAGCCGGTCCCCGTTTTCACCGTCGAACTGATCGACGGAGACATCTTCATCGACCCGACCATCACGAAAGCCAGCTGATCCATGTCAACACTCGCCATCCGCGACCTGCACGTCACCGTCGAGACCGACCAGGGCACCAAGGAGATCCTCCGCGGCGTCGACCTCTCCATCACCACCGGTGAGATCCACGCCATCATGGGGCCCAACGGCTCCGGCAAGTCCACTCTCGCCTACACCGTCGCCGGCCACCCGAAGTACAAGGTCACCCAGGGCACGATCGAGCTCGACGGAGTCGACGTGCTCTCGATGACGGCCGACGAGCGCGCAAGGGCAGGGCTCTTCCTCGCCATGCAGTACCCGGTGGAGATCCCTGGTGTGACGAACACCAACTTTCTGCGCACCGCCAAGACAGCGATCGACGGCGAGGCCCCCAGCATCCGCACCTGGACCAAGGACGTCAAGACGGCCATGTCCAACCTCAAGATGGATGCGTCATTCGCCTCTCGCAATGTCAATGAAGGCTTCTCCGGCGGCGAGAAGAAGCGCAACGAGGTCCTCCAGCTGGAGCTGCTGAAGCCCAAGTTCGCGGTGCTCGACGAGACGGACTCCGGCCTCGACATCGACGCGCTGAAAATCGTCTCCGAGGGTGTGAACCGTGCGCACGACAACACCAACCTCGGCGTGCTGCTGATCACCCACTACACGCGCATCCTTCGCTACATCAAGCCGGACTTCGTGCACGTGTTCGTCGCAGGGCGCGTCGCCGAGGAGGGCGGCCCCGAACTCGCCGAGCAGCTCGAGGAGGAGGGCTACGTGCGCTTCGTCTCCGAGGGCGAGGAAGACACCGACGCCGTCCTGACCGATGATCAGGCGGCGAACGTGGGCCCGCGGGCGTAGGCCCGGAAGCGTAGGCTCAGCCTCATGCCCACCACCCTCGCTCCCGCGCTCTACGACCAGGTCGAAGAGGCGCTGAAGGATGTGATGGACCCGGAGCTCGGCGTGAACATCGTCGACCTCGGGCTCATCTACGACCTGTCATGGGATGACGAGAACGACGCGCTCGTCATCTCCATGACGCTGACCAGCGCCGGATGCCCCCTCACCGACGTGCTCGAGGAGCAGACCGCCGAATCCCTCGACGGCGTCGTAGAGCGCTTCCGCATCAACTGGGTGTGGATGCCGCCGTGGGGCCCCGAGCGCATCACCGAAGACGGCCGCGACATGATGCGGGCGCTCGGCTTCGCGATTTAGCCGAGTGCGACCGGCCGGTCCTGACCTCCGCGGGTTGAATCCGACTCCCGCGGGTTGAATCCGACTCCCGTGGGTTGAGCTTGTCGAAACCGCACCACCGGGTTTCGACAAGCTCAACCCGCGGGATTCGACCGCTCCGGTAACATTGATGCGCGCATTCGCGCGCCATCCACTCACACCGACAGAACTGGACCACGCCTGTGCTCGCCGTGCACGACCTCGAGATCCGCGTCGGCGCACGCAGTCTGATGTCGGGCGTGACGTTCCGCGTGGCGGCGGGCGACAAGATCGGCCTCGTCGGGCGCAACGGGGCGGGCAAGACCACGCTCACGAAGGTGCTCGCCGGTGATCTGCTGCCCAGCGACGGTCGCGTCGAGCGATCGGATGACATCGGATACCTGCCGCAGGATCCGCGTACGGGCGATCCCGACATGCTGGCGCGCACACGCATCCTCGATGCCCGAGGCCTCGGCACGCTCGCACTGGGCATGCACGAGGCGTCGATGGGCATGGCGTCCGACGACCAGGCGACGGCCGAGAAGGCCATGCGGCGCTATGCGAACCTCACCGAGCGATTCGAAGCGCAGGGCGGATACGCCGCGGAAGCGGAGGCCGCATCGATCGCGCACAACCTGTCGCTGCCGGATCGCATCCTCGATCAGCAGTTGCGCACCCTTTCCGGCGGCCAGCGGCGCCGCATCGAGCTCGCGCGCATCCTGTTCTCGGATGCCGACACCATGATCCTCGACGAGCCGACCAACCACCTCGACGCGGATTCGGTGGTCTGGCTTCGCGACTTTCTGAAGAGCTACAAGGGCGGGCTGATCGTGATCAGCCACGACGTCGAGATCGTCGGCGAGACCGTCAACAAGGTCTTCTATCTGGATGCCAACCGCCAGGTCATCGACATCTACAACATGGGCTGGAAGGCGTACCTCACCCAGCGAGCGGCCGACGAGGAGCGTCGCAAGAAGGAACGAGCGAACGCGGAGAAGAAGGCGTCGGCACTGCAGGCGCAGGCTGCGAAGTTCGGTGCCAAGGCCACCAAAGCGGCCGCCGCGCACCAGATGGTGGCGCGCGCGGAGCGTCTGCTGAACGGGCTGGAGGAGGTGCGCCAGGCGGACCGTGTAGCCAAGCTGCGGTTCCCGACGCCCGCGGCCTGCGGACGCACGCCGCTGATGGCGTCAGACCTCTCGAAGAGCTACGGCTCACTGGAGATCTTCACCGCAGTAGACCTTGCGATCGATCGCGGGTCGAAGGTGGTCGTGATCGGGCTGAACGGCGCGGGCAAGACGACGCTGCTGCGCATCCTGGGCGGCATCGACGTGCCCGACACGGGTTCCATCGAGCCCGGTCACGGACTGCGCATCGGTTACTACGCGCAGGAGCACGAGACCATCGACGTGGGTCGTTCCGTGCTGCAGAACATGGTCTCCAGTTCGCCGAATCTCACCGAGACCGAGGCGCGCAAGGTTCTCGGGTCATTCCTCTTCACCGGCGACGACGTGCACAAGCCGGCAGGCGTGCTCTCGGGAGGCGAGAAGACGCGGCTCGCGCTGGCCATGATCGTGGTCTCGGGAGCGAACGTGCTGCTGCTCGACGAGCCGACCAACAACCTCGACCCGGCGAGCCGTGAGCAGATTCTGGATGCCCTCGCGCACTACGAGGGGGCCGTAGTGCTGGTCTCACACGACCCCGGAGCCGTGGAGGCGCTCAATCCGGAGCGGGTGCTGATCCTCCCCGACGGGGTCGAAGATCACTGGAATGCCGACTACGCGGACCTGATCGCGCTGGCGTGAGCGACCTGATCGCGCTGGCGTGAGCGACCTGATCGCGCTGGCGTGAGCTACGCGTGACCGGCGTCGGCCGGGCGATCCTTCAGCGATTCCACCGTCAGCGGGAAGTCGCGCGAGGCGAGGAATCCGCGCAGGTACTCGACGTGCCCATCGCAAGCGAGCCAGGTCTTGCGGCGGTCTTCGGCGTGGATGCGCGGGTTTCGCCAATCGATGCGCCACATCGCCTGATCGCGGCAACCGGCACGCGAGCAGGTGGGCGTCTCCGGCCCGCCGCCGAGCGCGTCGAGCAGGCTCATGCCGGCGGGTCCTGGTCGGTTCTGCCCTGCTGCGCAGGCCGTCCACCTTCGTCCGGCCGGGGCCGTCCGGGTTGCTGCCGCGGCTCAGGATGCTCCGACTCGGAATGCGGCGGCCGAGACTCGTTCTCCCGATCGTGCTCCCTGTCCTGTTCGGGCGCACTCTGCTGCGCTTCCTCGTCGGTCGGCTCCCAGGTGGCGGCGCCAGGAACGCCGTCCATGCGCACGATGCTGCCGGGGCGCTCCGGTTCCGACGGCTTCGACCTCGCCACGTTGGCGACCACGACCGCGAAGTACGGCAGGAAGACGGCGCCCGCTGCGGGGATCAGGATCCACCAGCCACGCACCCAGAGCAGAGAGATCAAGCAGAGCACCCGGATCGACATCATCACCGTGTACTCGAGCATGCGGTGGCCCCGATCGGCCGCCGGTGCCGGCGGCAACGACGTGATCGACTGATGTTTCATCGCATGGCTCCTGGGGGAGCGGATCGCCCGCGCGTTCCGCCCTTCCAGCCTACGTGCCTGGCCCCGGCACGAACGAGCTCGGGGCGGCCGTCTGCACGCGGATGTCGCGCGTCGTCCTCGTAGACTGGACCGGCGATCGCACCCACCGCCGACATCACGAGGAATGCCCCATGACGACACCCCGCACCGTGCTGATCACCGGAGGGAACCGCGGCATCGGCCGCGCCATCGCCGAGGAGTTCACTGCGCAGGGACACCGGGTAGCGGTGACTGCGCGCAGCGGCGAGGGACCGGCCGGATCACTCACGGTGCGCGCGGACGTCACCGACAGCCAACAGGTCGACGCGGCGTTCACCGCCGTCGAGGCGGAACTGGGCCCGGTCGAGGTGGTCGTTGCGAACGCCGGCATCACCCGTGACACCCTTCTGATGCGCATGAGCGACGACGACTTCGACGCTGTGGTCGACACGAACCTCGGCGGCGCGTTCCGCGTCGTGAAGCGCGCGTCGAAGGGGATGCTCAAGGCTCGCTTCGGCCGCATCGTGCTCATTTCCAGCATGGTCGGCCTGTACGGCTCGCCCGGTCAGGTGAACTATGCCGCTTCGAAGGCCGGCCTCGTCGGTTTCGCCCGGTCGCTCACCCGCGAACTCGGTGGCCGCGGCATCACGACGAACGTCGTCTCTCCCGGCTTCATCGAGACGGACATGACCGCTGCGCTGCCCGATGAGCAGCAGGCCGACTACAAGAAGGCGATCCCTGCGGGGCGTTTCGGTCATCCGTCCGAGGTCGCCAAGGCGGTCGCCTGGCTGGCGTCCGATGATGCCGGATTCATCACAGGCGCGGTCATCCCCGTCGACGGCGGCATGGGGATGGGCCACTAGCACCCCGACATCCGTTTCCCGTGTTGCCCGCGCCGGGCATCCCACCGACCAGGGCATCCCACAGCAACACCGACTAGCGTCGATCTTCGAGAACGAGAGAGGACCGAGCACGTCTACCGACAGGCATCCGGGTGACGCCGTCGCACGCACGGCGAGCGACCTGACCCGTCGCACCGTCGCACAGGGTGCGGTCGCGAAACCTGCCGCCGTCTACGACGTAGTGACCGAGGGCCTCACCGGGTGGCAGTTCCTGCGCACCGGGCGCTGGATCGCCTATTTCGCCGCGACCGTCGTCTTCGCCCTGATCTGCGGCGGCCTCGCGCTGTGGCAGTACGACCGAGGACGAGAGGCATCCGCCGACAACCACCTGTACTCGGCCAACTTCGGCGCGGACACCGTTCCGCTCACGAACGCCCTCCCCACCCTGTCGTCGTATTCGCCGGGTCAGGTGTGGCGCGCGGTGAGCATGCGCGGCCACTGGGATGCCGGCCACCAGTACTACCTTCGCAACAGCGTGCGCAGCAGCCAGAGCGGATTCGACGTGATCACGGCCTTCCGGCTCGAATCGGGCGCGACCTTCCTCGTCGACCGTGGCTGGGTCGCGGCATCCGGAAACGGAGCCGAGCCTGTGTCGCGGCCGCAGCCTCCGACGGGAACCGTGGATCTCGTCGCCCGGCTGCAGGCCAGCCAGGCGAAACGCGGCGAGGGCGGAGTGAGCGCGAATCAGATCGAGTCCGTCGATCTGTCGGAGCTCGCTCCCGTCGCGGGCGGCCGCGTGTATTCGGGCGCATGGGGCGTTATCGTGTCGCCGCGGTCGTCCGCCGAAGGGCTCGCGCGCATCCAGGCCACGCCGCCCGCCGAAGGCGTCGGATATCACTACTCGTACATGATCCAGTGGCTGTTCTTCGTGCTGATCGGATTCTTCGTGCTGTGGCGAGGTGCGGTGCGGGAGTTCCGCAGGATCAACGCGGACGATCCGGAGGAGCAGCGGCGCGAGGCGGAACGGGTGCGCAAGCGGGCTCGCAAGGCGTTCACCGACGAGGAGGTCGAGGACGAGTCGCTCGACGGCTTCGTGCCGCTGAGCAGATGGATGGGCCGAGCAGGCACGGCGATCGAGCCGGGCGCCGCGCCGAAGCCCGCCCTGACCGGAACGCCGATCCCGTTCGATGCGGCTGACGAAGTCGATGAGCGGGACGCGGTCGATGAGCATCCGTCGCAGCACGGGGGCGTGCTGGTGCTCGGAGCCGCCGACTCGCAACCGGAGCAGGGCGACAAGCCGGGTCCCTCGGCGCCGGATGCTCCTGGGCCGGGCGATCGCGGCGCCGGATCCTGAGGCGCCCGAACCCTGGGGCTGCCTCGGCGAACCGGTGCGCTCAAGCGATCAGCTCATCGCCGTCCGAGAGGCACTTCCGAGCCCGTCGGGCCCGGGTCGCACCTCAACCGCGCAGGCCGAGCAGCGGCAGAACCTGCGACAGGTCACGGCTGTCCACCGCCACGTCGGCAGCGGCCCGCACGGCGGGTTTGGCACAGAACGCCACAGACAGCGCGGCGGCCGCCATCATGCGCAGATCGTTCGCGCCGTCTCCGATCGCGACGGTCCTGGTGCCAGGCACACCGGCATCCAGCGCCCACTCGGTGAGTGCTCTCTCCTTCGCGGCCGCGTCGACGACGGGTCCGTCGACGGCGCCCGTGAGCACACCGCCCACGACCTCGAGCCGGTTGGCCCGCCACCTGTCCAGTCCGAGGCGCCCGGCCAGGCCGTCGACGAGCTCGTGGAAGCCGCCGGAGACGACACCCACCAGTCCGCCCGCCGAGTGCACCGCTTCGACCAGTTCGGGCACGCCGTCGGTGATCCGGATGCGGCGCGCGACATCCGCGAAGACGTCCTCACTGAGGCCGCGCAGCGCGGCCACCCGCTCGCGCAGGCTCTGCTCGAAGTCGAGTTCGCCCCGCATGGCGCGCTCGGTGATGTCGGCTACGCGTTCACCGGCGCCGGCGTGCTCGGCGAGCAGTTCGATGACTTCGTCGTGGATGAGCGTGGAATCCACATCGAGCACCACGAGAAGACGTGCGGAGGCGGACTCGGCTGCGCTCATGGAACGACGTGCACTCCCTTGCCGACGACCGTGAGACCGGACGGCGTGATCGTGAAACCGCGGGCGCGGTCGCGCTCCGGGTCGACGCCGATCTTCGCCCCCTCGCTCACGATGACGTCCTTGTCGAGGATAGCCCGGCCGACGAACGCGTTCGGCTCGATCACGGCACGGTCGAAGATGACCGAGTCGACAACGTGCGCGCCGGACTCCACCTTCGCCCACGGACCCAGCACGCTGCGCTCCAGATGCGCACCGCTGATCACCGAGCCGAGCGAGACGATCGAGTCGATCGTCGTTCCGATCGCACCCCGCACATCGCGCACCAGCTTCGCCGGTGGCGAGTTGAGCTGCTGACTGAAGATGGGCCAGTCGTCGTTGTAGAGGTTGAAGATCGGGAGCGCCGAAACGAGATCCTGATGCGCCTCGAAGAACGAGTCGATCGTTCCCACATCGCGCCAGTAGTAGCGGTCGCGTTCGGTCGAGCCCGGAACGTCATTGCGCTTGAAGTCGTAGACGCCCGCCTCGCCTCGTGAGACGAAGTCCGGAATGATGTCGCCGCCCATGTCGTGGTTGGAGTCCGGCCGCTCGCCGTCGCGCTGCACCCCGTCGATGAGCGCCTGCGCGTCGAAGACGTAGTTGCCCATCGATGCCAGCACCTCGTCGGGCGCGTCCGGCAGGCCGACCGGGTCGTTCGGCTTCTCACGGAACGCTGCGATGCGGTCCGACTGCCGCGGGTCGACCTCGAGCACCCCGAACTGATTCGCCAGCGAGATCGGCTGCCGGATGGCGGCGACGGTGGCCGCCGCGCCCGAGGAGACGTGGGCATCCAGCATCTGAGCGAAGTCCATGCGGTAGACGTGGTCAGCGCCCACCACCACCACGATGTCAGGCTTCTCGTCTCTGATCAGGTTCAGGCTCTGCAGGATGGCGTCAGCCGATCCGGAGAACCACCGCTTGCCGAGCCGTTGCTGGGCGGGCACCGATGCGATGTAGGAGCCGAGAAGTCCCGACATGCGCCAGGTCTGCGACACGTGCCGGTCCAGGCTGTGCGACTTGTACTGGGTGAGCACGACGATCTGTCTCAGCCCGGAATTGATGAGGTTCGAGAGTGCGAAATCGATCAATCGGTACTGGCCGCCGAACGGCACGGCGGGCTTGGCCCGGTCCGCCGTCAACGGCATCAGGCGTTTGCCTTCGCCCCCCGCCAGCACGATGCCGAAGATCTTCTTGCCCGTCATGGCACAACACTAGACCGACCTCAGCGGGGCGCCGTAAGGGTGTGGCCCCAGGGGGTGTTCCCTCTTCGAGTTGGTGCGGTGCGTCACCACTCGCGCTACCGTCGACGACATGCGCGTGGACGTCTTGACCAGGGAATATCCGCCGGACGTCTACGGCGGTGCCGGTGTGCATGTGACCGAGCTGGTGCGGGCGCTGCGCAGATCGATCGAGGTGCAGGTACGGTGCTTCGGCGGGCCGCGCGATGAGGCCGACACCACGGGATACCTGGTCCCCGCCGAGCTGACAGGCGCGAACGCGACACTCGGCGTGCTGGGCGTCGACCTGCAGTTCGCGCAGGATGCCGGCGGCGCGAGCCTCGTGCACTCGCACACCTGGTACGCGAATCGCGGCGGGCGGTTGGCGAGCATGCTGCACGGGATCCCGCACGTGGTCACCGCGCACAGTCTGGAGCCGCTGCGCCCGTGGAAGGCCGAGCAACTCGGTGGCGGATACCGCATCTCGAGCTGGATGGAACGGGACGCGTACGAGGCGGCGGATGCCGTGATCGCCGTGAGCGAGGGCATGCGGCGCGACATCCTGCGGGTGTACCCCGACGTGGACCCCGCACGCACGCACGTGATCTACAACGGTATCGACATCGAGAAGTGGCGCAGGGTCGATGAGCCAGACCTGGTGCGCCCGCTCGGCGTCGACCCCGACCGGCCGACCGTGATCTTCGTCGGCCGCATCACCAGACAGAAGGGCTTGCCGTACTTCCTGCGGGCTGCCGCCGCGCTTCCGCCCGAGGTGCAGCTGGTGCTGTGCGCGGGCGCGCCCGATACGGCCGAGATCATGGCCGAGGTCGAGGGGTTGGTGCACGAACTCCAGGCATCTCGCGATGCAGTGGTGTGGATCGACCGGATGCTGAAGCAGAACGAGCTCGCCGCACTGCTCAGTGCCGCAACGGCCTTCGTCTGCCCCTCGGTCTACGAGCCGCTCGGCATCGTGAACCTCGAGGCCATGGCGTGCGGGCTCCCCGTCGTGGCGACGGCGACCGGCGGTATCCCCGAGGTGGTGGAGAACGGAGTCACGGGGCGTCTGGTTCCGATCGACCAGGCCACGGACGGCACCGGCACCCCGCTGGATCCCGAACACTTCGTCGCCGATCTCGCGGACGCCCTCACCGAGACGGTGTCGGACCCGGATCGCGCCCGTGAGCAGGGGAGCGCGGGCCGATTGCGTGCCCAGACGCAGTTCGGGTGGCCCGCGATCGCAGAGCAGACACTCGACCTGTACCGCCGCCTCACCGCGCAGTGACGCGGCACTGCGATCGACACATCCCGCTTCCGGCAACACCTAGGCTAGATGCCATGTCGAACACCGTCCTCTCGTTCAACTCCGTGTCTGTCGTGCGCGACGGGAACGCGATCCTGGACCAGGTGGACTGGACGGTCACCGCGGACCAGAGATGGGTCATCCTCGGACCGAACGGCGCCGGCAAGACGACGCTCGTGCAGTTGGCGGCTGCGGCGTCGCATCCCACATCCGGCACCGTCACAGTGCTCGACGAAGGGCTCGGCAAGGCCGACCTCGCCGAGCTGAAGCCGCGTATCGGCTATGCCTCCAGTGCGCTGGCGAAGCGCATCCCGAAGCGCGAGACGGTGCTCGACGTCGTGCTCACCGCCGCATACTCGGTGACCGGGCGCTGGAACGAGGAGTACGAAGACATCGACACCCGCCGTGCCAGGCGAGTGCTTGCCGAATGGAAGCTCGAGTCGCTGACCGACAGGGCCTTCGGCACGCTCAGCGACGGCGAGCAGAAGCGGGTGCAGATCGCCCGCTCAGTGATGACCGACCCCGAACTGCTGATCCTGGACGAACCTGCGGCCAGCCTCGACCTCGGTTCGCGGGAAGAGCTCGTGATGCTGCTCGGCGGCTACGCCGGCGACTCGCGCTCGCCGGCGATGATCGTGGTGACGCACCACGCGGAGGAGATCCCGACCGGGTTCACCCACGTGCTTCTTCTCAACTCCGGCAAGGTCGTCGCGGCGGGGCCGCTGGAAGAGACTCTGACCGCGGAGAAGCTCAGCGAGACGTTCGCACTGCCGATCGAGGTCTCGTCGGACCGCGGCCGTTATGCGGCTCGTGCCCGCACGGACGCGGTCACCTGAGCACAGATCCTTCTACGCCACCCTCAGTCAGGGGCAGCGTCGCGTCTCTGCTAAACTCGTTCTTCGGCCGTGGATGCTCATTCCGGCCCATACAGTTTTGGTGCCCCTTACCGCGGTGCGCATCGAGTTCCGTTTCCCAGCATTCTGATCCGCAGCATTCGAGGAAGTCCTGATGAAGTCTGACATTCACCCCGATTACGCGCCGGTGGTCTTCCGTGACCTCGCTTCCGGTGCCACGTTCCTGACCCGTTCGACCGTCACCAGCGAGAAGACGATCGACTGGGAGGACGGCAACACCTACCCCGTGATCGACGTCGAGATCTCCAGCGCGTCGCACCCCTTCTACACGGGCAAGCAGCGCATCCTCGACAGCGCGGGCCGCGTTGAGAAGTTCAACCAGCGCTTCAAGAACTTCGGCAAGTAGTACCGACGCGAAGAGGGCGGCCGATCGATCGGCCGCCCTCTTCGCGCGTTCCGGCGACTTTCAGCGGCAGGGCCACGTGCCCGTCGTCGTGAACAGGGGATCCTTCACCCGCCTGATGTAGGCCTGGAAGTCCTCGGCCTGCTCCTGGCACCACCGCACCTGCAGCCTGTGCAGTTCGGCCACGTCGACGCTGAGCTCGGTGGGGTATGCGCGGGCGATCGCCTGCGCGACGCGTCCCGCTGCAACGGCGTCCGCGCCCGCATCGTGCGCACCGACGAGGCTCACACCATAGTGACCGGCGGTCAGGGTGAGCGTGCGCTTGCCTCGACGGTACTTGTCGACCGCCTTGTCGATCACGAACGGATCGACGATGGGGGAAGGATCCCGAAGCGGCTCCACGCCGTGCCGCAACGCCTCGCGACGCAGAAGCGAGAAGTCGTAAGGCGCGTTGTACGCGACGATCGGGATGCCCCGACTCAGCAGAGCGCGAAGCGCCGTCACGATCTCGAGAACGGCCTCGGCAGGCTCGCGCCCCTCTGCGCGTGCTCGCTCGGTGGTGATGCCGTGCACGGCCGTAGCGGCCTCGGGGATGGGCACGCCGGGATTCACCAGCCAGTCGAGCCGCTCGACGACATCGCCGGCGGCGTCCAGCACGCCGACATGCGCCGAGACGATGCGCGACGTGTCGATGTCGACGCCCGTGGTCTCCAGATCGAATACGCCCAGCTCGTCGTGCCATTGCTTCATGGCTGCAACGTTATGGACCACCACTGTCATCGGTGCGGAGCCACGACGGCTCGTCGTCATGCGCGGGTAGAGCCGTTCGCGCGCGAGAGCCGTCGCGGTCACTTGGTCCCGAATCGAGCGATCGGGCGAGCTCGATCCTCCGGGTCCGTCAGGTCCTGTCCTGCCCGTCCCCTAGGCATCGCCAGGGGACTGACTGAGCGTACGATCGCGGGTAGCCTTTCGAATTCTTTGGAGTCCGATCGTTTGCTTGACCGGCAGGAGGGACGACGATGACCCGATATCTGATCTCGTTTCCGAGCGGTGTGATGGATGTCGCTCCGGAGGAGCTTCCCGCCGTGGCCGACGCGGCACACGCCGTCGTCAGGGACGCGAAGGGGGCAGGAGTGCTCCTCTTCACCGGCGGGCTCAACGACGACGTCGCGCCCGTACGTGTGGCCGCTGACCGCCGCGTGAGCGACGGCACCTACCCACAGAACGCGCAGTTCAGCGGAGGATTCACTGTGATCGACGTCCCCACGCGCGAGGAGGCCGTGGAGTGGGCATCCCGCATCGCCGAAGCCTGCCGGTGTCGGCAGGAGCTTCGAGAGTTCCAGTTCGACCCGTTGGTCTGAGACGCTCCGTGCCTAGCGCGGTGCCTCGATGTGCAGCCAGTAGAAGCTCTGCGTGCCGAGCGTGAGGGTGAACCGGCCATCGTCGGCGACCGTGGGGAACTGCCCGCCGCCGAAGAGATCGTAGAGCGCACTGCCGGCGTGATCGGGGGCATCCAGAGTCACCGAGACCGGGTTGTGCGAGAACGAGAACACGCAGAGCACGTTCTCCGGCTGGTCGCCGAAGACCGTTCCGCTTCCGCCGTACGAGCGCACGAACGCCAGCACCGAGGAGTGGTCGGTGGGCAGCACCGTGATGGAGCCGAGCCCGAACACCGGATGCGCCTTGCGCACGTAGATCACGTTGCGCACCCAGTGCAGGAGCGAGCGGGACTGCGCCAGCTGCGCCTCCACGTTCACCTGGTTGAAGTGGTAGACGAGCGACTGCACCACCGGCAGGTAGAGCTTGCCGGGATCGGCGGTGGAGAAGCCGGCGTTCCGGTCGGGCGTCCACTGCATCGGGGTGCGCGATGAGTCGCGGTCGGGCAGCCAGATGTTGTCGCCCATGCCGATCTCGTCGCCGTAGTACAGGAATGGGGTACCGGGAAGCGAGAACAGCAGGGCGTGCGCAAGCTCGAGCTCGGCACGGGAGTTGTCCAGGAGGGGAGCCAGGCGGCGCCTGATGCCGATGTTGGCGCGCATCCGAGGGTCGTACGCATACCAGCCGTACATCGCCTGGCGGTACTCCTCGCTGACCATCTCGAGCGTCAGCTCGTCGTGGTTGCGCAGGAACACGCCCCAGCCGGCGCCGTCCGGGATGTCGGTCGTCTCCGACAGAACTCGCACCAGTTCGTCCGCTCGTTGAGAGCGCAATGAGTAGAAGATCCGCGGCATCACCGGAAAGTCGAAGGCCATGTGGCACTCCGGCTCCTCCTGAGTGCCGAAGAACGCGGAGACCTCGCGCGGCCACTGGTTCGCCTCTGCGATCATGACGCGTCCTGGATAGTCGCGATCGAGCATGGCGCGAAGCCGCTTGATGAACTCGTGGGTGGGTGGCTCGCCCTCTCCGTTGCCCTCGTCGGACTCGTAGAGGTAGGGGACGGCATCCAGCCGAAAGCCGTCGACGCCCATGTCGAGCCAGAACCGCACGATCTCGAAGACGGCCTCGTGCACGGCAGGGTTGTTGAAGTTCAGGTCGGGCTGGTGCGAGAAGAACCGATGGAAGAAGAACTGCCGGCGTTCGGAGTCGAACGCCCAGTTCGACTCTTCTGTGTCGGTGAAGATGATGCGGATGTCCGGCCACTTCTCGTCGGAGTCGCTCCACACGTAGAAGTCGCCGTACGGACCGTCGGGGTCGCTTCGCGACGCCTGGAACCACTCGTGCTGGTCGCTCGTGTGGTTCAGCGGCAGGTCGATGATCACCCGCATGTTGCGCTCGTGGGCCTTGGTCACCAGGTCTTGGAACTCGTCGAGCGTGCCGAACTCGGGCATGATCGATCGGTAGTCGGCAACGTCGTACCCTCCGTCACGCAGCGGCGAGACGAAGAACGGCGGCAGCCACAGCGCGTCCACGCCCAGCCACTGCAGGTAGTCCAGCTTGGAGACGAGGCCCTGGATGTCGCCCGTACCGTCGCCGTTGCTGTCGACGAACGAGCGCACCATCACCTCGTAGAACACTGCGCGTCGATACCATTGCGGATCCAGCGTGAGGCCGGGCAGCTGGATCGGTGCGGTGAAGGTCACGTACGGGTCCTCCTGCGAAGGCGATTTCTGGTGGGTGGAGTGGCGCATCGTCCGCGACTGACGCTTTCCACAAAAGTCTATGCCGGGCACGCGTTCCGGGCGTGCTGCGCACGCTCAGGAGTCGCATCCTCGCCCGCCTACACTTGTGCTGATGTCGAACCGTTCCGTGCCGGCGGCCGCCGTGCCTCCCAGCGGGCACCCGCATCCTCGAAAGCTCTCAGCGCAGGTCGACGGTTCGCGCACCGCATTCTGGGAGTACGGCGACGAGGATGCCGGCACCACGATCGTGCTCGTGCACGGCTTCCGCGGCGATCACCACGGTCTCGAGCCGATCGCTGCGCGGCTCCCGGAGTTCCGTGTCATTGTGCCCGATCTGCCGGGGTTCGGCGATTCCGAACCCCTCGAGAGCACGCACGACATCGACGGATACGCGACCTGGCTGCGCGCATTCCTCGCCACTGTCGATCCCGCTGTCGACCCCGCAGGCGGGTTCGTGCTGCTCGGGCACTCGTTCGGCTCGATCGTCGTGGCGGCCATGCTGGCACAGCGATCGCACGAGACGAGACGACCCGACCTCGTCGTGCTCGTGAACCCGATCGGCGCGCCCGCGCTGAAGGGTCCGCGCGCGGTGTTCACACGGCTGGCCATCTTCTACTACTGGCTGGGCGCGACCCTGCCGGAGCGCATCGGATTCGGTCTGCTGCGCAACCGGCTGATCGTGCGCGTCATGAGCGAGGCGATGGCGAAGACGAAGGACCGCTCGTTGCGCAGCTGGATCCACGACCAGCACGCGCGATACTTCAGCGCGTTCGCGAACCGGGCGGTCGTGCTCGAGGCTTTCCGGGCATCCGTGAGCCACGACGTGTCGGAGTACGCCGGCCACATCGGCGAGCCGGTGCTCCTCGTCGCCGCCGACCGCGACGACATCACACCGCTGTCGGCGCAGCGCCGGCTGCAGACCCTTTTTCCGGATGCCCGCCTGCGCGTGGTGCACGGCGTCGGCCACCTGGTGCACTACGAGGCGCCGGAGGCTGCGGTCGAGAGCATCCGCGGCTTCGTCGCCGACCACGAAGCCGAGAAGCCCGAGCAGCACGTCGGGAAACCCGGGCAGCAAACCGGAGGCGGGCACGACCGCGATGCGACGAGCGACCCGGCATGAGGATCGTCTTCGACTGCCGCTACACCCGCATCGGCAGGCACGACGGGATCAGCCGCTACTCGGCATCCCTCGTCGAAGAGCTCGGCAGGCTGCACGACGTCACGATGCTGATCAGCGACACGGCCCAGCTCGACATGCTGCCGAGCCTGCCGTGGTCGCTGGCGACGTCGCCGACGAGCGCACGCGAACCGCTCGTGGCTCTGCAGGTCAACAAGCTGCGGCCCGACATCGTCTTCACACCTATGCAGACCATGGGTTCGCTCGGCCGCCGGTACCGGCTGATCAAGACGGTGCACGACCTCATCTACTACCGGCACCGCACCCCGCCGCGCGACCTGCCGGCGTTCGTGCGCGGGCTGTGGCGGCTCTACCACCTGTCGTGGTGGCCGCAGCGGATGCTGCTGAACCGTGCTGACGCGGTCGTCGCGGTCTCGCACACCACGGCCGGCCTCATCGCCCGGCATCGCCTGACCCGCAGGCCGGTGCACGTCGTGCCGAACGCCCCTGTGGTGCCGGCCGGCCTTCCGGAGGCTGCCCGCACCTCGCCTGCGACGAAGTCGCTGGTGTACATGGGCTCGTTCATGCCGTACAAGAACGTCGAGACCCTCGTGCGTGCGGCGGCCCTGCTGCCGGACTACGAACTGCACCTCATGAGCCGCATCACCGACGCGCAGCGCGAACGCCTGGTGGCCGTGGCGCCGGATGCCCGGCTCGTGTTCCACGACGGCGCCAGCGACGAGGAGTACTTCGCCACGCTGCTGCAGTCGACGGCGCTGGTCACCGCCTCGCATGACGAGGGTTTCGGCATCCCGGTGGTGGAGGCGATGCGGGTCGGCACGCCCGCCGTGGTGAGCGACATCCCGATCTTTCGCGAGATCGGGGCAGACGCGGCCCTGTACGCGGCGGCGGACGACGCGGCCGGCATCGCCGCCGCAGTGCGTCGACTCGAACGGCCGGGGGAGTGGGAGGAACGATCCAGGCTCAGCGTGGCCGCGGCATCCCGTTACACCTGGGCGGCGTCGGCAGCCACGCTTCTGCGCGTGCTGACGGAGGTCGACGGCGGCAAGGACTCGGCGGGCTGAGCGCGACTACTCCGCGGTGAGCGCGGCCGGATCGTGCGAAGGAACATTGATGTCTCCGACGCGCAGGCCTCCAGCGGAGTGCGTGAAGTGGCTGAGCGAGAGGTTCACGATCGGCTGGCCTCGTAGCGGATGCGCGTCGCCGCTCAGCCGGCGCACCAGCGAACCGATCACGGCGCCGTGCGTCACCACGAGGACGGCCTCACCGGGGTGTCGATCCGCGATCTCCTCAAGAACGGGCAGCGCGCGGTCGACGACGGATTCTCTGGACTCCTGATCGGGGATGCCGTGCGGAAAGCGCTCCGCGATCTCCCCGTCGGTCAGGCCCTCGGCCGGTCCGAACGAGCGTTCGCGCAGGTCGTCGCGCACGATGGGCTGGCCCATGCCGAGCGTCTCCGCAATGATGCGGGCGGTCTCGACCGCCCGCACCTGCGGGCTCGAGTACAGCGCCACATAGTCCGTTCCGATGAGGGAGAGGCCGGCTGCGCGGGCCTGCGCCATTCCGACTGCGTTGAGCGGCACATCCGTCGAGCCCTGGATGCGTCGTTGACGGTTCCAGTCCGTCTCGCCGTGCCTGACGAGTGTGAGCCGGGTCTCGCTCTTCGCCTGCGTGTTCTCCTCTGCTTTATTCACCTGCGCGGAGCTCACCGGATCAGCGCGTCGGCCAGGGCGACCAGGGTCTCGGACGTGCCGGCATCCAGTTTCAGCGTCGCTCGCGCATCGCCCCTCGTCTCACCGCGATTCACCACCACGATCGGCAGCCTACGGCGACGAGCCTGTTCGACGAGACGGATGCCGGAGTTCACCGCCAGCGACGACCCGGCGACGAGCAGTGCGTCAGCACCGTCGACGAGCTCACGTGCCGCCTCGAAGCGCAGCGGCGGCACGAACTCGCCGAAGAACACGACGTCGGGCTTCAACGCCCCGCCGCACACGCTGCACTCGGGGATGACGAACGAGTCGACGTCGTTCACCTCGGCGTCTCCGTCGGGTGCGATGGTGACCGCATCCGGCTGCGTCAGCCAGGGATTGAGTCGGTCGATCTGCGCGGCGATATCGTCTCTGGCGAACATCTGGCCGCAGCGCAGGCAGAGAACACGGTCCATCGTGCCGTGCAGCGGCACCACCCGGCGCGAACCTGCGCGCGTGTGCAGCCCGTCCACGTTCTGCGTGATCACGCCCGGGATCACACCCGCGGACTCCAGGTCGGCCAGGGCGAAGTGTCCGGCGTTCGGCTCGGCGGCGCGGAATCGGGCGTACCCGAGGTGGCTGCCCGCCCAGTAGCGCTTGCGGGAACGCGCGTCACCGAGGAACCGCGAGAACGACATCGGCATGCGCCGTGGTGCGCCCTCACCGCGGTAGTCCGGAATGCCGGAGTCGGTGGAGATCCCAGCACCGGTCAGCACGGCGACGGAGCGGTCTGCGAGGATGTCGATGACGGACTCGATCGTCGCATCCGTCGTCACCGCTGTGCTCACTGAAGCTCCCTCGTTCGTCGTCAGTGTAAACAGTGCAGTTTTCGGATATGTTTCCCCGCCCTGGACGTCATGCGCATCATCCCCATCGACACGGTCGACGCCCCTGAGCTGACCGACTACACGCGGCTCACGGATGTCGCCCTGCGGCGAGCGCTCGAACCCGCCGGCGGTCTCTACCTGGCCGAGTCGACGAAAGTGATCAGGCGTGCGCTGGCGGCCGGGCACATCCCGCGCTCCGTTCTCCTGCTTCAGCGGTGGCTGCCCGATCTGGAGCCGGTCCTGGAAGGCTTTCCCGACGTCCCGGTGTACGTGGGCACCCAGGAGTCGCTGGAGGAACTGACCGGGTTCCACCTGCACCGCGGAGCGCTCGCCGCCATGCACCGTCCCGAACTCCCTGCGCTGGAGGATGTGCTCGCCGGTGCCCGCAGAGTCGTCGTGCTCGAAGACATCGTCGACCACACGAACGTGGGTGCGGCCTTCCGGGCCGTGGCGGGCCTGGGCGCCGACGCCGTGCTCGTGTCGCCGCGCTGCGCCGACCCGCTGTACCGCCGGAGCGTGCGGGTCAGCATGGGCACCGTGCTGCAGGTACCGTGGACACGCATCGGCGAGTGGCAGGATGCCGCACCCCGGCTGCACGTGGCCGGCTTTCACCTCGCGGCGCTCGCGCTCGCCGACGACGCCGTGAGTCTCGAAGCGTTCGCGGCCGACCCGCCGCGCAAGGTCGCCATCGTGATGGGTGCGGAGGGCGACGGTCTCAGCCGACGGGCGCTGTCGGTCGCGGACACCGTCGTCACCATCCCGATGGAGCACGGCGTGGATTCACTGAACGTCGCCTCCGCCGCCGCGGTGGCACTGTACGCGTTGCGGGTGCCCGCGCCGCGCGACGCGGATGCATAGGACGGTCGCCGTAGCATGACAGCCGTGCACGACACCCCTGGCGATTCGGGAGACACCGGTCGCGAACGGCCCGACGCGCGACGCCGTCGACGCGTCCGTCGTCGCCGCCTGGTCACGTTCACCACGCTCGGTGTGGTCGTCGCGGCGGCTGCGTACACGGTACTGACCGCGATAGCGCCGTTGCCCGCCTCCGCCGAGGCGGCATCCGCCTCCACGACGATCCGCCCTGCGGCGGTGCAGCCGGCGTTCCCGTCGTGGGGCAGCGCCGCGGTCGGCATGGTGGGTCAGAACGACCTGCTGGTGAAGAACGGCAGCATGGCCCCAGCGCCGATCGCGAGCATGACGAAGACGATCACGGCGCTCGTGCTGCTGGCCAAGCATCCGATCGCGGCGGGGAGCGAAGGACCCACCATCACCTTCACGGATGCCGACGTCGACATCCTGCACCAGGTGTGGTCGGAGGACGGCTCCTGGGCGCCGGTGCAGGCGGGGGAGCAGCTGACCGAGAAGCAGGCCCTGACCGCGATGCTGCTGCCCAGCGCCAACAATTACGCCATCTCGCTGGCGAACTGGGGCTTCGGTTCGGTGGATGCCTACCTCACGTACACGAACGCGTGGCTGGCATCGCACGGTTTCACAGGCACCCACATCACCGATCCGTCCGGCCTGGACCCTGGCAGCATCAGCACGCCACCCGACCTCGTGGGCATCGGCAAGCTTGTGATCGCGAACCCGGTGCTCGCCTCCATCGTCGACACCACCACCGCGGACCTCCCCGGAGCGGGGACGGTCGACAACAGCAATCAGCTGCTCGGACGAGGCGGCGTGATCGGGATCAAGACCGGGTGGACCGACCAGGCTGGTCACTGCCTGCTGTTCGCCGCGTCGGTCATGCTGCACGGGCATCCGGTGAAGCTCGTCGGCGTCGTGACTGGAGCGCCCGACTACACGAGCCTGTGGACGGATGTTCCCACTCTGCTGAAGAGTGTCGAGGCCGGCTTCCACGAGGTGGCGGTGGGCGCGAACACCTCGGACTACGGAACGTATCGAAGCGTCTGGGGTCAGTCGGCGACGCTGAAGAGCGAGAAGCCGGGAGGCATCTTCGTGTTCTCCGACACACCCATCAGTGTGACCGTGCGCTCCGCTCCTTTCACCCTGGCGAGTCCTGGGGATGACGTCGGCACCGTCACATTCAGCGGCGGCGGTCAGAGATTCAGCAGCACCCTCACGGTGTCGAAAGCGGTCGAAGACCCTGGCCTCGCGTGGCGGCTGACCCACCCGCAGCTGTTGCTGCCGTAGCGCCATGCCGCCGGTCGGGCTTAACGAAACCAGCAGGCTTCGTTTCGCTCCCTAACGCACGGCCGTCACGTCGCTTCGCGCCGCGCCGGAACCGGCGTTGGGGGCCCAAGCTCGACCGGCGGTGACAGGCTACATCACGGCCTCTTCGTCGCCCGGAATGGTGACCGGAGCAGGGTCGGGCCGCTTCGGCAGCACGTTGTCGCCGCTCGAGACGTGCTTGAGGCGACGGATGATCCATGGCACGAAATACTCCTTCGCCCACGAGAGGTCTTCCGCACGAGCCCGTCGCCAGCTGCGCGCAGGAAGCGGCGCCGGTTCCATCGGCCGCAGGTCGTGGCGCACCCCGAGGGTGTCGAGCACCATGCGTGCGACGGTGTGGTGCCCGAGCGGGTTCATGTGCAGACGGTCGGGGGCCCAGAGTCGCTGGTCCTGCACGTCTTTCAGCGCCCATTGGTCTGCCACGAGGCATCCGTGCCGTTGGGCGACCACCCTGACGTTCTCGTTGTAGATCGCGACCTTGCCTCTGATGGCCTTGAACACGGGTGAGAAGCCGACGTCCACCCCGGTGAACACGACGATCGTGGCGCCGGTCACGGAAAGCCGCGTGATGATCTCGTCGAACAGTTCGCCGATCTCGTCCGGATCGGTGCCCGGCCGGATGACGTCGTTGCCACCGGCTGCGATTGTGATGAGGTCCGGCTCGAGCGCCACGCCCGCGTCCACCTGGTCGGCGGAGATCTGACGGATGAGTTTGCCGCGCACCGCGAGGTTCGCGTAGGCGAAGTCGTCTGTGCCACGGGCGAGCACCTCGGCGACGCGGTCGGCCCACCCGCGGTGCCCGTCCGGCGCATGGGGGTCGGGGTCGCCGATCCCCTCCGTGAACGAGTCGCCCAGTGCGACGTACCGGTGGAAACGATGGAGCGGCTCCGTCATGCGTTCCATTCTGGTCTGCACGCGGAGCTCCGGACCGAGCCCCGACGTTGTCGGCGGCATTCGGTACCGTGGACCGAAGTGAGTTCCCCGATCCCCGCCCCTGCCTCGACCGAGGATCCTGATTCGGCGTACCCAACGGGCGCCGAGCGCACAGAGCACGAAGCCGGCGCCGACACGACCGGCAGAGACACGACCGGAAGAGACGAGACCGGCGGGCGCGAGGTCGGCACCTGGGCGATCGAGCACCTCTCGCCGTCGTTCCCGGCGCGTGCGCCCTGGGGCACCGCGAGCAAGTTGCGCGCTTGGCAGGCCGAGGCGCTCGAAGCGTACTTCCGATACGAGCCGCGCGACTTCCTCGCCGCCGCGACGCCGGGCGCCGGCAAGACCACGTTCGCGCTGCGCCTCGCCGTCGAGCTGCTGAAACGGCGTACCGTCGAGCGCGTCACCATCGTGGCGCCCACCGAGCACCTGAAACGGCAATGGGCGGAGGCGGCCGCGCGGGTGGGCATCCCGATCGACCCGAACTTCAGGAACGCTCACGGAAGGTACGGGTCGCACTACCGCGGAATCGCCGTCACCTATGCGCAGGTGGCGGTGAACGCCGCGCTGCACCGCGACATCACGCTGGATCGCCGAACCCTCGTCATCCTCGACGAGGTGCACCACGGCGGGGATGCACTCAGCTGGGGCGACGCCATCCGCGAGTCGTTCGAACGCGCGGAACGCCGGCTCTCGCTGACCGGAACGCCGTTTCGCAGCGACACCTCGCCGATCCCGTTCGTGACCTACCTGCAGAACCGGGAGGGCATCCGAACCTCCCGCACCGATTACAACTACGGCTACGGCCGCGCCCTCTCCGACGGTGTCGTGCGCCCCGTGCTGTTCATGGTCTACGCCGGCCACATGCGCTGGCGCACCAAGACCGGCGATCAGATGGAGGCCCGGCTCGGCGAAGGCAACACGAAAGACATCACCGCGCAGGCCTGGCGCACCGCGCTCGACCCGAAGGGCGAATGGATACCGCAGGTGCTGCATGCGGCCGACCGCCGGCTGAGCGAGGTGCGTCAACAGGTTCCGGATGCCGGTGGCCTGGTCATCGCCACCGACCAGGTCGCTGCGCGCGCCTACGCGGTCATTCTGGAGAGCATCTGCGGCGAGAAGGTCACGGTCGTGCTCTCCGACGAGAAGGAGTCCAGCGACCGCATCGAGGAGTTCGCACAGGGCACCTCGCGCTGGATGGTCGCGGTGCGGATGGTCTCCGAAGGCGTCGACGTGCCGCGACTCGCGGTCGGCGTGTACGCCACGAGCGCTGCGACCCCACTGTTCTTCGCCCAGGCGATCGGCCGTTTCGTGCGTGCCAGGCGGCGCGGCGAGACCGCCACCGTGTTCCTGCCCGACGTGCCGATCCTCGTGGCCCTCGCGCATGCACTCGAACTGGAGCGCGACCACGCGCTCGATCGAGTGGCGACCGATGGCGATGGCGACCTGTGGAATCCGGAAGACGCGCTGATGGCGGCCGCCGAGCGCGAGGACAAGGCGTCCGAGTCACTGCAGCAGGAGTTCGCGTTCGAAGCCCTGGACTCGCATGCAGCCTTCGACAGGGTGCTGTACGACGGCACCGAGTTCGGCGGCTACGCGGAGCCCGGCAGCGACGAGGAGTGGGACTTCATCGGCATTCCGGGGCTGCTCGAGCCGGAGCAGGTGCACGACCTGCTGCGCTCGCGTCAGGCGCGGCAGGCCAAACGCGCGGCGAACCGGCCGCCATCCGCCGATTCGCCGAAGGCGCCGCCGGTGTACCGCACGCTGAAGGAGCAGCGGAGCCTGCTGAACAGCCTGGTCGGGCTGTACGCGAAGAACAGCGGCGAACCGCACGGGCTCGTGCACGCCGAACTCCGGCGCCTGTGCGGCGGGCCCGCCGTCGCACAGGCGAGCGTCACCCAGCTACAGGAGCGCATCGACCTGCTACGCAAACGACTGGGTCATCACTGACGCACCTGCCCGGCCGGCCGACGATCGCTCGGCGCCTACGGCGTCGAGCGCACGCATCAGGTCTTCCGCGAGGTCGTCGACGTGCTCCAGGCCGATCGAGATGCGCACCACGCCGGCGTGCGGTTTGGCCTCCGCCTCCACCGGGCGGTGGGTGAGCGATGCCGGATGCTGCACCAGCGAGTCCACGCCGCCGAGCGACACGGCGTGGGTCACCAGAGAGCATCCCTGCGTGAACCGCACCGCACTGTCATAGTCGCCGAGGTCGATCGAGATCAGCGAGCCTGGGCCCTCCAGCTGGCGACCGATGAGTCCGAGCGGATCCTGCCCGGGCAGTCCCGGGTACAGAACGCGGTGCACGGCCGGATGCTCCTGCAAACGTCGAGCGAGCTCGACCGCGGTCTCCTGCTGGGCGCGCACCCTGATCGGCAGCGTGCGCAGACCGCGGTGCAGCAGGTAGGCCGCGAACGGATGCAGGAGGCCCCCGGTCAGTGCACGCAGGCCGCGCAGGCGGCGCGCCCACTCGTCATCCGTCGCCACCACGCCGCCCATGACGTCGCCGTGTCCGCCGAGATACTTCGTGGCGCTGTGCAGGACGAGACGTGCACCGTGCTCGGCGGGTCGCTGCAGAACAGGGGAGGCGAACGTGTTGTCGACGAGCACGGGGACCGCGCCCGCCTGGCGCACGGCATCCGCGATGTCGACCAGTTCCAGGGTGGGGTTCGCCGGTGTCTCCAGCACGACGAGTCCGGTGTCGGGGCGGAGTGCGGCGGCGATGCCGTCCGGGCTCGCCCAGGTCACACTCGTGCCCACGAGTCCGGTCGCCAGCACGTGGTCCGTTCCACCATAGAGCGGGCGAACACCGACGATGTGCGGTGTTCCCGCCGCCACGGCGGCCATCAGGCATGCGGTGAGCGCGGCCATTCCGCTGGCGAAGGCGACGGACTCCTCCGTTCCTTCCAGGTCGGCCAGCGCGCGCTCGAACCGAGCGACACCCGGCTGCCACAGTCGCTGGTACACCGCGGAGTCGCCGGGGAGCAGTTCGCCCCCGGTGGCGAGGTTCTCATACGAGTCCCCGCCGGCCTCGACGCTCGGCAGCGGATTCGTTGTCGAGAGGTCGATCGGCGGAACGTGAGCCCCGGACTCGGTGAGACCTTCCATGCCGGCGTGAACCGCCCTGGTCTCCAGGTGCGGGCAGAGGGGATCGGACGACGTTGCCATGTCTCCATGATCGGCGAAATCCCTCGTCTAGGCGTAGTCAGGTCGGATATCCTTCGAGAGAATTCTTGTGTGTCGCAGTTTCTTGCAGAAATGAGGATGCAGCGTGCCCGATTCGAAGACTCCCGAACTGGATTTCCTCGACCGCCGACTCGTGCTGGCGCTGTCCCGCAATTCGCGCATCACCGGCTCTGCGCTGGCGGCCGAACTCGGTGTCGCCGAGTCGACTGTGTCGCTGCGCCTGAAAAGCCTGCAGCGCAGGGGGGTGATTATCGGATACCGGCTCGACGTCGACCTTGCCGCGGCCGGCATCCCGCTCCAGGCGCTCATCGCCGTGCGTCTCGCCAAGCACTCGCGGGCGCAGATCGACGCCTTCCGTGCGGCGGCACCACACTGGCCCGGCGTGCTACGGCTGTTCCACACAGCAGGGGGAGACGATTATCTCCTGCACGTCGCAGCCCGGGACTCGGGCGAGTTGCGCGACTTCGTGCTCGAATACCTCACCGGCGACCCGGCCGTCTCGCACACGCAGACGAGTCTCATCTTCGAGAACGCCACGGCGGACGGCTGGCAGGACCTGCTCCGCGGATGACAGGGGATGCAACGGTAGGCTTGCCGCTCGAGGTCGTGATCCCTGGAGGTTGTGGTGGGCGCTCTTCTGTACGGCGGATCCGACATCGAGGTGAAGTTCGAAGACCGCGTTCTCGCCCATCTCCAGGTGGTGATCGGGGCGAAGCTGCGTCGCCGGGAGGGCTTCTTCTTCACCTGGCGTGACGACATCTCAGTGGGCGACGGTCGCAGTTCGGTGTGGATCGATCCTGCCGTTCCGTTGTATTTCCGCTACTCGGGCAGCAAAGCTCCGTCGATCAACCGGGACTGGATCGAGCTGCTCACCCTGTCGGCCAACAGCACGCAGGGTCTGCACCTCATGAACGAACCGCCCGGCCAGAACAGCGCAGGCGCGCCGGGCAACTCGAAGGACAACAGCGTCAAACCGGGCTGATCACCGACCGGTTCCCGCGACGTCTCTCGTGCTACTGGAAGTTGCGGGAGGTGGTCCGGGCTTTCAGCTGCAGGGTTTCGAAGCGATCGGCCACGACGTTCACGATGCCCTCCTCGCTTCGCTCCAGGATGCCCCGCACCACCATCGCCGCAGCCTCGCGCGCGGTCCTTCGGTAGCGACCCCACACACCGACACTGCAGATCACGTTGAGCAGACCCGACTCGTCTTCGATGTTGAGAAAGGTGATGCCGCTCGCCGTCGCCGGGCGCTGCCTGTGCGTGACCACTCCAGCCACCTCGACGCGCGTTCCCGTCCCCACCTCCTGCAGCTCGCCGATCGACCGGATGCCCCTGGCCGCCAGACCCTGCCGCACGTGCCGCATCGGGTGGTCGCCCGGTGAGATTCCGGTCGACCACAGGTCGTACACGGTCTGCTCCGATGGCGTCAGCAGTTCGAGCAGCGGCGGCTGTACGAACACCGCTGTGGCGGGCAGATAGTCCCTGCGCTCTCTGGATGCCGGCCCCGCCGCCCACAGCGCCTGTCTGCGGGTGAGGCCGAGCGAGGAGAACGCGCCGGCCGCCGACAGCGCCTCCAGTTGCGGTGGCGTCAGTCCGACCCGCCCGGCAAGGTCGTGCATGCTCGTGAACGGCCCACCGGTCTCGCGTTCCTCGACGATGCGCTTGGCATGCTTCTCACCGATGCTGTTCACACCGGCCAGGCCGAGGCGCACGGCGAACGCTGCGTCTCTGCGATGGGAGACCGAGACATCCGGAGCATCGCGGTGGAACTGAATCGGCACCGGCGGCTGCTTCGTCTCGAGGCATCCGGCCATCCCCGTCGGCGCCGGGCGATCACCGACCCCGAACACCGCACCGCCCGACCCTCTGTCGATAGGCGCCACGTCGCCAGGCGCCACATCGCCAGGTTCCAGGGCGACGGGTTCCAGGTCGGGGTGCGCTCCCGAGCGCAGGATGTCCACGTGCCGCACGACGACGCCGTGCCGCACGGCGTCCTGGGTCAGTGTCTGAGGCGAGTAGAACCCCATCGGCTGCGCCTTGATGAGCGAGGCGAGGAACGCCGCGGGGTAGTGCAGCTTGAGCCAGGAGCTGGCGTAGACGATGAGCGCGAAGCTCAGCGCGTGGCTCTCGGCGAACCCGAAGTCGGCGAATGCCTCGATCTGCGACCAGATGCCCTGCGCGGCCGTGTCGTCGAGGCCTCTCCTCGCCATGCCTGCGAACACCTTGTCGCGCAGCGTGCCGATCTTCTCGATTCCACGCTTCGACCCCATCGCCCGACGCAGCAGGTCGGCGTCCTCGCCCGTGCAGTCTCCGACCGCCATCGCCATCTGCATCACCTGCTCCTGGAACAGCGGGATGCCCTTCGTGCGTTCCAGCACCGGTATCAGGTCGTCGTGCGCATACGTCACCGTCTCCTTGCCGGCGCGCCTGCGGATGTACGGGTGCACCGCACCACCCTGGATCGGCCCCGGCCGGATCAGCGCCACCTCGATCACGAGGTCGTAGAACTCGCGGGGAAGAAGACGCGGCAGTGTGCCGAGCTGGGCGCGGCTCTCCACCTGGAACACGCCGATAGCATCCGCACGGCACAGCATGTCGTAGACCGCCGGCTCCTCCTTGGGCAGTGTGGCCAGCGTCCACCTCTCGCCGAGGTGCGCCCCGACCATGTCGAACATGTACTGCACGGCGGCGAGCATGCCGAGGCCGAGCAGGTCGAACTTGACCAGGCCCATCCACTCGCAGTCGTTCTTGTCCCACTGCAGCACCGTGCGGTTCTCCATGCGGGCGTGCTCGATCGCGCACACCTCGCCGATCGGGCGGTCGGTGAGCACCATTCCGCCGGAATGGATGCCCAGATGCCGCGGGGCGCGCAGCAGCTGTCCCGAGAGCGCGACGACGGAATCCGGGATGTCGTGATCGCCGTTCTCCAGCGCACCGTAGCGTTCCACCTGCTTGGACCAGGCATCCTGCTGCCCCGTCGAGTGCCCGAGCGCTTTGGCCATGTCGCGCACCGCATTCTTCGGCCGATAGCTGACCACGTTGGCGACCTGTGCTGCGTTGCGTCTGCCGTACTTCTCGAACACGTACTGGATGACCTCCTCGCGTCGCCTGGCGTCGAAGTCCACGTCGATGTCGGGCTCCTCCGGCCGCAGGCTGGAGAGGAAGCGCTCGAACGGCAACTTGTACTGGATGGAGTCGACGGCCGTGATGCCCAGCGCGAAACAGACTGCGGAGTTGGCGGCGGAGCCGCGCCCCTGGCACAGGATGCCCTTGCTGCGGGCGAATCGCACGATGTCATGCACGATGAGGAAGTAGCCGGGAAAGTCCTTCTCCTCGATCACCTTCAGTTCCTGCTCCATGCGTGCGACGACCACATCGGTGCCGGCGTGCGGGTAGTCCGGCGGGTACTTCTCGGCCACGCCTCGCGCGACGAGCTCGCGCAGGTGGCTCATCGGCGTGTGCCCCTCGGGGACCTCCTGCTTCGGCAACCGCGGCTTCGCGGAGCTCAGTGCGAACTCGTGGCTTTCGGCGATGACGACGCTCTGCTCGATCACGCCGGGGTAGCGTGCGAACCGCCTGTCCATCTCCGCGCCCGAGCGCATCTGCGAAGTGGCGGCAGCGGGCAGCCAGCCATCGAGGTCGTCCAGGCTGCGCCTGGCGCGCACGGCCGCCATCGCCGTGGCGAGCGGACGTTCGGCCTTCGTGGCGTAGTGCACGAGACCGGTCGCGACGGATGCCAGGCCCTTACGTCGCGCCAGTGCGTAGAGTGCGTCGTTGTGCACGGTGTCCAGTGGGGAACCGGTGTCGAAAAGCTCGACGGCCACGTGCTCCGTGCCGAACAGCTCGACGATCTCGTCCAGGGCGCGGGATGCGGCGTCGATGTCGGGCTCGGAGCCGCTGCTACCGCTACCGGGCCCGCTGCCTGCCGTGCCGCTGCCTGCCAGCGCCTGCCGCACGGCGCCCTTGCGGCATCCGGTGAGCACCGTCCAGTGCCCTTCCGCCTGTTCGGCGAGCCGGTGCAGGTCGTAGACGGGGCGGCCTTTCTCGGCGTCCGGATGCAGCTGGGCATCCGTGATCGCGCCGGCCAGCCGGTGGTATCCCTCCTCACCGCGGGCGAGCACGAGCAGATGGGATCCCTGCGGGTCTGCCTCGCCATTCTGTGGCGCGCGCAGACCGAGCGACAGCTCGGCCCCGAACACCGTCTTCACACTGGAGTGCGTCTCGGCCGCTTCCGCCAGGCGCACCACACCGTACAGGCCGTCGTGGTCCGTGAGCGCCAGCCCGGTCAGTCTCAGCCGCGCGGCCTCCTCGATCAACCGTTCCGGGTCGCTCGCCCCGTCGAGGAAGCTGAAGTTGGAGTGTGCGTGCAGTTCCGCGTACGGCACATACGGACCCGCGACCGGAACGATGGGCTCGCCGTGGTAGGCCATGCGCTTCACGCTGCGGGCGGGGGAGTCCAGTGCGGCCGGGCTGCCTTCGGGAGGGCGTCGTCCCGACAGCGTGCGCTCCAGCTCGGACCACCGGATGGCGGGGTTCTTCCAGCCCATATCAGCGTGCCATATCAGTCATAGCGGGCCTCCAGCATCCATTCGCCCCGCTCGAGCAGCACGAGCCAGGCGTCGCCGGCCTCGTCGACGAGCTGCAGGCGGTGAACGCTGCGGGCGGCATCCGGGTCCCACCAGCGTTCCTCGACCGGCCACGGCCCCGTCCATGCCGTCACCTGCGATGGATCCCCGCCCGGTGCCGGAGAGAATCGCACGGGGTATGCGGTGAGCCCACCGGCCTCGTCCACGTCGACCGGCTCCCCGGATGCCGCCGTCACCGTGCACCGCACAGGCGGTGAGTAGACGGTAGCGGGCAGCGGCGGAGGAAGAGCGCCCGGCCACGGTTTCGCGGCGGCGGCAGTCACGGCATCAGGAACCCGGTCGCCCCAGGGCACCAGCATGGAGCGGTCGGCGAGCAGGCGTCCACCGCCGATCGCCGCAGTGCCGACCGCGTCATGACCGAGCATGCTCTGCACCCGGGAGAGCGCGTGGTGCACGCGCTCGTCAGGTCCGGTGCCGAACAGGCCGTCTTCGTGGTTGCCGATCGCGTCGACCGATTCGGGCGACACCGTCACCCGCACGACGAGGGAGTCCAGGCCGCTGTCCGTTCCGGCGCCCTGGAGCTGCCACCGCACCCGGTCGACGACGTCGGATGCCGTGAACCATCTCGGGTGCAGCCACGTGCGCTCGCTGACCGCACCCGATTCGGCGAGCACGACGACGGTGATCGCCGTGGCGACGAGCTTGGCAGCAGTCAGGGATGCCACGAAGTCGTCGGCTGTGCGGCGGAAGGCGAATGTGAGTTCGTCCACCCGTTCCAGTCCTGGCTCGAACTCCGCCTGACGTTCCAGCACCGCCTGCGGGGCGCGTGGCACGACCGTGGCGCGTTCCGAGCCGCTCGCCAGCGCGTGGGTGCGTACGCCGAGCTCCCCGAATCGGTCCTCCAGCTCGAGCGGATCCAGCTTCGCCACAGACCCCAGCGTGTCCATGCCCAGCCGGTGCAGCAGCGTGACGTAGTCGGCGTCGCCGAGCACGTCGATCGGCAGCGGGGCGAGGAACTCCGCCGACCGCCCCGGCTCTACGATCAGCGTGCGACCCGTTCCGACGGCCGCTCCCTGACTCGCGTCCCCCGGCCGCGCCCACAGGGTGGAAAGACACGCCCTCGCGGCCTGCTCGGCGGCGAACGGACCGTCGGCGATGCCCACGCAGGCATCCGGCGAGCCGTGCTCCGCAGCAACGCGCAACAGTTCGACAGCCGCAGCATTCTCGCTCCCGTAGTAGCGCGCGGGGCCCCGCGCCCGAAGAGCGCACAGTCCCGGCCGAATGGGTTGTACCCCGGGAACCGCCTGTTCGATCGCCGCGAGCAGCGGGTCGAACTCCCGCTGGTCGATGGACTGGTCGTAGCGCAGCACGGTCAGTGTCGAGCAGCGTGCCTGCGCCTCTCGCACGCGCAGTCCGCGCCGGACCCCCTCGCGGCGTGCAGGGGCCGAGGCGGCGAACACCATTCCCTTGTCGATGAGCGCGATGGGATGCTCGTGCTCCGCCAGCCCCGCCGCCACCGCCGCGCGCACCGGCCAGTCGGGACACCACAGCACGATGCTGCGCCGGCTCGTGTGCTCACCGTTCCGGCTCGTGTCCGCACTGCTCCGGCTCGCGTGCTCACCACCGCTCACCGCTGTCACTCAGACCACCGCCTTCAGCGCGCGGAGGCCTTCACTCGAAGGGATGGCCTGCCGCGAAGGTGTCGTCTCGTGCAGTCGGCCATCCGGCGTCAGAAGCAGGTTCGCCCTGCGTTCCCGTCCCCACGATCTGCTCTTCACTGCGACCGTGAGTTCGCGCTCCGCCAGGTAGCCGTGGCCCTCGCCGATGCCGGCCCATCGCGTGGATGCCACACCCACCAGCGCATCCACCCGCGGCCATGCGCCGCACACGAGGAGCACTGCGCGACGTTGCCGCAGTCTGGCAGCCAGTCTGGCCGCCTCAGCCTCGCCCACCCGCGCGCCCGGTACGGCGACGATGACGCTCACCGCGTCGGCGAGTGCGGCGGTCACACTGAGCCAGCGGTCGCCGGGATGCGGCACCAATACGAGCCGGTCGAGGTCGACGCCCAGTCGTGCTGCAGCCTCAGCACCGAACCCGGGCATCCCCACCACGGCGCTCCAGGCGCCCTCCGCACTCGGACCGGCCAGCAAGGCCATGACCAGGGAGGTGGTGCCCTGAACGGAGTAGACACCGCCGGGCTGCAGGCCGCCGCCTGGGAGCAGCGGAGCCAGTGCGGGATCTGTGCGAAGCACCCCGTCGTCTACGCGCGTGCTTTCCAGCTCACCCATCCTGGAGCGGAGGCTGAGCAGGCGTTCCAGGTCTGTTCTCGCCCGTTCGACGGCGGCATCGCTGCCCTCATCGATGACCGGACGCACCGACCTCACCGGCGGTGGTGCGTACTCCGCCGGAAGATCGGGAACGAGAAGGGTCACACCTCCAGTCTCGAATAGATCTTCGATACTGTCAAACGTCTACAGCGTGTCGCTGGCGACTTCTTCTTCGACGATACGATATGTCGGCGGCACACGGTAGGCCGCACTCGGTCTCCTTCCGCCGGGCTCGACCGTGGCGGGATTCGTGGTGTGCCGTTATCTCCTACCGATTCGTGGAGCCTTCTCAGCGGCGCACTGCAATGGTCGCGTTGTGCGGTGGTTGCGATCGAGCGCTCATCGGGAGCTGGTCTTGGACTGGGTGTTCCTGATCGGGGTGCTGTTGAAGGCGCTCGACGGCCTGGTGGAGCTGGCGGCGGGCATCCCGGCACTGTTCATCACCAAGGTGCAGCTGGTCGCGCTGGCCCATGCCCTCACCTCAGGTGAACTGACGGAGGATCCGCACGACTTGATCGCGAACCTGGTTCTTCGCGAGGCAGGGAGATTGGGTGCAGGTGCTTTGCTGCTCGGCGGCATCTACCTGGTGATCCACGGTGCGGTGAAGGTCGCGATCGTGGTCGCGCTGCTGCTGGGGTCACGGCGGGTCTACCCGTGGGCGATCGGTGCTCTGGCCGTGCTGCTGATCATTCAGATCGTCGACCTGATCGCCAAGCTCTCCGTCGGTGTTCTCTTCTTGTCCGCCCTCGACCTCTTCATCATCTGGTTGACGGCGCGCGAGTGGCGGCACGGCCGGACATTGCACGACGTGATCCGGGTCCGGATGCCATGGCTGCACCGACGCCGCGACACCGAGAGTTGATTCGGTTTCGACATCTTCCGCGTTTCTTGGGATGCGATGGCCAGGATTCGGCCATGTCGACTTCTTCGCCTGTGACGTTCCACCGTGCTCGGGCCCGCAAACAGGTGAACGGAATCCTGCGTCCGTCGCGCCACCCCGTGATCGTCGTGGTCATCGCAGCGGCGATGATCGTCATTCTCACCGGCGTCGGACTCGTGCTGCGCTCTCATCCCGTCGATCTACCGCTGTCCCAAGCGCTGAACGCTCTGCACTCGGGTTCGGCGGCTCGGGTGACGGATCTCGTCTATGCGGTGTTCGAACCGGTGCCGGCGGTCCTCATCACCGTCGTGGTGACGGGGATCATCTGGGCGGTGAGCAGGCAGCTGCGTGTTGCGGTCGCGTTCGCAGGGGTGGTCGCCGCGACGTGGATCCCGTCCGACGCCGTGAAGCTCCTGGTGCACCGGCCACGACCGGACGTACACTTCATGGCCAACCCGTTCTCCCCGGTCCAGCTCGACCCTTCTTACCCGAGCGGACACACGGTGTTCATCACCGCATTGGCGATTGCCGTGATCTTCGTGCTCCGGGGCACCCGATGGTTGCCGCTCGCCGTCATCGTCGGTGCCGTCGTGGTCCCCATCGTCGCCCTGTCGTTGTCGATAGACGCCGTGCACTATCCGACCGATGTGCTTGCTTCGATACTCTGGTCGCTGGCCGTGGCTCCAGCGGTACGGGTGATATGGGTCGACTGGCTGATGCCCTTGGTCCCCGCACTCCGCGACCCTGCCGACCCCGAATCCGCCCGGCGTCGCAATCGGGTGGGTTAGGACCCGGAATGCGATGTGATCCTTGATCCATTGCGCGGCAACACGGGGCTTCGAGTGCAGGACCCCGTTCCTGTCGGCATCGTGTCGACAACGACGAGTCGACCATCGAGATGACGGCGAAGATGATGGTGGGCGAGATCAAGCTTCGCGACGGCTGAGTGTCGCCTCGGTCAGACGGAGTCTCGGCAGATCCGTCGCAGTGCGACGGGGTCGGCCATGATGATGCGGCCACGGCCCTGCCGGATCAGTCCACGTTCGGCGAAGTCGCTGAGCACTCGGCTGGTTGCTTCACGGGTTGCGCCGATCACACTGGCGAGTTGCTCGTGAGTGAGACGAACCTGAGGGGCGCGTCCGAAGGGGCCGGTGCCGATCGACGGTTGGCGTGTCAGGTTGAGCAGCGTCGCGGCGATGCGGGACTGCAGGGGGCGAAGGGCGAGGTCGGTGAGCCGGTCTTCGAGCTCCGCGACGCGCTGCCCGAGGATCTGTGCGACACGGACCGCGATGCGGGGATCGGCGAGCAGGAAGCGCTCCACGTCTGCGGTGCTGAGCTGGCAGATCAGAGCGTCGTCGATGGCTTCGGCATACCCCTCATACATTCGCTGCCCGACGAGGACCATCTCGCCGAATACGGCTCCGGGTTCGAGGATCGCCAGCGTGAGGGCCTTGCCGTCCTCGGCGACCCGGAAGATGCGAACGCGCCCGGTCTTGAGGATGAACAGGGAGCGTACGGGCTGTGCCTGGCTGTAGAGGAGCTGCCCGCGCCGGAACAGAGTGGCCGGCGCCATCCTGTCCATCGCCTCGAGTTCCGTTGCGGACAGGTCGGCGAACAGGTCGACCTCGCGCAGACATGAGAACGGATCAGACGGCGCTTCGGCGGATGTCGAATCCGCCGGTCCGGTTTCAGGGCCTGCCGGAGACCAGGGTGCCGGCCGGCCGAGACCGTTCGATGGCGGGTCAACGTCTTTCATGAGCACCTCAGTTTTCCCTTCGCCGCCATCATCATGCGTCTCCGATCGACAGGACGATCACCGCCGTCGGCATGTCGAACGGGTCCTCCCGCCCGACCGCGGCGTGGTGAGTGTGCTGGATCACAGAAGCGTGTGAGCGCTGGGCGGGAGCATGGCACTGTGATGAGCATGAATGCGCCCCGGTCGCTACGGCGGGACAGCATTGCCTTCGCCGGGACGGTGGGATCATCGGTCGGCATTCAGGCGCCGGCCGGTGGTGTGAGCTTCTTGCCTGCATTGATGGCCGGGTTGGTCGGGGTCAGCGGGCCGGCCTCGTTCGGGACCGCGATCGTCCTCATGTTGTTCGTCGCGTTCGCGTTCGTCGTGTTCACTCGGGAGTTCGCCTCCGCCGGGTCGGTGTACTCGTTCACCGGTCGGGTGATGGGAGCACGTTACGGGGTGTTCACCGCGTGGCTGCTCCTGCTGGTGTACGCCGCGTTCGCATCGTCGGTGTTCGCATCGAACGCCAACGCGCTGGTGACACTCCTGACACCGGGCATGACGGGGACACCGTTCTGGATCGTGATGGCTATCGCCCTGTGGGTGGTGACGATAGCGCTGGTGCGGTATTCGATCCGTATCTCTACGGTGTTGATCTTCGTGCTCGAGGCGGTTGCCCTGGGGCTCATGGCCGTTGTCGCCGTCGCCGTACTCGTCCAGCAGGGGCATCGCATTCAGCAGCTGGGTTGGCATCCGTTCAACCCGGCCGGCGTACCGATCTCGACGTTTGCACCGGCGGTGATCTTCGCGTTCACCGGCTTCGCCGGATTCGAGGTCGCTGCGACTCTCGGGGAGGAGTCGAGGGCGCCGCGTCGGGTGATCCCGGCAGCCATGGTGGCGGCGCTGATCGTGTCCGGCCTTATCTACACGTTGATGTCGTACGTGATGACGGTGGCGTTTCCGAGTGCCGGCGCCCTGGCTGCGTCTCAGAACCAGGGTGTGCCGTTGGCGATCATCGCCGACCGGTTCATCGGGCCCGGGATGGGGACTGCGGTGATCGTCGCCTCGATCATCAGCGGGTTCGGAGCTCAGCTCGCCGCAGTCAACGGGGCGTCGCGGCTGCTGTTCGCGGGGGCGCGGGCGGGCCTTGTTCCGAGAAGCCTGGGTACGACGCATCCGCGTTTCCGCACTCCCACGCGCGCTATCGGAGTCATTGCCGCCGTCACGATAGTGCCGTTGTTCGCGTTGTTCTTCCGTACTCCGTTGGAGGCATTCGGCGATCTGGCCACGTACGGTGCAGATCTCATCATCGTGGCTTATCTGCTGACGTTGGTCGCCGCGGTGGTGCATACGGTACGGCAGCGTCGTATCGGCCCGGCCATCGTCCTGGTCGTCGGCACGCTGCTTATCGGGTATGTCATCTTCGCGACCGTGGTGCCCTTCCCGGCCGGGGTCGAACGGTGGTACCTGTTGGCGGCGGGGATCTCCTTGGTTGCCGGCGCCGTGCTCGTCGTGGTTCTGAAGCCGCGGAGGGCAAGCGCGCAGACGCTCTTCGACGCGACAGAGCTCTTCGACGCGACAGAGGAGTCCGCGAAGGAGAGGGGACCGATGGCGGCCGGCGATCAGCAGAGGTGACGGTTACGCAGGGCGTGCCGGTCGACCTTACCGGTCGGGTTGCGGGGCAACTCGCGAATGACCGAAATGGTGCGCGGCCGGGCATGCACCGGAAGCCTGGTCCGGGCCCAGATGATGAGTTCGGCCGGGCTGACGAAGCATCCCTCGACGGGCACGACCGCGGCGGTGACGATTTCGCCGGCATCTCCGTCGGGGATCCCGTAAGCAGCGCACTCAGCGACCGCCGGGTGGAGGCTCAGCACGTGTTCGACGTCTTCGGGAGCAACCTTCACCCCGGCTCGGTTGATCAAGTCGTCGACACGTCCGACCACGTGGATGTCTCCGTCGCGGTCGATCACGGCCCTATCGCTGGTGTGCAGCCAGCCGCCGCGCCAGAGCGCCGCAGTCGCCGATGGGTTGTTCCAGTAGCCGGTGGTGGTCGCTTTCCCTCGAACCAGGAGTTCACCCTCCGGGGAGAGGCGCACCCGGATGCCGGGGGCGGGCGCTCCGCCCGGTTCGGGATGCGCACGCACGTCACGGACGCTGATCATCCCCGCCGTCTCGCTCATCCCGTACACGTCGAACAGGGCGAGTTCCGGGAAACGTGCGATCACTGCGGCCAGGACGGGTTCGGGCATCGTGGCGCCGCCGAAGATCACGGCGCGCAGGGCCGGCAGGTCCGCCGGACTGAAGTGCGGTTCACGTAGCAGCATCGTGAACATCCACGGCACCAGGTCGAGGACGGTGGCCCGGCGTCGGCGGGCGAGAGTGAGGAGGGTCCTGGCCCGGAACTCCTTCATGATCACCGCCGTCCCTCCGCTCAGCATGATCGGGTTCAGCTGCGAGATGTGCCCTGACACGTACGAGAACGGAAGGTGGATCAGCGTGACGTCCAGCCGGTTCAATCCGAGCAATGTGCGATAGTTCGCGGCGACCTGCATCGTCGCCTGATGACTGATCCGGACGCCCTTCGGGACCCCGGTCGTGCCGGAGGTATAGACAAGGGCGTACACATCCGCCGGGTCAGGGTGCGGGAGCGTCGTGTCCCACGCCAGGCGCCGCCCGGTCAGTGCAGCGGTGAGTGAGATCGCCCCCGGCAGGTGCGGCAGGAACTCCTCTTCGGCGAGTACAAGAGCGGGAGCGGCGCTGCCGATGAGCGCCGCCCAGGCGGCGGGGCCGACATGGGTGGGAAGGCCCGCGAAGACGAATCCGCCTCGTGCGCACGCCCAGATCAGGAGCGCGGACTCGAGGGTGTTGCCCGCGCACAACACCACGCGGTCACCGGGGCGCACCCCCGCCTGTCTGAGATCGTCGACTACACCTTCGACGCGTTCCGCGAACTCGCGATAACTCCATGATCGAGTGTCCGATGTCACGAGGGGGCGGTCGCTGAAGCGGTCAAGGCCTCGTACGAGGCTCCCCACGATCGTTGCGGGGATGCCCCTGACAGACGGCGTCCTGGTCATTCCTCGACCGCCTTGGCGAGGATGCCGCGGATCGGGACGGGCAGTGTCCGGCCCTGCCGCGCCGCCGCCTGAAGGAAGAGCCGGACATCGTCTTCATGCTCCGCTTGCCGTCCCCGCAAATACAGTGAGGCGGCGGCCTCCGCCGCCCGGTCGCTTCCGGTCAAACCGAAGCGATACGTCATGCGGTGGTCTTCGACGATCGTGAGTCCGTACCTGGCGAGGAGCTGATGGGGATGCCGCAACGCGGCGTCGTTGCGATACCCGAGTCGGCCGCCGGCAGCTTTGGTCAGGCCCGCGCCGAAGAGCAGGTCAGCGGCCCGGCTCGGGGCGGTCGGATAGATGGCCACGAACACGCCGTCCGGCGAGAGGACCCGCCTGACCTCGGTCAGGGTTGAGGGAAGGTCGGGGAGCACCATCAAAGCCATCGAGCACACCACAGCAGCGACGGCACCGTCGCCCACAGGTAGCGCGTCTGCGGACCCCACCGCAAGCCGTTCCGCTCCGCGCCGACGCGCGAGTTCCAGTTCGGCGGCGGAGACATCGACTCCGAGGTATCGGCCGTTCAACCGCGAGCTCCAAAGCGGCGCACTGCCACACGCAACGTCCACCACCAGGCCGGCCGGCGGTATGCGGTCCGCCAGCCAGCCATAAGGCGTCGAACCGGATGGGTCGACACTGTGGCAGAGGATGCGCTCCGTGATCCCGGGGCGCTGACCGTGAAAGGTGCGCAGGTACACGTCCCAGTCCTCGGCGGCTGCTTGTTCCTTCATCGTTGCCGGCCTCCGCGGCGCAGGTTCACCCGCCGGAGGAGACCGACGACTCGGGCAGTGGCGCCGGCGCGGATGCGCCGCTGCGACTCGACGATCGCCGCGTTCCACAGACCGTCGTTGAAGGTGGGGTACGCGTGCGTCACTCCGGCCAGCTCTGATACGGTCATGCGCCGGTTCAGCGCAACCGCGAGTTCGCCCAGGCTCTCACCGGCTCGCGGCCCCACGATGGTTCCGCCGACGATTCTCCCGCGGCGGTCGATCACCAGTTGGGTGAATCCGGTTGTTTCGTCTTCAGCGACTGCGCGATCCAGGTGCCGGTGCTGCACGGTCACGGCGCGGTCCCTTCCTCCGGCCACCGCACCGATGGAGGCGATCTCCGGCGACGTGAACAACACCCGCGGAGCGCCGGACGCCCTCATCGGCTTTCTAGTGCCCAACACGGCATTCCTGCAGGCGATCGCGCCGCTGACGCCGGCGACGTGTGTGTGCTTCGGCAACCACGTGACATCTCCCGCGGCCCACACGGACCGGTTTGCCGTGCGCAGACTCAGGTCGCTGACGATCCACCCGCGAGAATCCACGTCCACGCCTGCATCGACGAGGCCCAGGTCGTCCACCGTGGCCTTCCTGCCCGTCGCGATCAGGACCCGGTCGAATTCCAGCCGGGCTCCGTCGTCCAGGATGACCGCACCGCCACCCGGGCAGCCCTCGAACCGCGTGGGCAGTCGGCCGGCATGGATCCGGATGCCGTCGGACTCCATGGCGCGCCGCACTATGGAGCGGGCGAGGGACGACTCCGCCGGAAGGATGTCGGAACCGCGCTGCACGATCGTCACCTGAACGCCGAGCCCGGCCAGTGCCTGCGACAGTTCGCACCCGATCGCGCCGCCACCGATCACCAGCATCCGCTCTGGCAGAACCGTCAGCTCCCAGATGCTGTCGCTGGTCAACGGTGCAACCTCATCCAGGCCCGGTATGCCGGGCAGGTACGGCCGCGACCCGGTGGCGACGATTGCACGCCGGAATCGCACCGGGCGACCGTCGACGGCAAGAGACTGGCGTGCGGTGAACGTGGCCTGCCCATGCAGAACGCACACTCCGATCGCCTCGAGCGCGCCGGGGGAGTCCGTCGGAGCGATGCGCTGGCGCGCCCGATCGATCGCAGCGAACACGGACTCCGCACCCGCCTCGCTGCCTGACATCCGCACGATCCGGCGTTCCCGTGCCTGCGCGATCAACGTCTTCGACGGCACGCACCCGCTCCACAAACAATCCCCGCCCCACCGGGCCCGCTCGATCAGCAACACCCGGGCCCCGAGCATCCGCGCCGTGCGGGCAGCCGTCAGCCCGGCGCTGCCCGCCCCGATGACGACCAGCTCCCAGGGGTCGACGCCTTCGGCCGTTCCCGATTCTTCCCGGCCTTGAATCTCACTCACGGATGCGCTCCAACCTCACATCAGGGATCCCGCTGCAACCGCGGACGGTAGTGCGGTCCTTGAACCGGTTGGGCGCCGCATCCCTGCCTTCAACGGCCGCTGCCGGTGCCAACGGCGTGCCGTGCGTGTCACGGGCGTCTCCCGCTTCGAACTCAGCGCCCCAGGGCCGCCGGCATCCGGCGCGCACCGCATCGACGTGTGACTGGGCACGAGTGTCTCGGTGAACTCAGAGTCCAGATCGTGCATGCGGGAAGACTACGGCGAAGACCAGCAGGGCGTCTGTGCAGTAGATCACGTATTCGGAACCCGCAAAGACGTGGCGAAGTCCAGGGGAAGCGGCGAGCGTGCGATGGGGGCGCACCACCTCCGCGCAACGAGGCGGCGCCGGCTAAGCGAGCAGAGCGCGGCCGAACCAGTCGGCCGAATCCCGAACACCGGGAAGCGCGTAGAAGTACCCGCCGCCGAACGGCTGCACGTAGTCCGTGAGAGGTTCATTGATCAGGCGGGTCTGCACGGTTTCGACCTGTCGTTGCAGGTCTTGCTGGAAACACACGAACACGTGCCCCGCCTGCATGTTGCCATTCAGGTCGACTCCTAGGTCGTAGTTGTACGAGCGGCGGAGAAGCCGCTGGTCCGCCGTCGCTTTCGTGCGCGGATTCGCCAGACGGATGTGCGAATCCAGCGGGATGACCTTTCCTTTCGGGTCTTGTGCGTAGTGCGGCGCGTCGAATTCGGCGTTGCCGTCCAGCGGGGCGCCGCTGTCGCGCCGTCGGCCGAACATCAGCTCTTGCTCGTTGATCGACACGCGGTCCCAGAACTCCACAAGCATGCGGATGGTACGCACCACCATGTAGCTGCCTCCGGCCGTCCAGGCGGGCTCGGCCGGGTTCTCGACCCAGATCAGTGACCTGGCCGTGCTGCCGGTGGGGTTGGCCGTGCCGTCCTTGAACCCCAGCAGGTTCCGTGCCGTTCCCGAGGGTCGCGGGGGCGAACTGTACCCGTCGATCTTCCAGTTCAACTGCATGCCGCCGCGGGTGTGCTTGGCAATGTCCCGGAGAGCGTGGTGAATGGTGTCCGGGTGATTAGCACAGAACTGAAGCAGCAGATCTCCGTGGAGCCAGGCATCCTCGAGCGCGTCGTTGGGAAAGGTGGGCATCGGCGCCAGCAGGCGCGGCTTCATCGCCTGCAATCCGTAGCGGTCGTCGAACAACGTGGATCCGACCGCAGCAGTCACGGTAAGCCCGTCGGCCGGCACGATGGGGCCCAGCACGTCGGAGTCGGATGGCGGACTGCTCACGCCGAGATTCTTCGGGGTGCCGCCCGCGGTGAGAAACCGCACCCGGTCGGTGAGCGTGCGCATCAGAGACACGAGGCCCGCCCTCGAGTCGGCCAGCACGGAGAACGACGCGAAGGCAGCGTAGGGCTGCTTGTCGTCGGCGCCCGGGGTGAGCACCCCTGCCTGGTGCGCACCGTGGAACGGGTAGGACTCGCGCAATTGGCCGCCTGCGATGTCTGCGTGCGCGCGGTCGACGGCTCCACCGGCCACCATCAGGCCTCCGGCCAGGGCTGTGGTGGCGGCTCCGGCCGCTGCACCCTTGAGGAAGGCGCGCCGATCGACGCGGGTGGGCTCGGTCTCGTCAGCTGATTTCATCGTCGTTCTCTGGTGCGGTCGAAGGGGGTTCGGGGCGGTGCGCGGCTATCCGTGTTTGGGTATTTCGAGCAGGGTGGGCACGTTCGAGAGCGTCTCCAGAAGCTGCCCTAGCGCGCCGTCGATGTGCTGTCGGGTCTGAGTCGATGCCGTCTGAGGGCTCACCCACCCCGAGCTTGTGTGCGCATGGGCGAGAGCGGCGCGCAGTTCGGCGATTTCCTTAGTTGCGGTGGGCACCAGCTGCGGATCGCGGGTATTCAGCAGAGGTGTCACGAAGCCGAGCAGGGCACCGGTGACCTCCACGTCGGCGGACGTCATGGCGTACCCGGCGCCACCGCCCAGGTCGTCTTGGCCGGAGAGATGGTCGCGGAGCGCGTCTTCGAGGATCTCGTGCACGCGAAGCGGAAGGTTCGTCGGGTCGCCGGCGAGATCGTCGGAGCGCAGGTCGCTCCTCACGGCGTGCACCGCTTTGATCAGAGCCGTGTTCGTGGATTGGAGTTCGGCAAAGGATGCGTCGTGCCAGAGTTCGTATTCGAGCTTGTGAAGGCCTGCGAAGTGTGGATCGTTCGTGCCTTCAGCGAACTGCTGCGGTAGTCCGTCGACTGCCATGCCCAGGTCCCCGAAACTGTTGTACGACGCGCCCACGCGCTCCCAATCCACCTGTGCCGTCAGCCAGTCCACCTGCGCCGCAGCCCGGTCGCCGGCAGCGAGATCGGCTTGGATCTTCTGAAGCTGGGCACTGAGAGCATCCAGTTGTGCGGCGGCATACGCCTGATACGCGTCGTTCGGGCCGATGAGGTCGCCCGCGGTGACCGGGGCTGCGGCGATCGGTGCCGCAGCGGCCGGGCCGACGACTTGGAGCGCAGGCGAGGTGCCTGCCTTCTGCCCGGCAAGGTAGCAGGTGAAGGTGTAGCTGCCGGGGTTCAGGGTCGCCGTCATCTCCGCCGTCGTCGCGGGTGCAAGCGTCTCGATCTCGGCGACGACGCCGCCGGACCCGTTGTTCAGGTAGATCTCCCCGACCCGCTTCGAGTTGTTCGTGACGGTGATGCTCTGTGTTCCGGACTGCGGCGCCTTCCATCCGGCACCGCACGCCGAATCCGACACGGTGACCGCAGAGGCGGCGGCCGGTTTCGGTGGCAGCACGGCGATGATGGCCGCGGCCAGGAGGGCCGGCACCACGATGAGACCGGCGATGACCGACCACGTGCGCCGTTCCGCCCAACGCAGCCAACGTTCGAGCACGGTCGCCCTGGGCTCGGCCGACCCGGCTGCGGGGAGCGCCGTTCCCGCGGCGGGCGAGGGCGACGCATCCGCCACCGTCGTCGGCCGCTCCGGTTTCGGTGCAGTCTTCGCGGACTTGGACCCGGGACGGCGCGCAAGCAGCACGACCATGACGACCACGTATGCCACCCAGACCACGACCTGGAGCACGGTCATCCGTGTCTGCAGGGCAGTGACTCCGGAGATGATCGACATCCACCAGGTGTCGGAGGGAACGGCGCCGCTGATGTCGAAGCCGATCCAGGTCGAACCGGGAAGCCATCCGATGGTCTGCAGCTCGCCGAGCCCGTAGGCGAGGATTCCTGCGGCGATCACGGCGAGGGCGATTGCGGTGCGGCCGAAGAACTTGCCCAGGTTGACCTTGAGCGCGCCCCGGTAGATGAGCGCACAGATCAGAACCGCGATGGCGATGCCGACGAACGCGCCGATCAGTGGATACAGGGTGTCGCCGAAAGCCCGGGCAGCCGTCCAGATGAAGAGGGTCGTCTCAAGGCCTTCGCGACCGATCGCGACGAACGCCGTCACGGCCAGTGCGCCCGCTCCGACGAACGATGCCGTGCGTACCCGCTCGGAGAGCTCGCCGGAGAGGCCGCGGCCGGCATTGCGCATCCAGAACACCATCCAGGTGACCAGGCTGACGGCGACCACGCTGAGAACTCCGCCGATGGCGGACTGCGCGACCGCCCCGAGAACATCGGTCGAGTAGGTCAGCACCGCGGCGAAGCTCGCGGCGACGGTCACCGCTGCGATCACCCCGATCCAAATGGGGAACGACGACCGCCGCTCGCCGTCGACCGTACCGAGTTTGCGAAGCGCGACCAGCAGGATGCTCACCACGAGTCCGGCCTCGAGCCCATCCCGTAGTCCGATCAGAAGATTCGGGAGAGCGTCAACCAAGGTCACTGTGCAATGTTAGGTAAGGCTTACCTTCAACGCAATTCGAGTTACGCCGCAATGGCTCCCAACGCTCACGGCCTCTTCGCGATGGGCATGACATCGATCGCCGCCAGTGCCGTTTCGGACTCTGCGATCGACGCGTCGATCAGTTCGGCCGGCGTGCCTGAACCGGTCAGCCATTGGTCGACGAAGGCCGCGGGAACGAGAAGAGGGGAGCGATCGTGAACAGAGGCGAGCGCATCAGGTGCCGGCCGCATCACGATAGAGAAGCAGGTGAAGGTCGCACCGTCCGAGGTGCGGCCGGGCTGGGCGATGGCGGCCATCGCGAAGAGCGCGAGGGCTTCCTGACCGAACTGGAACCATTGGCGGCCGGGTTTCTGCATCTCGAACCAGGAGGTCGCCGGGACGATGACTCGCTCCGGGAGAGGACCGGTGCGCTCGGCGAGTCGTTCCGAGCGGGTGTTGATGGAGGGAAACCTCGCCGGCTCGCCGCGCACGAGATACCCCCACCACCCGGGCTGAAGAACGCGGCGACCGCCGGATGCCTGGATGATCGGGTTCAGGTTGCGCAGGTTCTTTCCCGTGGGCAGCAGCGTCTCATCCGCATTGTCTGCAGCCCAGGTTCGCAGCTCGGAGAGGAGCTCTGCGTCGCCCTCCAGGATCCCGTCAGGATCGGTGAAACGCGGATCGAGCCCATAACTGGCGCACATGCCCTCACCGTAGTTGCCGCGACCGACAACTCGTTCACACCCCGGCCGGCGGAGTCAGCGGCGGGTCTACCTTCGCCGAGGTGACCACAGCCTCGCGCCCCGCGACCGCCCCGTACACTGCCGAGACGACCTGCGACCTGACAGCACCCTTGTGGGTCGGATGGTGCCGGTACCGCACCGACAGTGTGGCCCGGTCCGACCCGATCGCCACGAACAGCACCTCGGCGTGCTTGCCGTCGACGATCGCATCGATCCCCGAGCATGCCGAGCGGATGTCCGCCACGGCGGCATCCAGATCGTCACGGTCGCGATAGCGAAGCCGCACCTCGACCTCGCTGCGCATCGCCGTGCGCTCCGACTGGTTCAGGAACGGGTTGGACAGCACTGTCGCGTTCGGAATGTGCGCGACCGCACCGTCGAACTGCCGCACCGTCACGGAACGACCGCTGATCTCGGTGACGACGCCCTCGTAGTCGCCGATCCGCACCACGTCGCCGCGTACGAAGGGACGCCTCGTCTGGATGACCAGCCCGGCGGCGTAGTTCTCCGCGATGCCGCGCAGCGCGAGCCCTGCGATCACCGCGAGCAGGATCGCCAGGGCGATCACCGGCTGAATCGGCGCACCCAGGAACGTGAGGGCGATCCCCACACCGAGCAGGATGAGCGTCAGGCGAACCGTGGTCGCCACACGTTTCGCAACGATGGGGGAGAGGTTCGGCACCCGCGCCAGAAGCGCAGCGGTGCCACGCTTGGCGAGCACCCCGAACACGATGCCGAGCACCACACTGAGCGCGGCGAGCGCGACATCCCACGGTTCCAGGCCGGCGAGGAAGCCCGCCGCGTCACCGGCATCCGCAGCGGCAATGCTCACACGAGACCCTTTCGTCTTCTAGAGCGTGGCACGGCAGCTCGTCGAACTCGGGGATCGCCATTCGAGATGCCCGAGATCGGAAGCATCGGCACGCGCCGGCAGTTGCGCATTCGAGCGCCGAAGACCCCCATTCGCGTTCATCCGTAGCGAAGAAGCGGATCTCAAGCGTTTAATGCGGGGAACACCGATGGAGAGGATCAACGTGACAACGATTCGAGCGGCCATCAGCCAGACCACGTGGACCGGCGACAAAGAGTCGATGGTCGTCAAACACGAGGGATTCGCCCGCGATGCGGCCGCGCAGGGCGCGCAGGTGCTCTGCTTCCAGGAGCTGTTCTACGGCCCGTACTTCGGCATCACCGAAGACAAGAAGTACTACGCCTACGCCGAGCCGGCGGACGGACCCACCGTGCAGCGTTTCATGGAACTCGCCGAAGAGTTGAAGCTTGTGATGATCCTGCCCATTTACGAGGAGGAGCAGCCGGGCGTCTACTACAACACGGCGGTGGTGGTGGATGCCGATGGCACGGTTCTCGGCAAGTACCGCAAGCACCACATTCCCCACCTCGACAAGTTCTGGGAGAAGTTCTACTTCCGCCCAGGCAACCTCGGGTACCCCGTGTTCGATACGGCCGTCGGACCGATCGGCGTATACATCTGCTACGACCGCCACTTCCCGGAAGGATGGCGCGAGCTCGGCCTGGGCGGCGCGCAGATCGTCTTCAACCCGAACGCGACCAAACCAGGACTCAGCAACCGGCTGTGGGAGATCGAGCAGCCGGCGGCCGCGGCGGCGAACGGCTACTTCGTCGCCGCTCCGAACCGGGTCGGCCGCGAAGACAACGAGTACGGCGACCTCGCGGTCGACTTCTACGGCTCGAGTCAGTTCGTCGATCCGCGCGGCAACGTCATCGGCGGATACGGCTCGCGGGACCACGAGGAACTCGTCATCCGCGACCTCGATCTCGACCTCGTGCGGCAGACACGCGACGACTGGCAGTTCTATCGGGACCGTCGGCCCGAGTCGTACACGCGCATCCCGAAGCCGTAGCCGAAAGCAGTGGAGAAGCGATGAAGACTCTCATCACGGGCGGCACCGTGGTCAGCTCGACGGGACGGGTGGCCGCCGACGTGCTCATCGACGGGGAGACGATCACCGCCGTACTCCAGCCCGGCTCGCAGCTGCTCGGTTCCGACCTGAAGGCATCCGTCGACGCGGTCATCGACGCGACCGGAAAGTACGTCATCCCCGGTGGCGTCGATCCGCACACGCATATGGAGATGCCGTTCGGGGGCACGAACGCCAGCGACACGTTCGAGACCGGAACCCGGGCAGCCGCCATCGGCGGCACGACCACGATCATCGACTTCGTCACGCAGTACCCCGACCAGAACGTGCTCGACCAGTACCACCTGTGGCATGAGAAGGCGGCCGGGAACTGCGCCATCGACTACGGCTTCCATCAGATCCTCTCCGACGTTCAAGACACGTCACTGACGGCGATGGACGAGCTCGTGAACGAGGGTGTGACGAGCTTCAAGCTGTTCATGGCGTACAAGGGCGTGTTCCTCTCGGACGACGGGCAGATCTTCCGGGCGTTCCAGAAGGGGGCCGAGAACGGCGCGCTGATGATGATGCACGCCGAGAACGGCTCGGTCATCGATGTGCTCGTTCAGCAGGCCATCGCCGCAGGCGACACGGGCCCGGTGTACCACGGGCTCACCCGTCCGTGGCAGATGGAAGAGGAAGCCACGCACCGGGCCATCATGATCGCCGATGTGGCGGGCACGCCGCTGTACTTCGTGCACGTGAGCGCGAAGCAGGCCGTCGAACAGATCGCCGCCGCTCGCCATCGCGGCTCGAACGTGTTCGGCGAGACGTGCCCGCAGTACCTCTACCTCAGCCTCGAAGACCAGCTGGGGGCGCACAGCGACCAGTGGGGCGACTTCGAGGGAGCGAAATGGGTGGCCTCACCGCCGTTGCGCTCGAAGCACGAGGGACACATCGAGGAGCTCTGGCGGGCCCTGCGCACGAACGAGCTCCAGCTCGTCTCCACAGATCACTGCCCGTTCTGCATGAAAGACCAGAAGGAGCTGGGCCTGACGAGTTTCGCGAAGATCCCCAACGGCATCGGCACGGTGGAGCACCGCGTCGACCTCCTGTACCAGGCGGTCGCCACCGGCAAGCTCTCGCTCGAGCGCTTCGTGGAGATCACCTCGACCACGCCGGCCCGCATGTTCGGTCTGTACGGGCGCAAGGGCGTCATCCAGCCCGGCGCCGACGGCGACATCGTCGTCTACGATCCGAGCGGCCACACCACGATCTCCGCCGCGACACACCACATGAACCTGGACTATTCCGCCTGGGAGGGCTTCGAGATCGACGGCCGAGTGCACACGGTGCTGTCGAAGGGCAAGGTCATCGTCGACGACGGCAGGTACGTGGGTGCCAAGGGCGATGGCGTCTACCTCAAGCGCGGGCTGAGCCAATACCTGGCCTGACCGGAATGTGGCTTGACGGCCAGGAGAGCCTGAGGGCGTAGGAGAGAGGCATCCGCTCATGGAATTCGGCGTCGTACTGCAGACCGATCCGCCCGGCAGCCGTGTGGTGCACCTCGCCGAGCTGGCCGAGCAGTACGGCTTCAGCCACGCGTGGACCTTCGACTCGCACCTGCTCTGGGAGGAGCCGTACGTCATCCACTCCCAGATCCTCGCCCGCACGCACCGCATCAAGGTCGGTCCGTTCGTCACGAATCCCGCCACGCGGGACTGGACGGTGACGGCATCCGTCTTCGCCACGCTCAACGAGCTGTACGGCAACCGCACGGTCTGCGGGATCGGCCGCGGCGACTCCGCCGTGCGAGTCACGAACGGGCGGCCTGTGACGATGGCGGAACTGCGCGAGGCGATCCACGTCATCCGGGAGCTCGCCAACAGCCGGGCCGTCGAATACAAGGGGGCGACGCTGCGCTTCCCCTGGTCGAAGGGGAGCGAGCTTCAGATGTGGGTCGCCGCCTACGGGCCGCAAGCGCTCAAGCTCGCCGGCGAGGTCGGCGACGGGTACATCCTGCAGCTTGCAGACCTCGACGTGGCGGAGTGGATGATCCGCGCCGTGAAGGACGCAGCACGCGCCGCCGGTCGCGACCCTGACTCCCTGGCGATCTGCGTCGCTGCGCCGATGTATGTGGGAGCGGATGTCGACCATCAGCGGGAGCAGACCCGCTGGTTCGGCGGCATGGTCGGCAACCACATCGCGGACATCGTCCGCCGCTACGGGGAGGGCGGAGGCGCTGTGCCGCAGGTGCTGGCGGACTACATCAAGGAGCGCGAGGGCTACGACTACAACGAGCACGGTCGCGTCGGCAACACCCACACCGCGTTCGTCTCCGACGAGATCGTCGACCGGCTGTGCGTGCTGGGCCCTGCGGAGGACCACGTTGCCAAGCTGAAGGCGCTGGAAGAGCTGGGCGTCACCCAGTTCGCCGGATACCTCCAGCACGACGACAAGGAGGAGACGTTGCGGGTCTACGGCGAGACTGTCATCCCCGCCGTCGTCGAGCACGTCGCCGCGAAGGAGTAAGGCCCCGACTACCGCGTCGATCGGCCCCGCGCCGGTTCGTCGGGGAAGGCCTGTGTGCCGAGCACGATCGCCAACGCCAGGCGCTCGGCATCCTCCGTGCCCGGCTGGGCCGAGTAGACCATGATGCGCAGATCGTCGCCGGCGACGATGAACGTGTCGCAATCCAGCCCGATCCGGCCGGCTTCCGGATGCTCGACGTACTTGTGGCGGGAGCGGTCCTCGTGCGGTCGCATCTCTCCGGCATCCCACAGTTCGGAGAACAGGATGCTCTGCCGTCGCAGTTCGACGACGAGGCTGCGCAGCCGTGGATCGGCGGGGTACTTCGCCGCCGTGAGCCTCAGGTCGGCGACGAGTCCGGCCTGCTGCTCAGCTAGTTCGACTGGTCCGAGCTCGGCGACCGGTCCCGGCCCGACCAGGTTGCGCCACACTCCATTGCGCTGGATGCCGCGCCACGCGGACGCACCCGTGAGGGCGTCGTACCCGGCGTTCGTGACGAGGAGGTTCCACATTGCGTCGTACACGGCGATCGGGTTTGCGGAGAGACGGTCGAGCAGCCGCTGCACGCTCGGCGGGATGCGTGCCGGAACCAGATCGCGACCGGGAACCGCAAGGCCTGCGAGCCGGAACAACAGCTCGCGTTCCGGATCGGACAGGCGCAGTGCTCTGGCAAGCGCCTCGACCACCTGCTCCGACGGCGAGGTGGCGCGGCCCTGCTCCAGCCGCGTGAGGTAGTCGACGGAGATCCCCGCCAGAGCCGCCAGTTCCTCACGACGGAGACCCTCAGCTCGTCGCCGGGTGCCCGTCGGAAGGCCGACCGAGTCCGGAGCGACGCGATCCCGCCAGTGCCGAACGGTCCGACCGAACTCCTGATGATCCACCGTTCCAGTCTGCTTCGCCGAGCATCCGTTGTCGTGGCACTACCGGTCCTATGAAGAACAGACGACTGCCTGCGCGTCCAGCCGCAGCGGAGCCTTGCTGCATGACCACAACACTCATCACAGGGGCCAACAAGGGCCTCGGCAAGGAAACCGCCCGGCGTCTCATCGCGATGGGACACACCGTCTACATAGGCTCACGCGACGAGCAGCGCGGACAGGAAGCCGCCGACGAACTCGGCGCCCGCTTCGTGCAGCTCGATGTGACGAACGACGCATCCGTCGCAGCCGCAGTCGCCACGATCGCGAGCGAGGGCGGGCTCGACGTACTCGTCAACAACGCGGGGATCGCCAGGCGCATCGCGGATGGCCGGAGCGAAGCGCTTGACGGAGCCAGCGCCCTGGAGGTGTACGACACGAACGCAGTCGGCATCATCCGCGTCACGGAGGCAGCCCTGCCCTTGCTCCGGAGATCGCACAACCCCGTCGTCGTGAACGTCTCGAGCGCTCTCGGCTCGTTCTGGGCAACGCACGAGTCGTCTCGACCCGCCTCGCACTTCCCGGCCATCGTCTACGGGTCGAGCAAGGCCGCCGTTTCCATGCTCACCGTTCAGTACGCGAAGGCCGTTCCCGACGTGAAGTTCAACGCGGTCGAACCCGGCATCACGGCGACCGAGCTGGGCGGGGGAGACCCGGGCAGCCATCCCGGACGCCCCGCCGGCGAGAGTGCAGAGGTGGTCGCGGCCTGGGCGAATATCGGGACTGACGGGCCCACCGGCACCTTCCAGGAGGATGCAGGCGTGCTCGGCTGGTGAAGGTTGCGGGGCTCGCGGCGCGGGGGAGGGGTTCGTAGGCCCGGGGTGCACATAGGCGGCTTCCTCCGCCGCATCGAATAGTGCTGGAGTCGGTTTCGAAGCGATGCTTCGAAACCGCGCGAGGGGGGACTTGTCCCTACCGCCCCTCCAACCGCCGCTTCGCGGCGCTCGGAGCCTCCGGCGGTGGGGGCCCACCCCCGAGGGGTTCAAGGAGACCCGCACGCGTACGAAATGCAGAAGGCCGGTCCTTTCGGACCGGCCTTCTGCATTTCGTGCGCGAGGGGGGACTTGAACCCCCACGCCCGATAAAGGGCACTAGCACCTCAAGCTAGCGCGTCTGCCTATTCCGCCACCCGCGCGCACATTCCGGAGACCGACGAATCGGCCACCGACGTACGAGGTTAGCACGAATCCGATGCCATTCCGCCCATCCCGAAGGGGCCACGACGACCGCTGACGACACTCGATCAGAGGCATCCGATTGGTCGCCGAGAACGCCATCCCGGTAGCGTTGCCCCCATGACCAACCCGGACGACGCCACCGCGCGCGCCGAGGGATCGGGAACCGAGCAGAGCCTCGACGAGACGGCGCGCATCGCACGGGATCTCATCCGCATCGACACCACCAACTGGGGCGAAGGACGGGCGAAAGGCGAGACGGATGCCGCAGCCTACGTCAGTGAACACCTGGCAGCCCTCGACCTGAAACCCCGCACCTTCGAGTCGCGGCCCGACCGCGCCACCGTCGTCGCCCGAGTCGAGGGCCGCGATCGCAGCAAGCCGGCACTTGTCGTGCACGGCCACCTGGACGTCGTGCCTGCCGATCCGTCGGGCTGGACCTTCGACCCGTTCGCGGGGGAGATCCACGACGGACTGCTCTGGGGCCGCGGCGCCGTGGACATGAAGAACATGGACGCGATGATCCTCACCGCGCTGAGCGATATCCTCCGCGCCGGTGAAGCACCGGAGCGCGACCTCGTCATCGCGTTCTTCGCCGATGAGGAAGACGGCGGCCTGTTCGGCTCGCACTTCATGGTGGACGAGCATCCCGGCGTCTTCGAAGGCGCGACGGAGGCCATCAGCGAGGTCGGCGGCTACTCCGTCGACATCGCAGGCAAACGCGCCTACCTGCTGCAGACGGGGGAGAAGTCCCTGGTCTGGATCCGCCTCGTCGCGCGCGGCAAAGCGGCGCACGGTTCCCGCATGGTCGCCGAGAACGCCGTCACCGAACTGGCGAAGGCGGTCGTGGCCATCGGCTCTCAGGAGTGGCCGCTGCGCCTCACGGCCACGACCACGCAACTGGTCGGCGAGCTTGCCAGACTGCTCGATGTCGACCCTGTGACGCTCGGACCCGACGAGGTGGTGCTGCGCAGCGGTACGGCATCCGGTTTCATCCGCGCGACCCTCCGCACAACGAGCAACCCCACACTGCTGAAGGCCGGGTACAAACACAACGTCGTACCGGAACGAGCGGAGGCACTGGTCGACATCCGAACGCTCGCCGGCGAAGAGGATGACGTGCTCCTGAAGGTGCGCGAACTCGTCGACGACGACGTCGACATCGAGATCGTGCATCGCGATATCGGGCTGGAGGCACCGTTCACCGGCCCGCTGGTGGACGCCATGACGGATGCCCTGCTGTCGCACGACCCCGACGCCGTCGTGCTGCCGTATCTGCTCTCCGGCGGCACAGACAACAAAGCACTCAGCAGGCTCGGCATCACCGGCTACGGCTTCGCCCCGCTCATGCTGCCTGCCGACATCGACTTCCCCGCCATGTTCCACGGCGTCGACGAACGGGTGCCGCTCGACGCGCTCGTGTTCGGCCGCACAGTGCTGCGCCACCTGCTCTCCACCTACTGACGCAGCCGTTACGGCCTCCGACCCACCGAAAGAGTGCGATGGACTTCATAGGCGCGCTGATCCTCGGCCTCGTGCAGGGGCTCACCGAGTTCCTGCCCGTCTCCTCGAGCGCGCACGTGCGCATCGTCGGCGAACTGATCGGAACGGGTGAAGACCCGGGAGCGGCATTCACCGCCATCATCCAGCTCGGTACTGAGCTCGCGGTTCTCGTCTACTTCTGGCGCGACGTGACGCACATCATCGGGCGGTGGTTCCTCGCTCTGTTCGGCCGCATCCCGCGAAATGACCCGACGGCGCGTCTGGGCTGGATGATCATCGTGGGCAGCATCCCCATCGTGGTGCTCGGGCTGCTCTTCCAGAACGCCATCGAGACCACGTTCCGTTCGCTATGGATCGTCGCCGTCATGCTCATCGTGTTCGCGATCGTATTGTGGGTCGCCGACCGCATCGGTGCGAAGACCCGCCGCGTCGCCGAGCTCACCTGGGGGCACGCGGCGATCTACGGCGTCGCGCAGGCGTTCGCCCTCGTGCCGGGTGTGTCGCGGTCCGGCGGCACGATCTCCGCGGGTCTGTTCATGGGCTACCAGCGCAGCGCAGCGGCCAGGTACTCGTTCCTGCTGGCGATGCCGGCCGTCTTCGGAAGCGGACTGTACGAGCTGTACAAATCGGTCAGGCATCCGTGCATAGCGGGGTCCCATGAAGCGACAGCGAAGGCGTGCACCCCCGAGGTGTTCAACTCGGTCGACACGTTCGGCGCCACGGTGGTCGCCTTCGCGGTCGGGCTGCTCGTCATCGCGTTCTTCATGCGCTACATCTCCCGGCGCAGCTTCCTGCCGTTCGTCGTCTACCGCATAGCGCTCGGAGTGCTCCTGATGATCCTGCTCGGTTCCGGGGTGCTGAATGCCTGAGTCGTGGGCACGGCCCCTGGTGCCGAGACTTCCGGGCACGGGCAGGCCGCCTCGACTGCACGATACGGCCACTGGCGAACGCCTCTGCTCGGCGCCTGACGATGTCATCGCCAGGCTCTACGTGTGCGGCATCACCCCGTACGACGCCACGCACATCGGCCATGCCAGCACCTACCTCGCGTTCGACACGCTGCAGCGGGTGTGGTTGGATGCCGGACTCGAGGTGCACTACGCGCAGAACATCACCGACATCGACGACCCGCTGCTGGAACGCGCAGAGGCCACCGGCGTGCCGTGGCGCGAGCTCGCCGATCAGCAGATCGAGCTGTTCCGCGGCGACATGACCGCGCTGCGCATTCTGCCGCCTCAGGACTACGTGGCCGTCACCGAGGTGATAGACGAGATAGCGGATGCCGTGGCGCTCCTGCTCGAGCGCGGCACCGCCTACCGCGTTCCCACACCCGAAACGGGGAACAGCACAGACATCGGCGACGACGAGACCGACGACGTCTACTTCGATATCGCGTCGGCGGAACATTCCAGCCCGTGGCGCATCGGCAAAGAGAGCAACCTCGACCGCGCCGAGATGCTCGCCCTGTCTGCCGAGCGCGGCGGAGACCCGGGTCGCGCCGGCAAGCGAGACCCGCTCGACCCGCTCCTCTGGCGTGCCGCACGCGGGGGCGAACCGTCGTGGCGGTCCGTGCTAGGCCGAGGCCGACCCGGCTGGCACATCGAGTGCTCGGTCATCGCGCTGAAACATCTCGGACATGACTTCACCGTGCAGGGCGGCGGCGCCGACCTGATCTTCCCGCACCACGATCTCAGCGCGGGACACGCGGCCGCGCTCAGCGGGCATCCGCTCGCCAAGGTCTTCAGCCATGCCGGGCTGGTCGCCTACCGGGGCGAGAAGATGAGCAAGTCGCTGGGCAACCTCGTCCTGGTCTCCGAACTGGTGAAGCAGGGGGTGCCGGCCACCGGCATCCGGCTGGCCCTGCTCGCGCATCACTACCGCGACGAATGGGAGTGGACGCGGGAGGGCCTCGATGAGGCACTTCGGCGGCTGGATGCCTGGCGCGGCATCCGGCCGACCCCGAACGGCGCACACGCACTCGACGTGCTCGAGCAGGTGCGCTCACGACTTGCCGACGATCTCGACACGCCTGGCGCACTCTCCGCGGTCGACACCGCTGTAGAGACCGGAGTCGACGATCCGGCACTCATCCGCACGCTGGCCGACGCCCTGCTCGGCGTCGTGCTCTGAGCCTGCGCCCGTCACCACCGGCGCGCCGATCCGGATACCGCCCCACTTGTCGGCACTCGCAGCACGAAAGCACCGACCACACGAAAGCACCGACGCGGATGCGGATGCGAAAACGTGTAGTGCGATGCAGGTACTACTCCCGACGCCAGGGCTCGTCAGTGCCTCTGCCGTCGCCTCTGCCATCGCCTTTGTCACGGCCATCGCCCCTGCGTCGCAGATAGCGCTCGAACTCCTGAGCGATCGCCTCGCCGCTCGCCTCCGGGGAGTCCACAGTGTCTCTGGCCTGTTCGAGCTGCTCGATATACGCCGCCATGTCTTCGTCGTCGGCGGCGAGCGCGTCGATGCCGCTCTCCCAAGCGGCCGAATCCGCCACGAGCTCCCCTCGGGGAACCGTCACGTCGATGAGCTGCTCGAGCCTCTCGATGAGAGCGAGCATCGCCTTCGGGCTCGGCGAGTTGTGCACGTAGTGCGGAACGGATGCCCACAGCGCCAGCGTCGGGATCCCCATAGTCTCCGCCGCGTCGGCGACCACGCTGAGGATTCCGACCGGCCCCTCGTACGTCGGCCGCTCCACGCCGAGGTCGGCACGCACCTGCTGGTTGTCGCTGGAGGCGAAGACCGAAATCGGTCGAGTGTGTGGAACGTCGGCGAGCATGGATCCGAGCAGCACGATGCCGTCGATGCCCGCGGCCAGGGCGGCATCGATGAGTTCGGCGGTGAAGGCCTTCCAGCTGCGAGACGGCTCCGTGCCGAGCAGGAGATAGAGGTTGCCGACGCCGCTCCCGCTGGCATGCACCTCAGCGTCCTCCTCGAGCGGATCGATATGGACGCCCGGCGAGACCGGCGCGTACACCACGGCACCCGGCCACTCCAGCCTTCGGCCGCCCTCTTCGTCGGCAGCAAGCATCGGACGGTTGAACTGGAAGTCGTAGTACTGTTCGGGGTCGATGCTCGCGATCGGCACGACATCGAGGGAATCCTTCAGGGTGCGCACGGCCCCGCTCGCGGCTTCACCCGCGTCGTTCCACCCCTCGAACGCCACCACGAGGATGCGTCCGTCGAAGATCCCGCTGTCGTTGCTCACGCTGTCGGCTGCTTTCGTCTCCGGCGCCCTGGCTGGGCGCGCCTACCCAGAATAGGCCCGGGCCCTCTTCGGTCGCGGAGGCACCGAGCGCTCGCACCGGGCACGAAAGCGACGACCGAGGGCGCGGCGCGAGCTCGGTCGCACGACCGAGCCGACCAGGGCTTCGAGGCGCGAGGCATCGATACACTGGATGCTCGTGACCTCCGCTGCCCCCGCCGCCGTGCTCTTCGACATGGACGGCACCCTTGTCGACACCGAGCCGTACTGGATGCAGGCGGAAACCGAGCTCGTCACCGAGCACGGAGGAACCTGGACGCATGACGACGCCCTCGTACTGATCGGGTCAGGACTCTGGGAGTCGGCCAAGGTCTTCCAGGAGCACGGTGTCGCACTGGACGCGGACACCATCGTCTCCACCCTGACCCGGCGGGTGCAGGAACAGCTGGAATCCCGCGGCGTGCCCTGGCGCCCAGGAGCGAAGGAGCTCCTGCTCGACATCCGGGAACAAGGCGTGAAGACGGCCCTCGTGACCATGTCCATCCGCGACATGGCGGAGCAGGTCGTGTCCCAGATCCCCTTCTCCGCCTTCGACGTGCTCGTCACCGGAGACGAGGTCGACAGGCCGAAGCCGTACGCCGATCCTTATCTCGACGCGGCCAGGAAGCTCGGTGTACGCCCACAGGACTGCGTCGCCATCGAGGACTCGATGAACGGACTCGCCTCGGCCGTTGCCGCCGGCACCGTCGCGATCGGCGTTCCGCACATGATCCCGCTTCCGGCCTGTGACGAGCACACGTTGTGGCCGACGCTCGAAGGCATCACGTTCGCCGACCTGGCGGGGTTGTTCGAAGAGCGTGCCGCGTGACTCCCGGCGAGCTTCCGGCCTCCTCCGGCCCTTTCCGTGCGGGCGACCGAGTGCAGTTGACAGGACCGAAGGGGCACCTGCACACGATCACGCTCGTTCCCGGCAAGGTCTTCCACACCCACAGGGGCCCCCTGCCGCACGACGCGATCATCGGTCTGCCCGACGGCTCCGTCGTGGCGAACGAGGCCGGGGTGGAGCACCTGGCGCTGCGACCACTGCTCACCGATTTCGTGATGTCGATGCCGCGCGGCGCCGCGATCGTCTACCCGAAGGATGCCGCGCAGATCCTGGCGCAGGCCGACATCTTCCCCGGTGCAACTGTCGTGGAGGCCGGGGTCGGTTCGGGAGCCCTCTCCCTGTGGCTGCTGCGGGCGATCGGCCCGCACGGACGACTCTTCTCGTTCGAGCGCCGCGACGAGTTCGCCGACGTCGCCCGCGGCAACCTCGAGACGTTCTTCGGCGAATTCCCACCCAACTGGACCCTCACGGTCGGCGACCTCCAACAGGAGCTTGCGGCGTCTGCGACAGACGGCGACGTCGACCGGATCGTGCTCGACATGCTCGCGCCGTGGGAGTGCGTGGATGCCTGTGCCGCAGCCCTCAAGCCCGGTGGCGTACTGCTGTGCTACGTCGCGACCGTCACACAGCTCTCCCGTGTGGCGGAGGCGATCCGCGGCAGCGGCGCGTTCACCCACCCGATCTCGAACGAGACGATGGTGCGCAGCTGGCACGTGGAGGGACTCGCGGTGCGACCGGACCATCGCATGATCGCGCACACCGGCTTCCTGATCAGTGCGCGACGGCTGGCGCCCGGCACAGCGCTCCCCGAGCTCAAACGACGGGCGTCCAAGAGCGAGTACAGCGAAGACGACGTCGAGGCGTGGACGCCAGGCGCACTGGGCGAACGAGTGGTGAGCCCGAAGAGCCTGCGCAAGAGGGTGCGCGAGGCATCCGAAGCCGCCCGGCTGGCTCGTGAACGCGACGCCGCACCATCCGACGACCGAGCAGGACGCCATCAGTCGGTCGACTAGCATGGGATGCCGGAGCGCTCGGCCTGCCCCGGCCGCCCCGATCCCCTCGTCCCTCGTCGAAAGAGGAATCGTGCGCACACTCCTGGCACGCACAGCACCGGCACGCTCGGTGCCGCTCACCGCACGCGTTCGTCGCATCGGCACACTGATCGCCGCCGCGGCACTCGTGGGTGTCGGACTGACCGGATGCTCGGCAGCTTCGGCGAGCTCCTGCGTGCAGCCCGGGGCTGCGTCCCAGCTGATCCACACGTCGGGCGCGTTCGGCTCACCGCACGCGTCGTTCCCGCACCCGGTCGTTACGAACGCGCTGCAGAAGAGCACCGCCAAGACCGGCTCGGGCAAGACCATCGGCAAGGGCCAGATGGTCAGGTTCACGCTCGCTCACTACGACGCAGCGACCGGAAAGTCCGTCGAGACGTTCCCGGCTGCTGTCGTGGCGGGTGGATCGAGTTCGCTGCCTGGCCTGCAGAAGGCGCTGATGTGCAGCACTGTCGGATCGCGCATCGTGGTCACCGGAACAGAGGCCGAAATCGCAGGCAGTCAAGGATCGGCCAGCCAAGACGTGGTTCTCGTCGTCGACGTCGAGAAGGCGTATCCCTCCCGTGCGACCGGCTCTCCGCGTCCAGGGCAGCCCGGCATGCCCACCGTCGTCCTTGCACCCGACGGGCAGCCGGGCATCAAGATCAGCGAGAACACGGTGCCGACGAAGCTACGCACCGCAGTGCTCCGGCAGGGCTCGGGCGCCGTCGTGAAGAAGGTCGACTCCTCCAGTGGCGTGCTGGTGAACTACACGGCCGTCACGTACAACGACCCCACCTCCGTCGCCGGATCCAGCTGGCTGGACGGCTCTCCCGTCGTGTGGCCGGCGACGAATTCGAACGGGTCTGCTCCGCCCTCCGACGTGGTGAAGCAGCTCATCGGCCAGAACGTCGGAAGCCAGGTCCTGGTGGTCACTCCCGGCAGCAACGCCACGGCGTACGTGATCGACGTTCTCGGCATCTGGAAGTAGCGGCGACCGCGTCCTCGCCCCACGCCACGCGGCGCGCCGACCTCATAGGATTGCCTGCGTGTCCCCACAGAAGGTCCCTGTCGAGGAGCGCCTGTTCTCGCTCGTGCTCACTCTTGTCGCCACCGAATCGGGGCTGACGAAGAGCGAGATCCTCTCCAGCGTGCAGGGCTACAACGCCCGGTATCGGGAGGGCGGCGACAACAGCGCGCTCGAGCGGCAGTTCGAACGCGACAAAGACGACATCCGCGAACTCGGCATCCCGCTGGAGACGGTCGAAGACCCGGGAGACCCGGGCAACAATCAGGGCCTGCGCTATCGCATTCCCAAAACGGCATACGACCTGCCCGCCGACATCACATTCTCCCCGCAAGAGATGGCGCTGCTCGGCCTCGCCGCAACCGTCTGGCGCGAAGGATCCCTCTCGGCCGACTCCCGTAGAGCGATCATGAAACTGCGCACCCTCGGCGTGGAGGCCGACGATCCACTGGTCGGATTCGCTCCCCGGGTGCGCACCAGGGAGGCCGCTTTCGAACCGTTCGAGGTCGCACTGGAGCGCAGCGTCGTCGTCAACTTCGACTATCTGAAGCCGGGGGAGACCGAATCGACGAAGCGCGTCGTGGAGCCGCTCGCGCTCGTCCAGTTCCACGGGCGCTGGCTGCTTCATGCCCACGACAGGCGAGCGGATGCCCCGCGCACCTTCCTGCTCTCGCGCGTGATCGGACGACCCCGCGTGACCCAGCTCGGGTTCGAGCGCCACGGCACCGACTACGCCTCGCGCGCGATCGACGAACTGCAGAAGATCTGGGACCGCAACCAGGCCGAACTCGACGTGCTGCCCGGAACGGATGCCTGGGTGCGGCTGAGCAAGCGCGAAGACACCCGCCGCAATGGGGAAGGCAACCTGCTCGTGCACTACTCCGACACTGCACTCCTCGCCGACGAGCTCGCCGGCTATGGGCCGGAGGTGCGCGTGGTCTGGCCGCAACGCCTCGTCGACGCCGTACGCGACCGCTTGCACACGACGCTGGTGGAGCACACTGCGAGCACCGGCGCAGGCGAGGTGGATGCTCGTGGCTGAGACCGCCGGACCCCGCGACGCGCGCGACAAACTCGCCCTGCTGCTCTCGCTCATCCCATACCTGATGGATCACGAGAGCGCCGCGGTAGACGAGGTCGCCGCCGCGTTCGACGTCTCGTCGAAGCAGATCCGCGACGCCGTCTATCTGATCGCGGTCTCCGGACTGCCCGGCGAGTCCCGTTCGTATCTGCCCGGCGACCTGTTCGACATCGACTGGGACGAACTGGAGCAGCACGATCGCATCGCACTCACGCACACCGTCGCGATCGACGACACCCCGCGGTTGTCGGCACGCGAGGCCGCCGCGCTGATCGCAGGTCTTCAGTACCTCAGCTCGCTGCCCGAGCACGCGGATCGCGACGCGATGTCGTCGCTGATGGCCAAGCTCGAACATGGAACGGCTGCCGGCGCGGCGCAGGTGGCGGTCGCCCCCGCTGCGCTTCGCGACACCGTCGCCACGATCAGGGCCGCGATCGAGAACCGCACGCAGGTCGACCTCGACTATGTCAGCGCGCGCGGCGACTCGGAGCGACGCACGGTCGACCCGCTGCGCATCGAATCTGTGAACGACGACTGGTACCTGCGCGGCTGGTGCCATCTGCGGGAGGCTGCGCGCACCTTCCGTCTCGACCGCATCGATCACCTGGTCTCGACCGGGCAGCCCATCAGCGAGCACGCCGCCCGCATCGTGCTGCCGGAGCGGCTCTTCCAGGGCTCGGCCGAAGATCTCTCCGTCTCGGTCGACGTCGCAGCGGCGGCGCTGCCGCTGATCGCCGACTACATCCCCGACGATGCTGCGCGCATCCAGGACGGCGATGTCGTGCACACCAAGGTGCGCGTGGCGCACTATCACGGGCTCAAGCGCATGGTCGCCAGGTTCGCCGGTCAGGTCACCGTCACAGCGCCGGAAGAGGCGCGGATCGCCGTCGCTGACTGGGCACGGGCCGGTACCAGTCGCTATGAGCATGCGTCAAACGGCGACGATGTCTAGCCACGGACTATCGCGGCTGAAGCCGCTCGCCGGCTCAATCGGGTCGGCCGCCGATCCTCAATGGCCTATAGGGTGAACTATGCCCTGGTGGTCCTGGCTCGTCATCTGGGCCGTGCTCGTACTCGCCCTGCTCGGCATGTTCGGCCTATTCGGCTACCGCTTGTTCGTGAAGGCGATGGCCACCATGGGTGCTCTCGGCGACCTCGCGGAGAAGACCGACGTTCTCTCGTCCCGTGCAGGCGAGGGGGCCGGCGAAGCCGCCTTTCGCCCTGCCGTGCTCGGCCCAGCCCGTGAATACGCGCAGAGGTGGGACGAACGTCGCGCACGCAATGCAACGATCAGGCATACTCGGCGGGAAGCGAGAGTCCGACGCGGTAAACTCCTGGTGAGTGCCGATCCGAGTCGGTTCTCCCACCTACTGCGAAAGCGACATTGAAATGCTTGGCGATCTCTTCAGCGGATGGCACATCTGGATCATCCTGCTCATCATCGTGCTCCTGTTCGGAGCGACCCGACTTCCCGCACTGGCGCGGAGCATCGGGCAGTCCACGCGTATCTTCAAGAAGGAGATCCGCGATGGACAGGAAGAGGACGAGGCCGCTGAGGCGTCCAAGTCCGCTAAGACCGAGGCCAAGGCCGAGCCCTCTACGGCTGACAAGCCGGCCGACAAGATCTAGTCACCGTGAGCACCGCCGCTCGTACCAAGCGCGGCAGGAATCCCGAAGGCCGGATGTCCCTGGGGGCACATCTCCGGGAACTGAAGAACCGCTTCTTCTGGATCGCAGGAGGGATCCTCGTCGGCGCCATCGCCGGTTGGTTCCTCGAACCGTTCGTGTGGGACGCGATCAGCCTGCCTGTGCATGAGATTGCAAAGACGCAGCATGCCAGCATCAACTGGCCGAACGTGACCGCAGCATTCGACCTCAAGCTGCAACTGAGCGTCTACATCGGCATCATCATCACGTCGCCGTTGTGGCTCTACCAGATCTTCGCGTTCCTCACCCCTGGGCTCAATCGCAGGGAGAAGGGTTACACGTTCGGGTTCTTCTTCACCGCGGTCCCTCTGTTCCTGGCCGGCTGCGCTGCCGGCTGGTGGGTGGTTCCACACATCGTGGGTGTGCTCACCAGTTTCGTGCCCAACGGCGAGACGACGCTGCTGGTGGCGTCCGACTACTTCAACTTCGTGCTGAAGCTGATCATCGTCGTCGGCATCGCGTTCGTGCTTCCGGTGTTCGTCGTGCTTCTCAACTTCATGCGCGTGATCAGCGCCAAGGCGATCATCAAGTCCTGGCGATGGGCGATCCTCACGATCATGGTCTTCACCGCGATCGCGACCCCGTCGGCGGACGTCATCTCGATGTTCCTCCTGGCGCTTCCCCTGGTCGTGCTCTACCTGCTGTCGTGGGTGGTGGCGTGGCTGCACGATCGCCGGATTGCGAAGCGGGCGCTCGACATCGATGCGGAGCTCGCGGCGGGGTAGCGGCGCGGCGTCATCCGCCCCGATACGGCGACCGGTTCCTGCCCATAGTCTGGTCGGATGATCGACCAGCAGTTCTCGCCCGCCGATCGATTCGCGGCGTTGCGGAGCCGTGTCGGGCATCCACGTCTCGAGGAGTTCCGGCAGCACCAGCGGTTCGACCTCGATCCCTTCCAGCGCGAAGCGTGCGCGAGCCTCGAAGACGGCCACAGCGTGCTGGTCGCCGCGCCGACGGGCGCGGGCAAGACCATCGTGGCGGCGTTCGCCGTCGCGCTGGCGATGAGGCATCCCACGGCCAAGGTCTTCTACACCACACCGATGAAGGCGCTGTCGAATCAGAAGTACCAGGAGTTCGCCGACGAGTACGGAACGGATGCCGTCGGCCTGCTCACCGGCGACACCAACGTCAACGCCGGCGCCCGGGTGGTGGTGATGACCACCGAGGTGCTGCGGAACATGCTCTACGCCGACTCCGGCCTGCTCACCGACCTCGCATACGTCGTGATGGACGAGGTGCACTACCTCGCCGATCGATTCCGCGGTGCGGTGTGGGAAGAGGTCATCATTCATCTTCCGCCCGAGGTGCGCCTGGTCTCGCTCTCGGCGACGGTGTCGAACGCGGAGGAGTTCGGCGACTGGTTGCAGGCCGTCCGCGGCGACACCGACGTGATCGTGTCCGAGAGCCGTCCGGTCCCGCTGGAGCAGCACGTGCTCGTGCGGCAACGTCTTCTCGACCTCTTCGAGTCGGCCGCCAGAGGCGCGGCGAATCGCGTGAATCCGGAACTGGTGCAGATGGCCCGGCTCGGCGGCCGCCCCTCCCGATCCCGCCAGTTCAGCGACCGCGGCAGGCGGCGGGGGCGCGGCAGGCCCGACATGGACAGGCTCGACCGACCCGAGGTCGTACGGCTGCTCGACGACCGCAACCTGCTGCCGGCCATCGTGTTCGTGTTCAGCAGGGCCGGCTGCGATCAGGCCGTGTCGCAGGTGCTGCGGTCGGGCATCCGTCTCACCGAGGCGCACGAACGCGAGCAGATTCGGCAGGTGGCCGAGGAGCGCTGCCGCACGATCGCCGACGAAGACCTCGCCGTGCTCGGCTACTGGGAATGGCTGGAAGGCCTGCAGCGCGGCGTCGCAGCCCACCATGCCGGGCTGCTCCCCGCGTTCAAAGAGGTGGTCGAGGAACTCTTCCGACGCAAGCTTGTCAAGGTGGTATTCGCCACCGAGACGCTTGCGCTCGGCATCAACATGCCCGCCCGCACGGTCATGCTCGAACGCCTGGAGAAGTTCAACGGTGAGGCCAGGGTGCCCATAACGCCGGGGGAGTACACGCAGCTGACCGGGCGGGCGGGTCGTCGCGGGATCGACGTCGAGGGGCACTGCGTCATCCAGTGGCGCGACGGCCTGGACCCGCAGGCAGTGGCCGCACTGGCATCACGGCGCAGCTACCCGCTGAACTCGAGCTTCCGCCCGACGTACAACATGGCTGTCAATCTGATCGCGCAGTTCGGCAGGGATCGCACCCGCGCGATACTCGAGTCGTCGTTCGCTCAGTTCCAGGCCGACCGAGCGGTCGTCGACCTCGCCCGCACGGTACGCAGACAGGAGGAATCGCTCGCCGGCTATGAGCGGGCGATGGCGTGCCACCTCGGCGATTTCGCGGAGTACGCCGCACTGCGGCGCGAACTCAGCGATCTGGAGCGAAAGGGTGCCAAGGCCGGCTCGCAGAGCGCGGCGGCCAGGGAGACGCGCAGCAGAGAACTGGCCGATCTGCGACGACGGATGAAGAAGCATCCGTGCCACGGATGCGCCGAGCGGGAGCAGCACGCCCGCTGGGCCGAGCGATGGTGGCGTCTGAAGCGCGAGATGGATGCCCTCACCCGCCAGATCCGCACCCGTACCGGCGCCGTCGCCACCGTCTTCGATCGAGTGACCGAGGTACTCGCCGAGCTGGGCTACCTCGAGGACCGCGACGGCTCGCTCTCGCCCACGCAACACGGCCGCGTGCTCGGCAGGATCTACGGAGAACGTGACCTGCTTGTGGCGGAGTGCCTGCGACGGAACGTGTGGGCGCAGCTGGACGCACCGGGGCTTGCGGCGATGATCTGCGCGCTCGTCTTCGAGCCGCGCCGCGACGAGCCGAACCCGGCCGAGCGTTTCCTGCCGCGTGGCGCGTTCCTTCAGGCGCTGCAGAAGACCGAGGAACTCTGGGCGCGACTTGACGACGTGGAGCGGGCGCACCGGCTGTCGGGGAGCGAGCCGCCTGCTACCGCGCTCTGCGTGGCGATGCACCAGTGGGCATCCGGCCGCCCACTGGCCGCCGTGCTGGCCGAGGCGGACCTGCCCGCCGGCGACTTCGTGCGCTGGGCGAAGCAGGTCATCGATCTGCTCGATCAGCTCTCAGGCGTCGCCACCGGCCCGCTCGCGCCCGTGGCCAGGGATGCTCTCGTCGCCGTTCGGCGGGGGATCGTGGCATACGCCGGCCCCAACTGACGCGGCAGCACTTGAGGCTCTCGGCGAGCGCCGTGGCCACGTCCCCTATGCTCGCATCGTGACTCCGCCCGCCCGTCCGCTTGTTCCGTTGTGGCTGGCGATCATTCTCGGCGCCGGCGGGGGAGTGGTGTACGACGGCGCCTTCCCGGCCATCGATGTTTGGCCGCTCGCCTTCGTCGGGCTGGTGCTCGTTCTCGCCTCGCTCGTCGGGCGTTCCGTCGGCGGTGCCGTGCTGGTGGGATTCCTGTCCGGACTGGCCTTCTACCTCACGCAGGTGTCGTGGACGGCGCTGTACCTGGGACCGGTGCCGTGGATCGCGTTGTCGGTCTTCGAGTCGCTGTTGTTCGCACTCGGGGCTGTGGCGATCACGCTGGCCTACCGCTGGGTTCCGCGAGCCTTCCCGTCCGCACTCGGGCGGCTCGGGCTTCTCCCGGTCGTGGTGGCAGGCCTGTGGACGGGAAGGGAGTGGCTGTCAGGCAACTGGCCATACGGCGGCTTCGCCTGGGGACGGGCGGCTCTCTCGCAGTCCCAGAGCCCGTTCGCGCACCTCGTCGCGTGGTTCGGCATCTCAGGCGTGTCCTTTCTCATCGTCTGGATCGTCGCGCTGGCCATCGAGTGCGCGCGTTATCGTGAGCATCCGTTCCCGCGGATGCCCACGAGACCGGTGGACGCCGCGGGTGCTCGCCCCGGCGTCCGGGCCGGCATCGCTGTCGCCGCCATCGCGCTCGTACTGGCCGTTCCGCTCTGGCCGGCGACCACCTCGGGCAGCACCCGGATCGGGGCAGTGCAGGGCAACGGCCCCGCCGGATACTTCGACCGCGCGCAGCCCGGCGACGTGATGAACGCTCAGATCGCGGCGACTCGGCCATTGATCGGCAAGCGTGTCGACATGGTCGTCTGGCCCGAGGGCAGTGCCGACATCGATCCGACCAGGGACTGGTCGTCCGCCGCGGTGCTCGACAACCTCAGCACGCAGTTGAACGCCCCGATGATCGTCGGCACGATCACGCATCGGCACGGCAAGTACTACAACTCGTCACTGCTCTGGAAGGCCGGCAAGGGCGCCGTCGCCATCTACGACAAGAGACACCCCGTGCCGTTCGGCGAGTACGTGCCCGATCGCTCGTTCTGGATGCCGTTCGCACCGAGCCTTCTCAGCCTCATCGGCCGTCAGTACACGCCTGGAACGCGCGGCAACGTGTTCGACGTGAACGGGGTGAAGGCCGGCATCTCCATCTGCTTCGACATCGTCGACGATCAGCTCACGACCGACATGATGAACGGCGGTGCCCAGGTCATCCTGGCTCAGACCAACAACGCCGACTTCGGCCGCACGAAGGAGAACATGCAGCAACTCGCGATCGCGCGGCTGCGCGCGGTGGAGACCGGCCGGAGCCTCGTGAACATCTCCACGGTCGGTACGAGTCAGATCATCGATCCGAGCGGACGCACGATCGCGCAGATCCCCGCGTACAAGCCAGGCGCGATGCTGGCGGATGTTCCGCTCGGCACCACCACGACGCCCGCGACCCTGCTCAGTCGCGCCTTCGAGGTGCTGGCGTGCGGTCTGGGGCTCGGCGGCCTGGTGGTCGCCGCGGCCACGACGTCGCGCACGCGGCGTCGCCGCTCGGCCGGCCAGTAGTACCCGGCCGGGCTGGCGCGGCACACACGAAAACGCACACACACGAAAACGCAGCCTGCCTGAGCAGGCTGCGTCACCATCCGTCCGGGCCCGGCCCGGCCCGTCACGGCGCCTCAGGCGCCGATCTTGTGCTCCCCACGACGTGCGCGCAGGTAGGCGAGTCGCTCCTCCAGGAGCTCCTCCAGTTCTGCACGGGTGCGACGCTCGAGCAGCATGTCCCAGTGGCTGCGGGGTGCCTTCACGTCGGAACGGTCCACCTCGACGGGCGCGTCGTTCACGAGCAGGGTCGCCTCGTGGCCGCAGTACTTGCACTCCCATGTCTCGGGAGCTTCGGCGTCCGCGGCGAACACGACCTCCGTCTCACGGTCGCAGTTCGAGCACTTGTAGTTGTACATGGTTCGGGCTGAGAACGTCACGCCCTCTTCGCTCTGCAGGCTCTGAGCACCGAGTCTCATGCCGCGCAAGCTGCGATCTGCCATTGTGTGGTCTCCTCTCGCGGTGCCTCCACACTTATAAACCGTCAAGCTGGGCATTCTCTGCCCGGCGCATCCGGAGATTCAGCCTCCTTTCAGGGATTTTCTTCGTTCAGGGTCTCACGAAGTCCTATGTCGCACCGGGAGGTCGACGCAGGTCGTTCGCCGTGCCGGCACGCAGCACGTCCCGAAGAAGATCGCATCGGTCGGTCACGATGCCGTCCACTCCGAGGGCGAGCAGCTCGCGCATCTCCTCCGGATCGTCGATCGTCCACACGTGCACCTCTCTTCCCGCTCTGTGCACGGCGCGCACGAACCCGGGGGAGACCACGGTGACCGCTCCGCGTCGGGGCGGAACCTGTACCGCATCGACGGCACGTAGAGCCAGACGTACGAGGGGGGAGAGATGCAGCCGCGCTCCGATGAGGCAGAGCACGACGCCTGGGGTCGAGGCTGACGTCGCCGCGCCTGGAAGGCCTCGCACCGCGCGCCGACGGCGGTGCTGCTGGAACGAGGTGACGAGCACGCGGCGCGCGGCTGCGGCATCTCGGATCGCCCTGATCGTAGGGGTGAGTGCGGCATCGGTCTTGACGTCGATGTTGAACCGGGCGTCGGGAAAGCGGGCGAGCGCGGTCTCCAGCGTGGTGAGGGTGCCGCCGCCCACCAGGGGCAGCTCGCGGAGGCGCTCCCACGGCAGCTGCTCTACCGGCACCCGCAGGCCGGCAATGCGCGAGAGATCGTCGTCGTGGCAGATCACGGCGACGCCGTCGGCGCTGGCGTGCACGTCGGTCTCCAGAATGTCCGCGCCCTTCTCGAGCGCCGCCCGGAATGCGTCGAGCGTGTTCTCGGGCGCGTGCAGTGCCAGCCCCCGGTGGGCGATCACGCGCGGCGGGGCGCCATCGAAGTAGCGTGTCGGGTCCGGCATCGGTCCGGCCTGCACCTCTCGACTCGCCGCCGCGCTCTCGCCCTACTTCGCGTGACCGCCGGCAGTAGGACCGGCACCGTCCGGCTGGTCTTCGACCGACGCAGGTGAGACTGCGGACTGCGGTAGCGCGGATGCCGCCGTGTCTTCGGCCTTTGCGACTTCCTGCTCCGCCGCCGCGACAGCGGCCGCGGTCGACTCGTCGGTCAGCACCGAGTCATCATCTGACTTCTCGGCAGCTGCAGGAGGGGAGCCCGCGGCCTGCGGGAAGAGGGAACTGAGCGGGTTGCCCGACCCACGCGTCGCGAAGCCGTCGCTGATACTGCGCAGCGCCTCGGTGAATTCGCTCGGGATGAACCACAGCTTGTTGGACGCCCCCTCGGCGATCTTGGGCAGCGTCTGCAAGTACTGGTAGGCCAGCAGAAGATTGTCCGGCCGGCCCTCGTGGATGGCAGTGAAAACCGTATCGATCGCCTTCGCCTGGCCTTCGGCGTTCAGCACAGCAGCGCGTGCCGAACCCTCCGCGTTGAGGATCGCCGCCTGCTTCGTGCCCTCCGCCGTGAGGATCGCCGATTGCTTCGTGCCCTCCGCGGTGAGGATGAGTGCGCGACGGTCGCGCTCTGCGCGCATCTGCTTCTCCATCGAGTCCTGGATGGAGACCGGCGGATCGATCGCCTTGAGCTCGACACGACTCACCCTGATGCCCCATTTGCCGGTCGACTCGTCGAGAACGGTGCGCAGTTGGCTGTTTATGTTGTCGCGGCTGGTGAGCGTCTCTTCGAGGTTCAGACCGCCCACGACGTTACGCAGGGTAGTCGTGGTGAGCTGTTCGACCGCGTTGAGATAGTTGGTTATCTCATACGTGGCGGCACGGGCATCCGTCACCTGGAAGTAGACGACCGTGTCGATGGACACGACAAGGTTGTCCTCCGTGATCACGGGCTGCGGCGGGAAGCTCACCACCTGCTCGCGCAAGTCGATCAGGGGTCGGAGCCGATCGACGAACGGGACGAGCAGGTTGAGGCCGGGCAGGAGTGTCTTGTGATAACGACCCAATCGCTCGACCACGCCTGCCCTGGCCTGCGGCACGATCCGGATCGCTCTGAACAGTGTGACAAGCACGAAGATCAGGATGATCAGAACGATGATCCCGATGATGATCTGCACGACGAGCCCTTCTACTGAGTTCATGAGGCGGTTCCCCCTGTGGGCACGACGACGGCCGTCGCCCCTTCGATGGCGGTGACGAGCACGACCTCGCCCGGCTCGACATGGCGCACCGCATCGGATGCCTCGCCGCCGGCGAGCCGCGACGTCCAGACCTCGCCGTTGGCGAGTCGCACCAGCCCCTTGCCGTCACTGCCGAACGACTGCACCACCCGACCCTCCTGGCCGAGCAGCGCGGCGACATTGCTGCGCGCCGGGTCGCCTCCTCGGCGAAGGGCGTGCAGCAAAGGGGGCCGCAGCAAGAAGAGCAGGAGGATCGAGAGCACCGCGGCGACGATCAACTGCGCCCACCACGGAAATCCGAACAGCCCGCTGATCAGGCCACCGAGGGAGCCGATCGCGAGCATGAGGAACACGAAGTCCAGCGAGAGCATCTCGACGATCACGAACACGAGAATCAGCACGAGCCAGGCGATCCAGGCGTAAGACGAAACGACGTCCATGTCGCACACGCTCCCTTCGCGCTCGATCAGACGCTACCAGCATGGGGCCGGGGCCTCGCGAAGGCGCGGTCGGGCTCGCTGTTCACGGCACGGTTCCGCATCGAGTCGCCTGAGATACTGTCCTGGTGCCCCTTCGTGAGGGCCGTACAGCGCCATTGGCAGCACAAGGAGATCTTCATCGTGAGCAACCCTCTCGCCCCGTCGTCACTGTCCGGAAAGCGAGCCCTCGTGACCGGTTCCTCACGCGGTATCGGCGCCGACACCGTCGGTTACTTCGCCGAGGCGGGCGCGAGCGTCGTGATCAACTACCGAAACAAAGAGGCGCGGGCGCGCAAGCTCGCGGACTCGATCCACGTATCCGGCGGTACCGCGATCGTGGTCGGCGCCGATCTCACCGACACGGACTCCGTCGCAGCCATGTTCGAGACGGTGCGGCGAGACCTCGGCGGTCTCGACATCCTCGTACTCAACGCCTCCGGCGGCATGGAGTCCGGCATGGAGGCGGACTACGCACTCAAGCTGAATCGCGACGCCCAGGTGAACGTGCTGAAGGCGGCGCTGCCGCTGCTCGGCGAAGGGGCCCGCGTGGTCTTCGTCACCAGTCACCAGGCGCACTTCATCCGCAGCACGCCGACCATGCCGGAGTACGAGCCCGTCGCCCTGAGTAAGAGGGCGGGCGAAGACGCGTTGCGCGAGCTCCTCCCGGAGCTGGATGCGCGGGGCATCGGCTTCGTCGTCGTCTCCGGCGACATGATCGAGGGCACCATCACCGCCACACTCCTCGAGCGAGCGAACCCGGGTGCCATCCAGCAGCGCAAGGAGGCGGCGGGCCGCCTGTACAACGTGAGCGAGTTCGCAGCGGAGGTGGCGCAGGCGGCCATCGACCCGGTCCCCGACGACCACACCCGCCTGATCGGCGACGTCAGCGACTTCGGCGAAGAGGCCTGATCGCGTGAAGGCCGACGACATCGCCCGCCTCGTCTCCGTCTCACGCCCGACGCTGAGCCCTGACGGCGGCACGGCCGTCGTGGCCACGGCGAGCCCTGGCCTCGACGCCGACTCCTACGTCGGGCAGCTCTGGTCGGTGGACATGAAGGGGAGCGCCCCGCCCAGGCGCATCACTCGAGGATTTCGCGATGCGGCACCGCAGTTCTCGCCGGGTGGCTCGGCCATCGGGTTCCTCCGCGCGGAACCCGGCAGACCGGCACAGCTGCACGTCATGGCCACGGCGGGGGGCGAGCCGATCCGAGTCACGGACCGCAAGCTGGGCGTCACGGAGTTCACCTGGTCGCCCGACGGGTCCAGCATCGCGTTCGTCTCGCGCGAGCCGGAGTACGGCCGTTACGGCACGGTCGAGGGTGTCGACGCCGGCGCCGAGCCGCCGCGTCGCATCACCACGTACCGCTACTCGGCGAACGGTGTCGGTTGGATGCGCGATCGTCGCACGCAAGCCTTCGTCGTGCGCGCACCCGACCTGTCTGCCGCACCGATCGTGCAGCCGGTGGCATCCGCCGACGGTCCGGCGCAGGAGCGTCCTGTGGTGGCCGAGCCGTGCGCGTTGACGAGCGACGACGCGGAACACGGCGCTATCGTGTTCACCGCCGACGGCCGCCATGTGGCGGTGGTCTCCGACGGGCATCCGGGCGCCGACGACGACCTGCGCTCCATCCTCACTCTGGTGTCCGTCGATGGCGGAGAGTCCATCACCGTGGTGGGGCCGGAGGCGGATCTCTCCCTCGGCGAGAACGCCGGAGCAGTCGCCGTCGGGGCGGATGGAGCACTGTATTTCGTCGCACAAGACGTGGGGGAGTCCGGGCGGGACTTCGTCGCCCGGAACTACGGTCTGTACCTGGTGGAATCGGCGGGGGAGCAGCCACACCGTCTGACCGACGACGAGACCATCGATCTGAGCGGAAGCGACGTGGTGTTGTCGCCGCACGGAGCCCTCGTGCGCAACACGGAACGGGGCCGCGTAACGCTGCTGGCGGTTGGACGCGACGGAGCGGTCACCACGCTGACGGACGACAGGGAGGTGACCGGCGCGGCGTCGGCGGGCCAGACCGTCGCACTCTCGTTCCAGTCCGACTCGACGTTCGGAGACCTTGCAGTCATCGACGTCGCGCAACGCGAAGACGAGCACACGACTGACCACCCCGTTCGCGTACTCACTGATTTCTCTTCCGAGGTGCGGGCAACAGGCATCCGCACGCCGATCGAGATCGAGACGACCGGCCGCGACGGCTACCCCGTGCACGGTTGGGTGGTGCTGCCGGAGGGGGAAGGGCCGCACCCGGTGCTCCTCAACATCCACGGCGGGCCCTACGCCCAGTACTCTGTTCACCTGTTCGACGAGTCTCAGGTCTACGCCGACGGCGGATATGCCGTCGCATACTGCAACCCACGGGGCTCAGCCGGATACGGGCAGGAGCACGGGCGCGCGATCAAGGACCGCATGGGCACCGTCGACCTCAACGACGTGCTCGACTTCTTGGACGCCGCGGTAGCGGCGCATCCCGAACTTGACGGCGATCGGGTCGGGATTCTCGGCGGCTCGTATGGCGGTTACCTCACGGCGTGGACGATCGCTCACGACCATCGGTTCGCCGGCGCCATCGTCGAGCGCGGTTACCTCGACCCACGGTTCTTCTTCGGCACGAGCGACATCGGATCGTTCTTCGGCGACGAGTACAACGGCGTCGACCCCGAGCGTGTTGCCGCTCAGAGCCCGCAGGCACACGTCGGCGACGTGCGCACCCCGACGCTCGTCATGCATTCGGAGAACGACCTGCGCTGTCCACTCAGCCAGGCGGAGCGCTATTTCGCCTCGCTGAAGCGCGGCGGGGTGGAGACCGAGCTCGTGGTGTTCCCCGGGGAGGATCACGAGCTCAGCCGCTCGGGTCGGCCGAGGCATCGCGTTCAGAGGTTCGAGATCATCCTCGGGTGGTGGGCGCGGCACCTGCCGAGCGCGCGCAACAGCGTTCCGCCGGATCTGCCTGAGCCCGTCGGGTGACCCTCCTTAGACCCACACATCAGGAAGAAGGCGCCGACCCTCGAGGGGCCGGCGCCTTCTTCCTTTCGCGGACTACGTCACGCGGTCTTGAAGGTGAACGCCCGCACGATCTGGATGATGCCCAGCACGACGAGCGAGATGCCCAGCAGCCACCAGAGCACGACGGCTCCCCACAGTGGGGAGAACAGCAGGATGATGCCGGCGATGATGCTCAGGATCGCGAAGAACAGCGACCATCCCCGAGACGTGGAGGTTCCCAGCGCGGTGAGCGCGACGATCCCCTCGACGATCCACATGATGCCGACCAGGATGCCGAGGAAGATCGCGAGCCACACGGCGGTGTGCGAGAGCTGTGTGAACGCGATGATGCCGGCAATGATGAACACGATGCCAAGGATGATGTGGCCGACTCGCGCCCAACCGCCCATCGTCTTGGAGAAGATCCCGAGCCCGGCATAGACCAGCCCGCCGATGATCGCGTATGCGGCGATCACTGCAGTCAGTGCGACGGCGGCGTGGCCCGGCCAAACCAGGATGATGATGCCGACGATGAGCGCGACGAGGCCGCCGACTCCGAACGCCGTGCGGATGCCGTTCACCGCGGTTTTCGCGGCGGGACTTTCAGCGGACATGGACACTACCTCTCCTGTGAGAAAGCTGTGAGCTTTTCCGCGAGCCTAGCCGCGGGTGTCGCCGATTCGTGGTTCATTCGCGGCAAATCACCCGAATCGTGTCACGGTGCGCAAGCACGGACTCCTCGGGGAACGGTCACGCGTGAGACCCGGATCAGCACGAGGAAGCACAGTGAGCGCCGGGTCGTCGATCGGCTGGGCGCAATCGACGCTGGCCACCCCTCCGCTCGATCAAATTGTTGACCGATAATGCACATTATGTCAGTTTGACTCTTGTCGTCAGTCTCCCCTGCCCGACCATTCCTCGCACCAGGATCGACCAAGTTATCCCCAGATCGCGTTCTCACGCTCCAAGGCTCGACCGCAAGCAAACACGATGGGAGGCATGTCAACCAGCACGACACCCATCGTCAAGCTCTCATCCACAGCGGACCTGCTCGCATTACTACCAGTCCTCGCCGGTATGCCTGTGCGCAACAGCCTCGTCATTGCACCGTTCGCGGGAAAGCAGACGTCGCGAGCACTGCGCATCGGCACCGGGCCGTCGCCCTCCCCGACCGACGCGCGAACGCTCGCATCGGCCGCGCTCGGAACACTCTCGAAACTCGACGACTGCGATGGCGTATCGGTCGCGGTCTACCGAGATGAGTCATTCCGCGAGGTCGGCCCGCTATGGTACGACTGCTTCGGCATCATCCTCGAACGACTGCGCCAGTCCGGGTACCCCATCAACGATGCCGCCATCGTCACCGGTGACGGTTGGCTGCCGTACTTCGAAGGCGACCTCGCAACTCCCCGCCCACTGTCGGAGATCGAAGCGCAGACGAAACAGATCCCGTTCGAGGCACAAGCCGACGCGGCACTCACTACGCCTGAGACCGACGCGGAACTCGCTCAGCGGGTCGGCGCCATCCTGCTCGATCGACACATCGACCAGTCTGAGCGTGACGCGTTCGGGCGGCTGCGACCGGCCACGCAACATGATCCGGTGGACTTCCTCGAGAGCGCGCTCGAAGACGACCCGGGCACAGTATCCGCACTGACGTTGGCGCGGCTCATCGCTCAGATCGACTCCGAGGGTGCCGTCGACCGGACGGTGCTGCAGATCGCGTTCGGCCGTGCAACGGGCGCCCTGTCCTGGTCCGGCACACTTGCGGTGCGTGAAGCCGCAGCCAACGCCGGCTGCGAACCCAACGACATTTTGATGGAACAGTCTGAGCGCGGAGCCCGGAGTCCGCGGAGCCGGCGACTGGCAGACCTCCTGACGGGACAGACGCGGGACACTCCATCACCCGATCGGTTGCGCGCCGGTGCCGTCCTGCTCGGGCGCGCGATCGCACACGGGCCCCTTCCTGACAGGGCGTGGTCGATGTGCGCTCTGGCGTGGGTGCAGTGGGCGCTGGGCTTCTCGAGCGCGGCACACGAAACGATCGTCTCGACACGGCGCCTCGCTCCGAACAACTCGCTTGCGCCCATCTATCACACCGTGTTCGAGCACATGAGGCCCGAATGGATCTTCACGACCGCCGTGCCGAATCGGACCACCCGCCGTCGAACGAGCAAGAATCCCAGATGATCGTCCGCGCCCTCACCGCGACGTGCCCGAAATCACCATCAAGCCGGATCACGTCCCGCAGCGGCCACACACATGCCTCCTCGGCGCCATCGGATCAACCAGGCAGGAACGTACCGACCGCAGCCGCGCGCGCGACGGCTGTCGCCCTCACGTCAGCGTGCAGCACGGCCGCGCGATCGTGCAGGTCAGCTGGTCATGATCGACCGGGTGGCACTCGTCGACCGCCGTCCCAACCGCCGGTCGGGCATGCGCCGGGAGCGACATTCATACGACTTGCACACCGACCTGCCCAGCGTCTTCGGTGATCGGAGCGAGCGCTACCCGCTCTTTCCGTCAGAACCGCTTCCGGCGGAGAATCCCGATTCGACGAGTGCAGCCAGTCGGTCGACGGCGTCCTTTCCCTTCGCATCCTCCGCCGCGATCTCTACCGTCGCGCCCTTCGTCAACCCCAGGGACAGGATGCTCAGGAGGCTGCGGGCATCCTTGCCGTTCACCGTCACCCTCTGCCCTAAGCGGGCTGCGAGCTTGACGAACTCCGCCGCCGGACGCGCATGCAGACCGTCCGGATTGATCAGCGTGGCTGTGCGAACGTACCCGCGGATCGCAGGAACGGTGCCGGTCGGGGGTATCGATGCGGCCGCCGCTTGCGCGACATCTCGCAGCCCCTCCCCCGTCTGCGACGACACAGCAGCGGCCACGGCCCCCTCGACGAGCGGGCCCTGCGCGACGACCGTACGCGCGGCCCAATCCGGTCCGAGAAGATCGATCGCCGCCTCCGCGCTCAGCACAGCGGAACCCAGATCCGACAACACGACGACGCCGGCGCCCCTGTCGGCATCGCGGATGGCCGTCATCACGCGCTCGACATCCGTTCCAAGGCGTCCGTCCGCCGTGCCCCCCGCGGCGATCACAGTCACGTCGGGTCCCATTTCAGCGGCCAGGTCGACCACGCCGCGCGCGATCAGATCGCTGTGCGAGACGATGACCATTCCCACCAGCGGGTTGGCCTGCATGACGCTCATGACGCCGCTTCCGCCGCGGCCGTCAGGATGATCGCACTCGACACCGCGCCCGGGTCGCGGTGACCGACGGCCCGCTCTCCCAGATAACTCGCTCGTCCCTTGTGCGGGAGCAGCTCGTCAGTGGATGCCGCGCCCTCCGCGGCGCCCATCGCCGCCGCCGCCAGAACGCCGCGTGCATCATCTCCTGCGGCTTCGGCGTCACGTGCCGACCGGGCGGCTGCAGCCCAGGCATCCGCCATCGTCTTGTCACCGGGTGACGCGTGACCGCGCTCCTCGATTCCGGCCAGTGCCGCTTCGATCAGCTGCACGACATCGGATGCACTCAACTGGGCGCGACCGGAGACCGCTTCGGACGCGCGAAGGAGCGCGGTCCCGTACAACGGCCCGGCCGCTCCCCCGACCGACGAGATGAGTTTCATCGCAGCCGCGCGCAGAACGTCCGACGGAGCGGCGTCGTCCACGAGGTCGCCCAGGGACGTGCGAACGGCAACGAACCCCCGGTTCATGTTCTCGCCATGGTCGCCGTCGCCGATCGCCCGGTCCAGTTCATTCAGCTCACTCGCCCGATCGCCGATCGCGTCCGCTGCACGCGCCAACCACCTCATCGCCCATGCGGTGTCCAGCGTCATGCCGCCATCACCCGTTCCCATCTGCAAGACTCGCCCGCCCTTCGTACATAGACAATCTTGTTCACCGTGCGCTCACATTCCCCAGCTCAACGCGGCGGTTCGCACCGGCGCGTCCCAGAGCTCGAGAAGGTCATCGTCCACCGTGAGCAGAGTCACCGAGAACCCTGCCATGTCGAGCGACGTCACATACGAGCCGACCAGCGACCGCGCGATCCGCACGCCAGCGGCGTCCAGGCTCTCCGCGACCCGCCGATACACGAGGTGGAGCTCCGCGACCGGGGTCGCCCCCATCCCGTTGACGAGCACGATCACTCGCTCCCCCGGTGCTCTGGGCAGATCGTCAAGAACGGCATCCAGTACACGGTCGGCCAGCTCATCGGCCGAGGTCATCGGCAGGCGCACGCGACCGCGCTCTCCGTGGATGCCGATGCCGAATTCGATCTCGTCGGCACCGAGTTCGAAACTCTGCTTGCCCGAGTGCGGAACGGTCGGCGCCCCGATCGCCACGCCCATGGACCGCACGGATGCCACCAGTCGCCTCGCCAGCACCTCGAGCGCGTCGATGCCATGGCCGCGTTCGGCGGCCGCGCCGACGATCTTCTCGATCAGCACGGTGCCGGCCACGCCGCGCCGCCCCGCCGTGAACTCCGAGTCCTGCACCGCCACATCGTCATCGATCACAACGGTGCGTACGCAGATGCCTTCCGCCGACGCGAACTCCGCCGCGGTCTCGAAGTTGAGCACATCCCCGGTGTAATTCTTCACGAGGTAGAGAACGCCGCCGCCCTGATCCACCACCCGCGTCGCGGCCAGGATGGGGTCGGGAGTGGGCGAAGTGAACACCTCGCCAGGCACGGCGGCATCCAGCATCCCTCGACCGACGAAGCCGATGTGGAGCGGCTCGTGGCCGCTGCCGCCACCCGAGACGATTCCGACCTTGCCGGGGACGAGCTGCGACCGCACGACAAACGCCGGTGCCGCGTTCAGTCGTATGAGGTCTTCGTGAGCACGGGCGAAGCCGGCCAACGACTCTGCCACGAACGACCGAGGGTCGTTCACCAGCTTCTTCATGCTCGGCCTCCGCGGTCGGCAGACGTCGCTATCGCGACGCGGCGATCCATTCTTCGAGCTTCGCGGCAGCGGCCCCCGAGTCGATCGCATTCGCCGCGACGCGCATCTTCTCCGCGAACCGCCCGAGGATGCCGCGCTGCCCGCTGGCCGGATCGGTCGCCAATTCGAACGAGACGAGGCCCGCAGCGGCGTTGAGAAGCACGATGTCGCGAACCGGCCCTCGCTCCCCCGCCAAGACTGCGCGCACCACTTCGGCGTTGTGGGCGGCGTCCCCGCCCTTCAGGTCGTCGATGCGGGCTCGCGGGATGCCCAGCTCCCGCGGGTCGATGTCGTGCTCTGTCACAAGGCCGCGCGAGATCTCCCACACATGGCTGTGGCCGGTCGTGGAGAGCTCGTCGAGGCCGTCGTCGCCACGGAACACCAGGGCGGTCGCCCCACGGGTCTGGAAGACGCCGACGATGAGCGGAACCCGATCCAGTTGTGCCACGCCGACAGCGGACGCCTCCGGGCGAGCCGGGTTGATCAGCGGGCCGAGGATATTGAAGACGGTCGGGATGCCCAGCTCACGACGCACGGCTGCTGCGTTCCCATACCCGGGATGGAAGAGCGATGCGAAGGCGAAAGTGATGCCCGCACGTTCGAACACTTCGGCCACGCGATCGGCGGGCAGCGCCAGGTCCAGCCCGAGCGCGGACAGCACGTCCGAGGAGCCCGATTGCGAACTCGCCGCCCGATTGCCGTGCTTGATCACCGGAACCCCGGCCCCCGCAGCCACGATCGAAGCCGTCGTGGAGACGTTCACGGTGCCGTAACGATCGCCTCCCGTTCCGACGATGTCGAGCGCCATCGGATCCAGCGGCAGCGGCACCGCGTGCTCCAGGATCGCGTCGCGGAACCCGACGATCTCGTCGACGGTCTCTCCCTTGGTGCGCAACGCGACCAGGAATCCGGCGAGTTGAGCATCCGTCGCCTCGCCCGTCATGACCTGTTCCATCGCCCAGGCCGCGTCGGCCACGCTGAGGTGTTCACCCTCGAGCACGGTCGAGATGATCGTCGGCCAGGTCCGGGTTTCCGCCATATAGGCGATATTAGAGGATCGCAATCCGCTCCATTCGGCGGACGATTGCGAAAACCGGTCCTCGAAATCGGCCATAATGGGACACGTGACGAGCACCTCGATTTCTCCATCGGTTACGGCGCCGACGATCAACCGCCCCAACGTGGTAGCCGTCGGGACCATCGTCTGGCTGGGCAGCGAGGTGATGTTCTTCGCCGGCCTGTTCGCGATCTACTTCACGCTGCGCTCGACGTCGCCGCAGCTGTGGGCCGCCGAGACGCCTCACCTCAACGTTCCGTACGCACTGACGAACACGCTCATCCTGGTCGCCAGCTCGTTCACCTGCCAGTTCGGAGTCTTCGCCGCAGAGCGATTCCAGGCCCGCGCCACCGGCCCTAGCCCGCGCCAGTGGGGCATGGCCGAGTGGTTCACGCTCAGTTACGCCCTGGGGGCCATCTTCGTCGCCGGCCAGGTCGTCGAGTACGCCGGCCTCATCGGCGAGGGCGTCTCGATCAACGCGAATGCCTACGGTTCGGTGTTCTACCTCACCACGGGCTTCCACGCCCTGCACGTCACCGGCGGCCTCATCGCGATGCTCTTCGTGATCGGCCGCGCGTTCTCGGTGCGGAGGTTCGGAGACAAGGAGGCGACGAGTTCCATCGTCGTCTCGTACTACTGGCACTTCGTCGACGTCGTCTGGATCGGGCTCTTCCTGGTCATCTACGTCCTCAAATAGAGATCAGGAGCAGGGCACCTCAATGCGGGAGACAACGCACAAGACGGCTCGCAATCGCAAGGGCGCACGCCGGCATCCGCTGGCCACCGTCGCACTCATCGCGATCGGGCTGGGTCTGACGGGTGGCGCCTACGCCGCGTTCAACGCGACGGGCTCGAGCGCCGATGCCACGGCATCCAGCCAGAGCGATATCGGCGCGGGCAAGCGGCTGTTCCAGGCCAACTGCGCCAGCTGCCATGGCCTCGAAGCCCAGGGCACTGCCGATGCTCCAAGCCTCATCGGCGTCGGCGCAGCCGCCGTCGACTTCCAGGTGGGCACCGGCCGCATGCCCATGGCCATGCAGGGGCCGCAGGCCGAGGAGAAGCCGCCGCAGTTCGGTCAGCATGAGATCGACCAGCTCGCCGCGTATGTGGCTTCTCTTGCTCCCGGGCCAGGCATCCCCGGTTCGGACGTCACAGATCCGAATGGCGACGCTGCAAAGGGTGCGCAGCTGTTCCGCGTGAACTGCGCGATGTGCCACAACGTTGCGGGTGCCGGCGGCGCGCTCACCGAGGGCAAGTACGCGCCCCCGCTGCGTGGCGTCACTCCGACGCACATCTACGAGGCGATGGTGACCGGCCCGCAGAACATGCCGGTGTTCAACAACCGGAACATCACCCCCGAGGGCAAGAAAGACATCATCACCTATCTGAACTTCATCCAGAACAACCCCTCCCCCGGTGGTTTCGAACTCGGATCGCTCGGCCCCGTCGCCGAGGGCCTGTTCATCTGGATCTTCGGCCTCGGTTCGATCGTCGCTCTGACGGTCTGGATCACAGCGAAGTCGAACTGATGCGCCCGCGGTTCGCAGACGAGCGCAAGAAGGAGAGCAATGGCACAGGACGATAACGGCGGCACGGAGATCACGCCCGCCGCCTCGTCAGCCGTCGACCACCGTCCCGGCGACCCGGGTACGGCTGTCATCGTGCAGGACGCCGTGGAGAATCCAGGCTTCCCGCCGCACCGCGCGAGGATCACCGACAAGGACCCGCGTAAGCAGCGTCGCGCCGAGCGCACGATCTACACGCTCTTCTACGTGTCTATCGTGGGAAGCATCTGGGCGGTCGCCGCCTACATCGCGTTCCCGATCGAGTCCGGCAAGATCTCCGACGTGCGCGTCAGCACCCTCGCCATGGGCCTCGGTATGGCGCTCGCACTCCTCGCGATCGGCTTCGGGGCGGTCCACTGGGCGAAGGCCCTCATGGTCGACAAAGAGGGCATCGATCTTCGTCACCCGACGCACGGCTCGGTGGAGACGCGCGAACGAGCGGTCGAGATCTTCAAAGAGGCCGACGCTGAGTCCGGCTTCGGTCGCCGCACCTTGATCCGCAACTCTCTGATCGGTGCACTGGTCGCATTCCCGCTTCCGGCCATCGTGCTGTTCCGCGGCCTCGGACCGCTGAACGAAGACCCGGTGAAGCTTCTGTCCCACACAATGTGGAAGAAGGGGATGCGGCTTACACGCGATCCCTCGGGCACGCCGATCAAGGCGTCCGATGTCACCATCGGCTCGGTGTTCCACGTCATGCCCGAGGGGATCGACGACAAACCGGATCCCCTCGACGAGAAGGCGAAGGCCGCGGTGCTGCTGATGCGCCTCGACCCGAAAGACCTTCACCCGACGCACGGCCGCGCGAGCTGGGCGTATGACGGCATCGTCGCCTACTCCAAGATCTGCACCCACGTCGGATGCCCGGTGGCACTGTACGAGCAGCAGACGCACCACCTGCTCTGCCCATGTCACCAGTCGCAGTTCGACATCACCCATGAGGCACGCGTCATCTTCGGCCCGGCAAGCCGTCCGTTGCCTCAGCTGCCGATCGAAGTGGATGCCGACGGTTACCTCGTCGCACAGAGTGATTTCCACGAGCCCGTCGGCCCGAGTTTCTGGGAGCGTCCTTGACCACCACGACCGCCGCTGAAACCACGGCCCCCAAGCGCAGCTTCACCGCATCCGCGTCGAACTACATCGACGAACGAACCGGCATGTCGGCCGTCGTCAAAGAGTTCGGCCGCAAGATCTTCCCGGACCACTGGTCTTTCCTGCTCGGCGAGGTGGCGCTCTACAGCTTCGTCGTCATCCTGATCACGGGAACCTTCCTCACGTTCTTCTTCCAGGCGTCGCAGGCAGACGTGATCTATCACGGCTCCTGGGTGCCGCTGAAGGGCATCCAGATGTCCGCGGCCATGAACTCCACGCTGAACATCTCGTTCGACGTTCGTGGCGGCCTCCTCGTGCGCCAGATCCATCACTGGGCTGCGCTCCTGTTCGTGGCCTCCATCGGCCTGCACATGCTGCGCATCTTCTTCACCGGTGCGTTCCGCAAGCCGCGTGAACTGAACTGGGTGATCGGCTTCACCCTTTTCGTTCTGGCCATGGCGGAGGGCTTCACGGGGTATTCGCTCCCCGACGATCTGCTCTCCGGTAACGGTCTGCGCATCATCTCGGGTCTCATTCAGGGCATCCCAGTAGTCGGCACCTGGCTGAACTTCCTCATCTTCGGCGGAGAGTTCCCCGGCACGTCGATCGTCGGGCGCCTGTACACATTGCACATCCTGCTGCTGCCCGCTTTGGTCGTGGCGTTCATCGCGCTGCACCTCGTGTTCATCGTGGTGCACAAGCACACCCAGTACGCCGGGCCCGGACGCACGCAGCAGAACGTGGCGGGTTACCCGATCCTCCCTGTGTACGCAGCGAAGGCCGGCGGGTTCTTCTTCATCGTGTTCGGTGTGCTCGCCCTGATGGCATCCCTTTTCACGATCAACCCGATCTGGCTATACGGTCCGTACGACCCCTCGCCGATCTCGGCGGGTACTCAACCGGACTGGTACATCGGCTTCGCGGACGGCATGCTGCGCCTGATGCCATCGCACTGGGAGTTCGTCTGGCTGAATCACACTTGGTCGATGAATGTGTTCATCCCAGTGGTCATTCTGGTGGTATTCCTCGTGCTCGTCGCGATCTACCCGTTCGTGGAGGCGTGGGTCACCGGTGACAAGCGTGAGCACCACATCCTCGACCGGCCTCGCAACCAGGCCACGCGCACCGCGATCGGCGCCGCCGGTGTCACGTTCTACGCCGTGATGTGGGCTGCAGCGAGTTCCGACATCATCGCCACGCACTTCAAGCTGACGATGGAGGGTGTCATCTACTCGCTTCAGATCACGCTGATCATCGGACCGATAGTCGCCTATTTCGTCACGAAGCGCATCTGCATCGCCTTGCAGAAGAAGGACCGTTCCGTCGCGTTGCACGGCTACGAGTCGGGCCGCATCGTCAAGCTCCCGGGCGGCGAGTTCATCGAGGTGCACCAGCCGCTCGACGAATACGAACGGTGGCGCCTGATCAGCTACGACACGTACCAGCCGCTCATGCTGCGCCCGAACTCCCGTGGCAAGATCACAGCCGGCGCCCGGCTGCGTGCCGGGATGACGCGCTGGTTCTTCGAGGATCGCCTCGAGCCGGTCACGAAGAACGAGCTCGAGTCCGGGCACGGACACCACTGACGCGGTAACGAACCACCCTCGATCGGGCACCGATGTCACTCACGACGCTGTCGGAGTGGCTTCGGTGCCCGATCTGTCTCAATGGGCTCTCCCCGCTACCGCCTCTCGTCCTGGGCTGCGAGAACGGCCATCGCTTCGACGTGAACAAGCGCGGGTACGTCAGCATGCTGGTCTCCCAGCCGCGCATCGCCGGCGACACCCCGCAGATGCTCGAAGCACGCGCCGACCTATTGGGAAGCGGCGCATACGACCCCGTCGCCCGGGTCGTCGCCGAGCACGTGCTGCGCCCGGGCCCGCGGAGACTGCTCGACGCCGGCAGCGGCACTGGGCATTACGCGGCGAGAATCCTCGCACACGCGCCCACCCAGGTGAACGTCCTCGCCACAGACATCTCCTCCGTCGCCGTGCAGCGGTCGGTGAAGCACCTCGGCCGGGAACACGCGGACGGCCTCGTCGCCGACACCTGGCGGCCGCTGCCGATCCGGGATCGTGCCGCAGACGCGATCATCAACGTTTTCGCTCCACGCAACGCCGGCGAGTTCCGGCGCATCCTCGCACATGACGGATGCCTGGTCATCGCGACACCTCGGCAGGACCATCTGATCGAGCTGCGTCGCGCCATACCGATGCTCGACGTCCCCGCAGACAAGGCTCAGCGCGTCACAGAAGAGTTCGCCGAGCACTTCATTCCTGAGCAACTCACACCCGCACGGTACACGCTCGCCGTCTCGCGGGAGATGGCCGTAGCCCTACGCACGATGGGACCCTCCGGTCACCACAATGCCGAACAGCCGTCCTCCGGTCTACCGCACGAGGTCACAGTGGCCGTCGACGTGCTGCGTTTCCGTCCGCGCCCGTCCTGAGACAACAACGCGCCGACGCAAAGAAGCGGCCTCCAAGAGGCCGAAATGGCAACTCCTGAAGGCCGCTCTCTGCAAACGTCGCGGCGCGGGATCAGCGGGCGAAGTAGCCCCGGTAGTACTCATACACCCAGCCGACAAGGCTGACAGCGGCGAGTGCGCCACCGATCGGAACGATCCACCAACCGACGGCGATACCTAGTGCACCGATCGCCGCCGAGAGACCGAGCATGAACGGCCACCAGCTCCACGGGCTGAAGTGCCCCAACTCAGGGTCGCCGTCGTCGATGTTCGCATCGAGTCTGTCTTCGGGAAGCTCAACGCCGTTCTGCGTGGCGTGCGTTCGCATGAGGAAGAACGCGATGAAGACGCCCAGGATCCCGGTCAGGGTCAGAGCCACCGTACCGACCGGCTCGAGCTCATGGTGCGGGTAGTAGAACCAAGACCACACCGTATAGACGATCGCCATCAAGAAGAAGAACGCGGCGATGATCCAGAAGACCGTTGCACTGGTACGCATGTCAGCTCACCTTCCCATCAGACGCATCGAGCACGGCCGTGTCTGGAGCGCCCGCTCCGACCCCGATCGGCAGACCCACTTCCGGGTGGTTGAGATCGAACGCGGGTGACTCGCTGCGGATGCGCGGTATCGAGGTGAAGTTGTGGCGCGGCGGCGGGCAGCTGGTCGCCCACTCCAACGAACGGCCGTATCCCCACGGGTCGTTCACAGTCACCTTCGCACCCGAACGCGCCGTGATGTACACGTTCAGGAAGAACGGGATCATCGAGATCGCCAAGATACCGGCACCGATCGTCGACACCTGGTTCATCCAAGTGAAACCGTCCTGCGGCAGATAGCTGTAGTACCGACGAGGCATGCCGATCACGCCCAGCCAGTGCTGGATCAGGAACGTGGTGTGGAAACCGATGAACAGCAGCCAGAAGTGCCACTTCCCGAGCCGGTCGTTGAGCATCTTTCCTGTCCACTTCGGCCACCAGAAGTAGAAGCCGGAGAACATGGCGAACACCACGGTCCCGAACACCACGTAGTGGAAGTGCGCCACCACGAAATACGAGTCCGAGACGTGGAAGTCCAGCGGCGGCGATGCCAGGATCACCCCGGTGAGACCGCCGAACGTGAACGTGACGAGGAAGCCGATCGCCCACAGCATCGGGGACTCGAACGTCAGCGACCCACGGAACATCGTTCCGACCCAGTTGAAGATCTTCACCCCGGTCGGCACTGCGATGAACATCGTCATCAGGGAGAAGAACGGCAGCAGCACCATACCTGTGACATACATGTGGTGCGCCCACACGCTCACCGACAGAGCGGCGATCGAGATCGTGGCATACACCAGGGTCTTGTACCCGAAGACCGGTTTTCGACTGAAGACAGGGAACACCTCTGTCACGATCCCGAAGAACGGCAACGCGATGATGTACACCTCTGGATGACCGAAGAACCAGAACAAGTGCTCCCACAGAATCGCGCCGCCGTTGGCGGCATCGAAGATGTGCGCGCCCAGAACACGATCCGCAGCAGCGGCGAGGAGAGCGGCCGCCAGTACCGGGAACGCCATCAGAACCAGGATCGAGGTGACCATCGCATTCCAGGTGAAGATCGGCATTCGGAACATCGTCATCCCCGGAGCACGCAACGTGATCACCGTCGTGATGAAGTTCACCGCACCGAGAATCGTGCCGAAGCCGGATATCGCCAGCCCCATGAACCACATATTCCCGCCCAACCCCGGCGAGAACGTCGAAGACGCGAGTGGTTGGTACGCGAACCAACCGAACGACGCAGCACCCTGCGGCGTCAAGAATCCACCCACGGCGATCAACGAACCGAAGTTGTAGAGCCAGTACGCCAACGCGTTCAGCCGCGGGAACGCCACATCAGGCGCACCGATCTGCAATGGCATGATCACATTCGTGAACCCTGCGAACAGCGGCGTCGCGAACATCAGCAACATGATCGTGCCGTGCATCGTGAACAACTGGTTGTACTGCTCACGCGTCTGCACCACCTGCAGACCAGGCTCGAACAACTGAGCCCGCATGATCAAGGCCATCACGCCGCCGATGCAGAAGTACACGAACGACGTGATCAAGTACATGTACCCGATCGTCTTGTGATCGGTCGACGTGATCCAACTGACCAGGATGTTGCCCTTGCGATGGATCTTCGTCCCACCGAGAACCTGAACGGACGGCGCGGTCGCAGCCGGAGCCGGTGCTGTAGTCGTACTCATTACTCGCCGATGCCTTAGTCGTTATTCTTCGGGGCGCCCGTTCCGGGCTGGTTCAGGTTGCGGTCGTCGTTGGAGCCGAGACTGCCGGTGTAACCGCGGTCCTTCAGATCCTGAATGTGCTGCAGGTATTCGGACTCCGAGACCACCTTGACTTGGAAGAGCATCGCCGAGTGGTACTCGCCGCAGAGTTCGGCGCACTTGCCCTGGTACGTGCCCTCACGGGTCGGCTCGAAGTACATGTAGTTCGTATGGCCTGGCATGACGTCCTTCTTGTAAAGGAACGCCGGTACCCAGAACGAGTGGATGACGTCACGCGAGTTGAGCTTGATCGTGATCTTCTTGTCGACGGGCAGATAGAGCGTCGGGAGCTTGGCCTCGACGACCGAGCCGGCGGGAACGTCGGCCTTGTCGTTCGGCTGCGCTTGGATGCCCGGGTCATAGACGTCGTTGGACAGGTAGTTGAAGTCCCACGACCACTGCTTGGCGTAGACCTGGATGGTCAGGTCGGGATGGGCGTATGGCTTCTCGATGGCGTCCTGGTCGCGGGTGGTGAAAGCGAAGAAGCCGAGGATCAGGACGAGCGGCACGACGGTGTAGAAGATCTCGATGGGCATGTTGTAGCGCAGCTGCACGGGAAGGCCGGTCTGGCCCTTGCGACGGCGGTACACGATGACGCACCAGATGATCAGGCCCCACACGATGAGTCCGACCAGGAGCAGCACGATCCACGAGGTGACCCACAGGCCGGAGACGCGCTCCGTGTGGTTGGTGACCGGGGTCTTGCCGTTGAAACCGGGTAGGAATCCGTTCAACTGGGACTGCGTGCAGCCGGCCAAGACCAGCGCGACAATTGCTGCGATCGGAACTGCAGCCCATCGGAAACGGCGATTGTGACGCACCGGTGACCTTTCAAGTGATTCGTGGGCGCAGCGGCATTCGCTGCTGCGATGACCATTGCCTAGCCTATCGCCATCGCGGAGGGCTTCGCGTGCCGAACGCACCGTCAGGCCGGGCACCGGCATCCTTCGGGAATGTGAAAAGGACCGGCTGATCGGCCGGTCCTTTTTCGTCAGTGCTCTTCTACGTCGTGTGGAACTATCGTCAGTGATCGCGGCTTCGCCGCTCAACTGACTCCATCGGCTCGGCCAAGCGAGCAAGCTCGCTCGGCTCTCGCCCTCTCCAACCGCGGGCACGGTCGTCAGTGATCGCGGCTTCGCCGCTCAACTGACTCCATCGGCTCGGCCAAGCGAGCAAGCTCGCTCGGCTCTCGCCTCAGTCGTCAGTGGAAGCTGTCTCCGCACGCACAGCTTCCACCCGCGTTGGGATTGTCGATGGTGAAGCCCTGCTTCTGGATCGTGTCTTCGAAGTCGATGGTCGCGCCGTCGAGGTAGGGCGCGCTCATCTTGTCGACGATCACCTCGACCCCATCGAAGTCCACGGCGGCATCGCCGTCCATGAAGCGCTCGTCGAAGTACAGCTGGTAGATCAGGCCGGAGCATCCGCCAGGCTGGACCGCCAGACGCAGACGCAGATCATCGCGGCCTTCCTGGTTCAGGAGGCTGCGCACCTTGTCGGCGGCGGCATCCGTCAGGAGCACGCCATGGGCCTTGGACGCGGTCGCCGTGCCGGCGCCGGTGAGTGTGGTCTCGCTCATCGAGTGCTTCATCCCTTCGTAGGTGGGCTTGCCTGGCATCAGTGTAGGTCAGGCGCCTGAACCACGGGCGTCAGGCCCGCTTGTTCAGGCGCCCGAGCAGCAGGGCCTCCGCGAGGATCGCGCGCCGGAAGACTCCGAGGTGCAAGGACTCGTTCGGACTGTGCGCCCTGGTGTCAGGATCCTCCACGCCGGTGACGAGGATCTGAGCAGCCGGGAACTCGCGCACGAGGTCGGCGATGAACGGGATGCTGCCGCCGATGCCGGCCTCGACGGGCTCCGCGCCCCAGGCATCCCTCATTGCGGCCTTCGCCTCGAGCGCCGCCCAGCCGCTCGTGTCGACGAGGAACGGGTCACCGAGGTCGACGTCGTCGATCAGGACGTGGGCACCGAACTGCACCTTGGCGTGCAGGTGACGTTCGAGCGCCTCGAACGCGTCGCGCGCACGCTGCCCGGGTGCGACCCTCGCGCTGATGCGCACCGAAGCCGAAGGCAGGAGCGTGTTGGATGCGTTGGCCACACTGGGTGCGTCGATTCCTGTCACGGTGACGGTCGGCTGGTTCCAGAGCCGGGCCAACACGGGACCTCGACCGATCAGCGAGACCCCATCGAGTACTGCGGCGTCTTCGCGCAGCTGCTCCGCGGAGAACTCGGGCACCTCGGCTTCGTTGGTCGTCATGCCTTCCACCGCGACCGCTCCGACCTCGTCGTGCAGGCTCGCCAGGAGTGCCACGAGCGGGATCATCGCGTCAGGCACTCCCCCTCCGTACATTCCGGAGTGCGATGCATGCTCGAGCGTGGAGACAGTGAGACGGAACGTGACGTTGCCGCGCAGGCCGACCGTCAGCGAAGGCACATCCACGCTCCAGTTGTCGGAGTCGGCGACGACGATCACGTCTGCGGCGAGGGCGTCCCTGTTCTGCGCAAGGAAGTTCGCAAACGAGCGGGACCCGAACTCCTCCTCGCCCTCGATGAAGACGGCGAGCCCGAGGTCGAACTCGTCTCCGACGGTTTCGGTCAGCGCCCTTATCGCGGCGACATGCGCCATGACGCCCGCCTTGTCGTCAGCGGCGCCCCGCGCGTAGAGCCGGTCACCGCGCACGACGGGCTCGAACGGCGGGCTCTGCCAATCCTCGTCTTCACCGGGCGGCTGGACGTCGTGATGGGCGTAAAGAAGCACGGTCGGGGCACCGCCGCGGGCGGCCCGGCGTGCGATGACAGCCGGCTGTCCCGTTTCAGTGGCTCCGCCGGAACCGGCGTCGCGGAGCGGGGCGCGGGCGATCGTGACGCTCTCGAAGACGTGCAGGTCGCGCAGAAGGCCTGCGACGGCATCCGCACTGCGTTCGACGTTCTTCGGATCGAACGCCGACCACGACACCGACGGGATGCGTACGAGGCCCGTGAGGTCTGCGACTGCATGCGGCATGCCCGCCCGCACGGCATCGTCGAGTGCTGTCGTGAGATCGTCCCGTGGCTGATCGGCTTCGTTCATGCGGGTAATCTTAATCGGACTACTATCAAGGACTTTTCCGTGGCTAAAAGAGCAGAACCCACCGTCCCCGCTACCGCACCCGAGACGAATACGGCGGGCGGCAAGGGCCACGCGACGCCGAGTCGCGCCGAGCGCGAGGCTGCGCGTAAGCGCCCACTCGTGCCGTCCGACCGAAAGGCTGCGGCAAAAGACGCACGTTCCAAGAATGCCGAGGCCCGAGAGCGCGCCCGGCTCGGTATGGCTGCGGGCGACGAGCGCTACCTGACACAGCGCGACCGCGGACCGCAGCGCCGGTACGTACGCGACTACGTCGACGCCCGGTACACCGTCGCCGAGTTCCTCATGCCGGTGATGCTCGTCATCATCGTCTTCACGTTCGTTCCTGTGAAGGCGCTGCAGTACTACGGCATCTTCGTGCTCTGGGGATTCTTCGCGATCGCCGTGATCGACTCGGCCATCATGACCTTCACCATGAAGCGACGACTGCGGACCAAGTTCGGCGCCCTCGAGCGCGGCCTCACCTGGTACGCCGTCATGCGGGCACTGCAGTTCCGCATGATCCGCGTTCCCAAGCCGCAGGTCAAGCGCGGCCACTTCCCCGCATAGCCCGCCCTCGATGACGATCACCGCAGCAGCCGACGGCTCCGCTCTGGGCAATCCGGGACCCGCCGGATGGGCGTGGTTCGTCGATGAGACGGCCTGGGCAGCAGGCGGCTGGCCGCATGGAACCAACAATCAGGGCGAGCTGATGGCCGTGATCGACCTGCTGGAGTCGACGGCTGGAGATCCCGACGACCTGCGCATCCTGTGCGACAGCCAGTACGTGATCAACGCGGTGACGAAGTGGATGCCCGGTTGGAAACGGAAGGGCTGGCGCAAGGCCGACGGGTCCTCCGTGCAGAACCTCGACCTTCTGAAGCGGCTGGATGCCGCGCTCGTCGGACGCAGCTACGCGTTCGAGTGGGTGCGCGGTCACACCGGACACGAACTCAACGAGGCCGCCGACACCCGGGCACGGGCCGTCGCCACCTCGTACCGGGACGGCTCTCCGGTCGACGCCGGACCGGGCTGGCACACCCCCGCTGCCGACCGCGGAACCACGACGGCCGTCGAGAGGCACCATTCGGATGCCCCACCATCGGGTGCGCAGCTCGCCCTGTTCGACGATCTCGCCGAGGAGCCCGACGAGGAGATCGTGCTGCGCCAGGAGCAGGCGCTGCTGACCTCACGAGTGCGAGACGATGTCGCCGAGCTCGGCGTTCTCCTGCATCCGGAGTTTCTCGAGGTGGGCCGCTCCGGCCGCATCTGGAGCAGGGATGACGTGGCGCTCTCCCCCGCCGGCGACGACACCGCCACGGTCGCCGAAGTCGTCTCGGTCGACCGCGTGTCCGCCGACGTGATGCTGCTGGTCTTCCGCACGGACGATGCCAGGGGGCCCGCACTGCGCAGCTCGCTCTGGGTGCGCGACGGCACACGCTGGCGCCTGAGGTTCCATCAGGCCACTCCGGCCGAGTGACCGCAGGTCGATCAGCCGGCCTGCATCCGTTCCAGGCCGCGGTTGATCGCCCTTGCCCAGAGAGGCCCGCGGTAGATGAACGCGGAGTAGCCCTGCACGAGGGTGGCGCCGGCATCGAGGCGGATGCGGACATCCTGTGCCGTCTCCACACCGCCCACCGAGACGATGCAGAGCGTGGCGGGAACGTGCGAACGCAGCAGCCGCAGAACCTGCAGAGACCGTGTTGCGAGCGGCGCGCCGGAGAGCCCTCCCGCGCCGGCCGCGTCCACGGTCTCGCGATCGGTGGACAGCCCGTCCCTGGAAATGGTCGTGTTCGTGGCGATGATGCCGTCGAGGCCGAGCTCGACTGTCAGCTCGGCGATCGCCAGGATGTCCTCGTCAGCGAGATCGGGCGCGATCTTGACGAGCAACGGAGTCGATCCGGTCTCGGCCTTGACCGCCTGAAGAAGCGGCCTCAGCGAGTCGAGGGCCTGCAGGTTGCGCAGCCCCGGCGTGTTCGGTGAGCTCACGTTCACGACCAGGTAGTCGGCGACCGGCGCGGCGGCGCGAGCCGAGACGCGGTAGTCGGCAACGGCATCCGCCACCTCGACGACACGTGACTTGCCGATGTTCACCCCGATGACCGGACGGCGTCGTACAGAACGTGCCTTCGCCACCTTCACGGCCGCCGCTGCCACTCCGTCGTTGTTGAAGCCCATGCGGTTCACGATGGCGCGGTCCGGGATGAGGCGGAAGAGCCTCGGCCGCGGGTTGCCGGGCTGAGGGATCGCGGTCACAGTTCCCACCTCGATGTGCCCGAAGCCGAGCGCCCCGAGTCCCAGGATGGCCGTGGCGTTCTTGTCGAATCCGGCGGCGACGCCGAATGGCGTCGGGAACGTCAGACCGAGCGCGTGTACCGAGAGGTCGCGCTTCGGCATCGTGAAGCGGGAGACCGCTCGGTGGAGTCCGAGCTTCGGGAGGATGCGGATGACGGCGAAGGCCAGGTGGTGCGCCCGCTCCGGATCCATGTGCCGGAAGACGAGCGAGAACAGGATGCGATACATGCCTGTGCCAGGATATAGCGACTCTCCACCCTCATTTCGCCGGAACGGACGGAGAGTGGTGCTCCGCGCGCAGTGCTCTGATCGCGTCTTCGAAGTCGTCGAGCGAGTCGAACGCCTGGTAGACGCTCGCGAACCGCAGGTACGCCACTTCGTCCAGTTCGCGCAGCGGAGGCAGCACCGCGACGCCGATCTCGTTCGCATCGATCTGCGACACTCCCGTCGCGCGCACCGCCTCCTCCACCTTCTGGGCGAGCATCGCCAGATCGGAATCGGTGACGGGACGGCCCTGGCACGCCTTGCGCACACCGGCCATGATCTTCTCCCGGCTGAACGGCTCGACCACACCGCTGCGCTTGATCACGTTCAGGCTCGCCGTCTCGATCGTGGAGAACCGGCGACCGCACTCTGGGCACTGGCGCCTGCGACGGATCGAGAGGCCATCGTCGGACGTGCGCGAATCGACCACGCGGGAGTCGGGGTGACGACAGAACGGACAGAACATGGCGGCTCCAGATTTGGCGTTATGGCGTGTTGAGCCTCGTGCTCAGGAATGGTCACTCGACGACAAGGAGCCGCGCGCGGCCACGGCTTCCCCGTGTGCCGGCAATCGTTCCGCTTCGGCCAACGCGATCACGTGCGCGGCGACGGAGCCCAGGCCGCGCTCGTCGTACCGGATGATCTGCTGCGGGCGAAGAAAGGTGTAGGCCCCGAGACCCGACGAGTATCGCGCGGATCCGCCGGTGGGCAGCACATGGTTCGACCCGGCGAGGTAGTCGCCGAGGCTCACCGGGGAGTGCGAGCCGAGGAAGAACGCACCGGCGTTCGTCAGCCTGCGCAGCGTCGCATTCGGATCGACGGTGTGCACCTCGAGGTGCTCGGGGGCGTAGGCGTCGCTGAAACGCGCCGCCGTCTCCTCATCGTCGACGAGCACGATGGCCGACTGCGGCCCTTCCAGCGCGATGGACGCCCGCTCCCGGTTGACGGTCACGGCCACCAGCTCGTGCAGCTCGCTCTGCACCGCCTCCGCCAACTCCTCGGAATCGGTCACCAGCAGCGAGGCGGCAGCCTCGTCGTGCTCGGCCTGGCTGAGAAGGTCGGCGGCTACGAGGCGGGGGTGGGCGGAGGAATCCGCGATCACGAGGATCTCCGTGGTGCCTGCCTCGGCGTCGATCCCGACCACACCATGCACAAGGCGCTTTGCGGCCGCAACGTAGATGTTGCCGGGGCCGGTGATCACATCGACGGGCTCGAGGCCGAGCTCGGGGATGCCGTATGCCAGTGCTCCGATCGCGCCTGCCCCACCGATCGCGTAGACCTCCTCGATTCCCACGAGCCCCGCAGCGCCCAGGATGGTCGGATGAACCGCACCACCATGATCGCGTTGAGCAGGACTGGCGAGGGCCACGGAACCGACGCCGGCGACCATGGCCGGAATGGCGTTCATGACGACGCTGGATGCCAGTGGGGCCTTTCCCGCCGGTACGTAGAGGCCCGCACGTGTCACCGGTTGCCAGCGCTGCTCGACGACAGCACCCTCCCCCACACGCGTCGACGCCGCAGGAGGCACCTGAGCGGCGCTCACGGTGCGGACGCGATCGATCGAGATCTCCAACGCGTCGCGCACCGGTGCCGATAGGGCGTCGACCGCTTCCTTGAGGGCTCGCGCGTCTGCGCGCACACTCGGCGGGCGCACGCCGTCGAACCGTTCGGCCTGATCGAGGACGGCCGCGAGACCGCGCTCGCGTACTTCCGCGAGAAGAACAGAAGCGGCATCCGCAGCGACTCCCACATCGATCACCGGGCGCGGCACCGCATCGCGCAGCGCGCGGCCATCGAGTGTGATTCCGCGGAGGTCTATCGTCTGCACTGCATCAGTCTAGGAGGACCGGCGGCGCGTGATCAGGCGGACGGGTTTCGATGTCTCGTTCCGACCTGCAGGGTGTTCAGACGAGGCAGGCAGGGCCGAGCAGTCCCTTCAACTCGCCGTACAGATCGGCGGACACCGACACGCGGTGAGGCAACTCGAACACCCTCGCAGTCGTACCCTTCACCAGCCGCAAACGCACTTCTCCATCGCCGGCATGGCGGATCAGCATGTCACCGAGGTTCTGGACGACATCCGTCGTGGCACGCTGATCCGGCATCGTGATGACCAGCGGACCGGACGGTCCCGACACAGCCGAACCGAGGTCGGGCGCATAGAGGCTGTACGCGTGAAGGTTCATGCCGTCGTCGCGCATGCTCACCCGGCCGCGCACCACCACGATCGAGTCGGCTGTGAGGGCGGGACCGAACTCCTGGTACGCCTTGCCCATGAACATGACGGTGATCTCGCCGCCGAAGTCCTCGACCGTGATCATGCCGTACAGGTTGCCGGATGCCTTCGCCACCCGGTGCTGGACGCCCGTCACGAGCCCCGCGATCGTCACGGTGTCGCCGTCCTGGGTGGACTCGGAGCCGGTGAGGTCGGCGATCGACGTGCTCGCCTGCTTGGCCAGTTCGAGTTCGAGTCCGGCCAGCGGGTGATCCGACACATACAGGCCGAGCATCTCTCGCTCGAACGCGAGCTTCTGCCGCTTGTCCCACTCCGGCTTGTTCGGCACGAGTGAGATGGAGGCATCTCGTGATTCCTGTGCCAACAGCGTGTCGAAGTCGAAGCCCGCCTGGCCTGTGGCTTCGACGCGCTTGTCGTTGACGACGGATTCCACCGCGGCCTCATGCACCTCCAGCAGCCCGCGCCGCGAGTCGCCGAACGAGTCGAATGCGCCTGCCTTGATGAGCGATTCGATGGTGCGCTTGTTCGCTACATGCAGCGGCACCTTCTTCAGGAAGTCGTGGAACGATTCGAACCGGCCCTTCTGCTCGCGGGCGGCGCGGATACCGTCCACCACATTCGAGCCGACGTTGCGCACTGCACCGAGTCCGAATCTCACGTCGTCGCCGACGGCGGCGAAGAATCCGATCGACTCGTTCACGTCGGGTGGCAGCACCTTGATGCCCATGCGCCGGCACTCGTTCAGGTAGAGGGCCATCTTGTCTTTGGAGTCACCGACACTGGTCAGCAGAGCGGCCATGTACTCGGCCGGGTAGTGCGCCTTCAGGTACGCGGTCCAGTACGACACGACGCCATAGGCAGCCGAGTGCGCTTTGTTGAACGCGTAGTCCGAGAACGGCAGCAGGATCTCCCAGAGCTTGTCGATCGCCCCCTGCGAGTAGCCGCGCTCTCGCATGCCGGAGAAGAAGCCCTCCTGCTGCTTGTCGAGCTCGGACTTCTTCTTCTTGCCCATCGCACGACGCAGGATGTCTGCCTGGCCGAGCGAGAATCCCGCCACCTTCTGCGCGATCGCCATGACCTGTTCCTGATAGATGATCAGGCCGTAACTGGTGTCGAGGATGTCCTGCAGCGGTTCCGCGAGCTCCGGATGGATCGGGGTGATGGGCTGCAGCCCGTTCTTGCGCAGGGCGTAGTTGATGTGCGAGTTCGCGCCCATCGGCCCCGGCCGATACAGCGCGATGAGGGCGGAGATGTCCTCGAAGCCGTCCGGCTTCATCTGACGCAGCAGCGCGCGCATGGGGCCACCGTCGAGCTGGAACACGCCCAGCGTGTCGCCGCGTGTGAGCAGGTCGTACGCGGGTCGGTCATCCAGAGGCAGCCCCTCCAGATCGAGCTCGAAACCCTGGTTCGCCTTGATGTTGTCAAGCGCGTCGCTGATGATCGTGAGGTTGCGAAGGCCCAGGAAGTCCATCTTGATCAGGCCTAGCGACTCGGCCGCCGGATAGTCGAGCTGGGTGACGATCTGGCCGTCCTGTTCCCGCTTCATGATCGGGATGACGCCGATGATCGGGTCGGACGACATGATGACGCCGGCCGCGTGAACGCCCCACTGCCGCTTCAGGCCCTCCAGCCCGAGCGCCGTGTCGAAGACGGTCTTCGCCTCCGGGTCGCTTTCGACCACCGCGCGCAGCTCGACCGCCTCCTTGTATCGCGGGCTCTTCGTGTCGAACACCTGATACAGCGGAATGTCTTTGCCCATGACGGCCGGCGGCATCGCCTTCGTGAGCTTCTCGCCCATCGAGAACGGGAACCCGAGCACACGACCTGCATCTTTCAGCGCCTGCTTCGCCTTGATCGTGCCGTAGGTGACGATCTGGGACACACGTTCGGCCCCGTATTTCTCGGTCACGTACTTGACCGCCTCGAGGCGCCTGCGATCGTCGAAGTCGACGTCGAAGTCGGGCATCGACACGCGGTCCGGGTTGAGGAAGCGCTCGAAGATCAGGCCGTGTTCGAGCGGGTCGAGGTCGGTGATGCGCATGGCGTATGCGGCCATCGAGCCTGCGCCCGACCCACGACCCGGCCCCACCCGGATGCCGTTGTTCTTCGACCAGTTGATGAAGTCCGCGACCACCAGGAAGTAGCCGGGGAAGCCCATCTGGAGGATGATGCCGGTCTCGTATTCGGCCTGCGCCCTGACCTTCTCCGGAATGCCGTCCGGATAACGTTGCGCGAGGCCGCTGTTGACCTCCTTGACGAACCAGCTTTCTTCCGTCTCGCCCTCGGGCACCGGGAACTTCGGCATGTACTTGCCAGTCGAGAGCTCGAAGTCGATCTCGCAGCGCTCCGCGATCTCCAAAGTCATGTCGCAGGCATCCGGATGCTCCCGGAACAGGTCGCGCATCTGCTGCGGCGACTTGAGGTAGTACTCCCCCTCCGGCTCGAGCTGGAAGCGCTTCGGATCGTTCAGCGTCGAACCGGACTGCACGCACAACAGCGCGGCATGCGATTTCGCATCTTCGGCGTGCGTGTAGTGCAGGTCGTTGGTCGCCACGGTGCGAAGTCCGAGCTGCTTCGCGATCTTGAGCAGGTCCTGGCGAACACGCTTCTCGAGGCCGAGCCCGTGCTCCATGAGCTCGACGAAGAAGTTGTCCTTGCCGAAGATGTCACGGTAGTCGCCGGCCGCCTTGACCGCCTCGTCATACTGTCCCAGCCGCAGACGCGTCTGCACTTCACCGCTCTGGCACCCGGTGGTGGCGATCACGCCCTTCGAATACAGCTCGAGCAGCTCGCGGTCCATGCGCGGCTTGAAATAGTAGCCCTCGATCGACGCCAGCGACGACATGCGGAACAGATTGTGCATGCCTTCCGTCGTCTCGGCGAGCATCGTCATGTGCGTGTAGGCACCACTGCCGGACACGTCGTCCTCGCCGCCGTTGCCCCAGCGGATCCTGGTGCGATCGCTGCGGTGCGTGCCCGGGGTGAGGTAGGCCTCCGTACCGATGATCGGCTTGATCCCGGCCGTTTTCGCGGCCCGCCAGAACTCGAACGCCGCGAACATGTTCCCGTGGTCGGTGACCGCGATCGCCGGCATGCCGTGCCCGACTGCGGCATCCATCAGCGGACCGATCTTCGCCGCACCGTCGAGCATCGAGTATTCGCTGTGCACGTGCAGGTGAACGAAGGAATCAGTCGTCACGGTGTGTGGTCCTCCCGGTCGTCTGGGGGCACCAGTTTATCCAGCGGAGCGAGGTTCTTGTGGGCTCGGCGAGGGAGGTTCGGCGACGACGGATCAGGACTCGCGCAGCACGTCGAGGGCGTGCTGCAGATCGGCCGGATACTCGGAGACGAACGTCACCCACTCCCGGCCGGACGGATGCTCGAACCCGAGCTGGCGCGCCTGCAGCCACTGGCGCGTGAGAGCCAGCCGTGCCGACAGCGTCGGGTCTGCACCGTACATCGCGTCGCCGACACATGGGTGTCTCTGGGCGGCCATGTGCACCCGAATCTGATGCGTGCGCCCTGTCTCCAGATGGATCTGAAGAAGGCTCGCAGCGGGGAACGCCTCGACGGTCTCGTAGTGCGTCACGGATGGCTTGCCCGCCGCCGTGACGGCGAACTTCCAGTCCGCGCGGGGATGCCGTCCGATGGGCGCATCGATCGTGCCGGCCAGCGGGTCGGGATGCCCTTGAACGACGGCGTGATAGATCTTCTCCACGGTGCGGTCGTGGAACGCCCGCTTCAATGCGGTGTATGCGCGCTCGCTCTTCGCCACGACCATGAGTCCGCTGGTTCCGGCGTCCAGCCGGTGCACGATCCCCGCCCTCTCGGCGGCACCGGAGGTCGAGATGCGGAAGCCGGCGCCGGCGAGGGCACCGAGCACAGTCGGCCCCTCCCAACCGATGGACGGATGCGCCGCAACACCGGCCGGCTTGTCGACGACCACGATGTCGTCGTCGTCGTACACGACCTTCAGGTCGGGCACAGAGACCGGCACGACCTCGACGGCCGCCTTAGGCGTCCAGCCGACCTCGAGCCAGGCACCGGCGGTCAGCCGGTCGGACTTGTCGAGCACCCGGCCTTCGAGCAACACGCCTCCGGCCTCCGCCACCTCGGCCGCGAAGGTACGGGAGAAGCCCAGCAGCTTCGCCACGCCTGCATCCACGCGCGACCCGTCGAGGCCGTCCGGCACAGGCAGGCTGCGGTACTCCGTCATTCGGCGGTCTCCGGAGTCGAGAAGGACCGCGGAGCCGTCGAGGGCTCAGACAAGGCCGTCGACAGGATGCCCTGCCTCGCCGAGCCGCGCACCGCGCGACTCCGTGCGGTCGCTTCCCGCACTGGTGTCACCGGCATCCGGCCCCGACGCGCTACCGACCTCGCCGCCTCCGTCGGGCTGCGGTGCAGAACCCGACGGTTCCTCGGCGGTGTCGGACGGATCGGCCGTCGCGTCGTCGAGCTGGCCGTCGGACTGGGTTGGGTCCTCGACTGACGAGGCCCGTTCGGAATCGGTCGACTTGGCGGCGCGCTTGCCGTCGAGCCCCACGCCGAGCACAGTGAGCAGCAGGAAGAGGATCATCGCCGCCACGATCGCCGAATCGGCCAGATTGAAGATGGCGGGGAGCAGCGGGATACGCAGGAAGTCCACGACCTCGCCCACGCCGAAGCCCGGAGGCCGCAGCAGGCGATCGCTGAGGTTGCCCATCAGTCCGCCGAGTACAAGCCCGAAGACGAGCGCCCACACCATTGATCGGATGCGCCGGGCGTACCAGATCACGAAGATCAGTACGGCCACGCCGACGATCGAGAAGATCCACGTCGAGCCGGTGCCGATCGAGAAGGCTGCGCCCGGATTGCGGTCGTACTCGAAGATCAGGAGGTTGCCGATGATGTTCTTCGGTACCCGGTAGGGCAGGTTCGTGACCACCCACCACTTGGCGAGCTGGTCGATCGTCAACACGACGAGCGCGACCGCGACGAGCAGGATGATCGCGCGAACGCTGACCTTGCGAACGCTGACCTTCCTGGAAGGCTCAGCCTCCAAAGCTCTGGAAAGTCGGCGGGTTCTGGCGGTCGGCATCGCCCGACGCGACGGCGGCGAACTGGCCGGATGCGGCAGAGGCACCCGCGGGCTTGAAACCACCCGTGGCCGAACCGGCGTTGTCGAGGTCGCGCAGCTGACCCTCGATGTAGCTCTTCAGCTTCGCCCGGTAGTCGCGTTCGAAGTTGCGCAGCTCCTCGATCCGGCGCTCGATGGTGGAACGCTCCGACTCCAGCGCCGTGATCTGCGCGCGCTGCTTCGCCTCGGCCTCCGCCACCACCCGTGCTGCTGTTGCGTGACCCTCGGCGATCAGCGCGTCGCGCTTCTCGACGCCTTCACGCACGTGCTCCTCGTGCAGCCTTCGCGCCAGCTGGAGCAGGTTGTTCGTGCTCTCGGTCTCATCGGCGCCGGAGACGACCGGCTGCGGCACGACGGGCGCGACCACGGGGGCAGGAGCGGGCGCGGCGATGGCCTGCGTCTGCTCGGACGACGAGTTGCGCTGCAGATCGGCGATCCGCGACTCGGATGCCACGAGCCGCTGCTTGAGCTCGTCGTTCTCCTGGTTCAGTCGGCGCAACTCGACGACGACCTCGTCGAGGAAGTCGTCGACCTCGTCCTGGTCGTAGCCCTCACGGAATTTGGTCGGTTGGAACCGCTTGTTGACGACATCTTCCGGAGTTAGCGCCATGGCCTACCACCCTTAGAGCTTGATTTTCGAACAGTGGATAACGTTCGGCTAACGCTAGCAAAGTCGCCTGCGACACTGCCATCTGCGTAAGCCTTCAGCGACATCAGATGAACGACGACGCGATGTACATGCCGATGATGCACGCGAACATCGTCAACGTCCAGCCGAAGTCGAGTGCGACCGGTCCCAACGACAGCGGAGGGAGCAGTCGCCGGAAGAACTTGATGGGCGGATCGGTGACCGTGAACGCCGCTTCCGCGAGCACCAGCCCGAACCCGCGCGGGCGCCATCCGCGGGCGAAAGTGCGCACGAGATCCAGGATGAAGCGAACCCAGAGCACTATGAAAAAGAGCAGGAAGACGTAATACGCGACGGTCGCGACGATGAAGACGGCGAGGGGCACAGGTCAAGTATGCGCGACGACGGCTGTGCCTACGCTGCAGCCGCCTGCTCGTGCTTCGGGCTCGTACGACTACGCGCTGGCGAAGAAGGACGCCTCGACATCGTTGCCGGCAGTCGACGCCGCCCCCGATACCATGACGTGCTCCGGTGAGAGCAGGAAGACCTTGCTGGTCACCTTCTCGATCTTGCCGCGCAGACCCTGCGTCAGACCGCTGGAGAAGTCGATCATGCGCTGGGCTTCGGATTCGCTCATCTGCGACAGGTTCAGGATCACGGGGACTCCTTCGCGGAAGGATTCCGCGATCATCTTCGCGTCGCTGTACTGCCGGGGATGAACCGTCAGAATCTCGTTCACTTCTTGCACCGTCACATTCCGGGCCGGGGTCGGCTTGCGCAGCGGCGTGACAGGCGCCTTGGCCGGTGCAGAATGCTGGACCGGCGCGACAGCTGCCGGATGCGCAGTGGCGACCGGTTCTTCGTCGTACTCGAGCTCGTCTTCGACGAGGCCGAGGTACGCCATCGTCTTCTTGAGCGGGTTAGCCATGGGATCCTCCGTGTGCAGCTTGAGGTCTTGCGGTCTCGCCGGTCGCCGGCGTATTCCACAGCCAGGCTAAGCACGCTCGGGCCGCTTTCCCGTGATTGCCGTGCCGATGCGAAGGTGTGTCGCCCCTTCCGCTATCGCATCGACGTAGTCGCCGGACATTCCGGCGGAGATCGCGGTCGCATCCGGGGCGAGCGAACGCAGACGCTCGGATGCCTCGCGCACCCGGGCGAACGCCCGCCGCGCGTCGTCATTCAACGGTGCCACCGCCATGACGCCTCGCAGTCGCAGGCCGGGTGCGGCAAGCACACGCTCTGCGAGGTCGAGCATGTCGTCCGGGGCGAGGCCACCACGACCGGGTTCGTCGGTGAGTGCCAATTCGATGAAGCAGTCGAGGGGGTCAGTGGCCGCACCGGAGGCGACGATGTTCTCGCCGGCTGCTCCGGCCCGACTGAGCGCTGCGACGAGCGCAGCCCGGTCTACGGAGTGCACCGCCGAGGCGAACGTGCGGACCTGCTTCGCCTTGTTGGTTTGTAGCTGTCCGATGAAGTGCCATCGCACGGCAGCGGCCTGCGACGTCTCGGCGAGACTCGATGCCTTCGCCGCGGCCTCCTGCGCCCGGTTCTCCCCCACGTCCCGCACACCGAGCTGCACAAGCGCGTGCACCAGTTCGACGGGCTGGAACTTCGTCACCACGATCGTCGTGACCTCCGAAGGATCCCTGCCTGCCGATCGCGCGGCATCCGCTACGTTCTGCCGAACCTGCGCGAGCCGTCCCGCGAGACCCTCACGGGCCTCCTCGCTCAGCACGGAACTGCTCAGCACAGCGGTGTCGCTCACTTCAGGAAGTCGGGCACGTCCAGCACGTCGTCGTCGTCGAACGACGGGTCGTTGACTGCCGCCTCCACCAGCTTCGAGTCGGCGTCGGACCAGGTGCCTTGTGCGGGCACATCCTCTTCCTCGAGCGCCTGAGTGTCGACCAGCTCCGATCCGGATGACGCCTGATCGGATCCCGTCGCCACGAACGTGGAGCGACGCACGTCGACCGCCTTCGACTGGGGCTCTCCCCCATCGAATCCCGCAGCGATCACTGTCACGCGCACCTCGTCGCCGAGCGTGTCGTCGATGACGGCGCCGAAGATGATGTTCGCTTCAGGATGCACCGCCTCCTGCACCAGACGGGCCGCGTCGTTGATCTCGAAGATGCCGAGGTTGGAACCGCCCTGGATCGACAGCAGAACGCCGCGTGCCCCCTCGATGCTCGCTTCGAGCAGCGGCGAGGCGACGGCGAGTTCCGCAGCCTTGATCGCACGATCCGCACCCCGGGATGAGCCGATGCCCATGAGCGCCGATCCCGCTCCGTGCATGACCGACTTGACGTCGGCGAAGTCGAGGTTGATCAGACCAGGCGTCGTGATCAGATCGGTGATGCCCTGAACGCCGGCGAGGAGCACCTGGTCAGCTGTCGCGAACGCCTCGAGCATGCTGATGCCGCGGTCGCTGATCTCCAGCAGCCGGTCGTTCGGCACGACGATGAGGGTGTCGACCTCTTCTTTCAGGCGGGCGACGCCCGCCTCTGCCTGGTCCTGCCGACGCTTGCCCTCGAAGCCGAACGGCTTGGTGACGACACCGATGGTGAGCGCACCGATCGACTTCGCGATTCGGGCGACCACGGGTGCGCCACCGGTTCCGGTACCGCCGCCCTCCCCCGCAGTGACGAAGACCATGTCGGCGCCGGTCAGCGCCTCCTCGATCTCCTCCGCGTGATCTTCGGCTGCACGGCGGCCGACCTCCGGGTCGGCCCCGGCGCCGAGACCTCGCGTGATCTCTCGGCCCACGTCGAGCTTGACGTCGGCGTCGCTCATCAGCAGCGCCTGGGCATCCGTGTTGATGGCGATGAACTCGACGCCGCGAAGCCCGAGCTCGATCATGCGGTTGACGGCGTTGACGCCGCCACCACCGATGCCGACGACCTTGATCACGGCGAGGTAGTTCTGGTTATTAGTCACGACGGGCTCCCCTGGCGAATGCTGGCAACCTTCAACTTCAAGTCGAGGCTTAAAGTTATGCTCGGTATGCATTTACTACGCCTGACGTTAAGCGCGCCCATCGCCCCCGCCGTGCAGATCTGCCGCGTGTCGTCCGACCGAAGCACGAGAGCGCCGACATCGGCTCGATACCGGAGTCGTCAGCGGGTTCCGATCAGCGTGTGACGGGACTGCTCGGAGCAGAGACGTCATAGACGGATGCCCCAGGCACGGCCTTCAGAAGATCCGACAACACGGCGGACTTGAGCTGGGCTTCATCCGGTCCGCCCCACACCACGGTCACGCCCGACGTCAGCTTGAGGGTGACATCCTGTGCGCCCGTGGCGCTCGCGGTGTCCACGTGCCCCAGCATGCCCGCCGGGAGCGCTGCCAGCACGTTCGCGATCGCCGTGAACTCCTTCTGTCTGGACTGCCCCGAGGCGTGCTCGGGGAGGGAGATGATCGGATAGCCGCCCGGGCGGTCCGACGTGGTCTGCATCACCACATGAGCCTGGTCGACGAGCTGGTACCCGGCGGGCACTTTGAGAAGCCCGATCGGCACACGCTCGACGATGCGCACCACGAGCGTGCCGGGTGGGTCGGCCTCCGTGCTGTAGCTGCGGATGAGGGGGAAGGCGGCCAGCTCTTTGCGCACCTTGCCGTAGTCGATCAGCGGTAGCGGTGTTCCCAGTTGCTCGTCGAGGGCATGCTGAACCGCCTTCGCGTCAATGCGCTGCACGCCGACCACCTGGACCGTCCGCAGCGCCATGGCCGGCGAGAGCGAGACGAGAGCCGCGGCGAGCAGCACGAGCACGACCGAGCCGATGCCGATCAGCCAGGCCAGGCGTCGACGACGCGAGGCCCGCGTGAACCGCTTGATCTCCGCGCGTTCGTACCTGCGGCGTTCGCGAATGGCCGCTCGCACGCTTGGCGAAGGGGCTTCCGGCCGATCGTTGTCAGTGCGCTTGTCCGTGCGCTCAGGCTTGTCCGTGCGCTCAGGCTTGTCCGTGCGCTCAGGCTTGTCCGTGCGCTCAGGCTTGTCTGTGCGCCCCGGCTTCGCTGAACGCCGATCCGCCTTCGTGCGATCGGCCTTCCCGTCGACGGGACCGCTCTTGGCCGCTGGAACGACCTGGATCGGGGCGGTGTCTGCGTCCGATTCGGCTGCGCCTGTTCTCGCGCTGCTCCGGGCATCCAGTACCGCGGCCGGAACGTTCCGTGCGGGCTCCGCGGCGCGCCCACGCGCCGGCCGCCTCACCGCCGCGTTCTCGAAACCCTGGGGACGCTTCACGCGTCAGCCGTTCGATCGTCGCAGGGATTCGAGCAGCTGCGGGACGATGAGGTTCACATTGCCGCAGCCGAGGGTGATCACGAAGTCACCGTCGCGCGCGAACTCTGCCGTGAAATCGGCCGCCTCCTGCCAATCAGGGATGTAGGCGACCCGTGACTTGTCGTGGAAACGCTCGGAGACCAGCGCGCCCGTCACACCGGGCACGGGGTCTTCGCGCGCGCCGAAGACGTCGAGCACCACCGTCTCATCCGCGTACCGCTCGAGCGTATTGGCGAACTCCTCGGCCAGTCGCTTGGTACGGCTGTAGGTGTGCGGCTGGTGCACCGCGATGATTCGGCCGTCTCCGACGACCGTGCGTGCCGCCTCGAGCACCGCTCGCACCTCGGTCGGGTGATGAGCGTAGTCGTCGTAGACGCTGACTCCGCCGATGGTCCCGTGCAGTTCGAAGCGACGGTGCGTGCCGCCGTACGCCTGCAGCGCACTCACGGCACGCTCGGGCTCGACGCCGAGGTGGGTGAGCACAGCGAACGCGCCGGCGGCATTGTGGGCGTGATGACGGCCGGGCACCTTGAGCCGCGCTCGGTATTTCTCACCGTTCCATTCCAGGGCGAAGGCGACCGGACCGTCCGTCGTGATGTCGGTGACCCGCACGTCGGCGCCCTCCGCCTCACCGAATGTGACCATGTTGCGGTGACCGATGCGCGGCGACACGGCACGGGCGCCCTCGTCGTCGGCGGAGATCACCACGAGCTCGCGCGCTCGGTCGGCGAACGCGACGAAGGCATCCTGCACCGCATCGTAAGAGCCGTAATGGTCGAGGTGGTCGTCGTCGATGTTCAGGACGAGCGCGACGGCCGCGTCATAGAGCAGGAACGAGCCGTCGGACTCGTCGGCCTCGATCACGAACAGGCCGGACTCGCCGTGGCGAGCGCTCGTCTCCAGGCCCTCGATCACCGCACCGTTCACGAAACTCGGGTCTTCTCCCAGCTCCACGAGGGCCGTCGCGATCATGCCGGTCGTTCCGGACTTGCCATGCGCACCCGCGACGGCGACGAGCCGACTGGATCGGGCGAGCCAGGCGAGCGCCTGTGAGCGGTGCAGGACCGGGATGCCGTGCGCGAGCGCGTACTGATACTCGGGATTGTCCTGCCACAGGGCACCGGTGACGACGAGCGTGTCGGCGTCGCCCACGTTGGCCGCGTCGTGGCCGATGCGCACGTCGGCACCGAGCTCTCGAAGGACGCGGGTGTACTCGCTCTCCGCGCGGTCCGAACCGCTGACCGGGATGCCTGCCAGGAGGAAGAGCCGCGCGATGCCGTTCATACCGGAGCCCCCGATGCCGACGAAGTGGGCTCGCCCGATCTGCTCCGGAAGCGGCATGGTCGGGTCGGGCTTGATCACGGTGCTTCAGGCATCCTGTCTGTCATGCGAGGGCGAGTTGCCGGCGGGTTCTTCCAGTATGCAGTCAGTGCGCTGAGGGACCGTGGCGACCCGCTTCGGCCGCACCGACTGCGTCCTGCTGCGCCTGGCGGATCAGCGCGACCATGCGCTGGGCACCGTCGCGCACGCCGACGCTCGCCGCTGCCGCCGCCATGCCGCGCAGACGCTCTTCGTCGTGCAGCAACGGAACGAAGGATGACTGCACCCACCCCGGAGTGAACTGAACGTCGTCGACGAGGACCGCGCCGCCGGCCCCGACGACACCCGCGGCGTTGAACCGCTGCTCCCCGTTGCCCACCGGATACGGCACGTAGACGGCCGGGATGCCCAGGGCCGACAACTCGCTCACGGTCGCCGCCCCGGCGCGCGAGATGGCTACATCGGAGAGAGCCAGCCCGAGGTCCATCCGATCGCAATAGTCGACGAGATGGTAGCCGGCCACGCGCGGATCGCGGAATTCGGCGGCCCCGCCTTGAATGTGCAGCACCTGGAATCCGGTGCCGGTCAGCTCCGACGCCGAGGCGATCGCGGTCGCGTTGACGCTGCGGGCGCCAAGGGATCCACCGGTGATCAGCACCGTGGGACGGTCATCTAGCCCGAAGTACTCCAGCGCCTCGGGCCTCTGCGCCGCACGATCGAGGTCCTCGATCTCACGGCGCAACGGCATCCCGACGAACCGCGCGTGCGCGATGGGCGTGTTCTCGAACGCGACGCCCACGTGACGCGTGTACCGCGCGCCGAGCTTGTTCGCGAGCCCGGGCTTCGCGTTCGCCTCGTGCAGCACGAGAGGAACCCGTTCGCGGTGCGCGGCGCGGTAGGCGGGCGCCGCCGCGTAGCCGCCGAAGCCGACGACGACATCCACGCTGCGCTCGGCGATCAGGCTGCGCACCCGCGCCACGCTGGATCGGAAGCGGGCGGGGAACCGCATCGCCGCGGCATCCGGTCGACGCGGGAAGGGCAGTTTCGGTATCGTCACGAGCTCGTAACCGCGTTCTGGGACGAGGCGGGACTCGAGGCCCTCGGCTGTGCCGAGCACGACGACCTCGGCGTCCGGTTCGGCACGACGCAGGGCATCGGAGACGGCGAGAAGCGGATTGACGTGGCCGGCGGTGCCGCCGCCGGCCATGAGGTAGGTGGTCACCGCGCGCCGGCCCGGAAGGCGGGTGCGGACAGCGAGCTCGTGGGCGTGCGCGTGAACGAGAGCACGACGCCGATCCCGAATAGCGAGCTGATCAGGGCGGTACCTCCGGCGGATATCAAGGGCAATGGAACGCCGAGCACCGGAAGCAGTCCGAGCACGACGCCGATGTTCACCAGACCCTGCCCGACCAGCCAGACCATCACCGCACCGGTGACGACCCTGGCGAACGGGTCGGCCGTCGCGTTCATGATACGGACGAAACAGATGGCCAGCAGCACGAACAGCAGCAGCACCACGATGGCGCCGAGCAGCCCCAGCTCCTCCCCGATGATGGAGAAGATGAAGTCCGTGCTGGCCTCAGGGAGCCAGTTCCACTTCGATTCCGAGTTTCCCAGCCCGACGCCGATCAGGCTTCCGTGAGCCATCGCGAAGTTGCTCTGCTGGATCTGCCACATCGTGCTCAGCGGATCACTGGACGACGGGTGCAGGTAACCGAGGATGCGCTCGAGCCGGCTGGCACGAGTCACGGCGAAAAGCACCGCGGCACCGATGGCGATCACGCCGGTGGTGAACAGCTGACGCAGCGGAAAACCGGCGAAGAACAGCGCGCCGAGCACGATCATGACCATGATCGATGTCGTGCCCAGGTCGCCTCCGCCGAGCACGACGCCGACTGCCACGATCGACACGATCAGCACGGGGAGAAGACCGTACTTCCACTCGGAGAGCCGGGACTGCTTGCGCGCGATGAACATGCCGATCCAGAGGATCAACGCGATCTTGATCGCCTCGGACGGCTGGAAGGCGACGGAGCCGATCTGCAGCCAGTTCTTGTTGTACCCCGTGCCGCCGTCGGATCCGAGAGGGGTGGCGATGACCAGAAGCTGAAGCCCCACCGCGCCGATCAGCGCCGGCCACGCCGCCCACTTCCAGAATGAAGTGGGCGCCCGCGACGCCAGCAGCATGACGGGGACGCCGATCACGGCATACAAGCCCTGGGAAAGGAACCGGGCGAAGAAGCTGCCGCCGTTGGAGTGCGAGTCGACCGACGACGACGAGAGCACCATCACGAGGCCGAAGACGACCATGAACAGCGTCACGCCGAGCAGCAGAAAGTAGTTCGCTGACTCCCCAGCGAACACCCGGCTGAGCGAGATGCGCGCGCTGACGAGCGAGCCACGAGCTGACGGCTCGGATGCCGAGTCATCCGGAGTGTGCGGGATGCCCCTCGGTGCCCTTGAAGCCTGCGTGGGAGCTGTCAACGGTTCCCCCTGTCTGACTCGATCGGGCCCGCCGAAGAGCTGACTGCATGTGTGGCGGGTGTCGTGCGGCGGCCTGCCGGCGTTCGGCTCAACTCGAGGCCGTGTCGTCGGCGAGCAGGTCGTGCACCGCCCGCGCGAACCGGTCGCCCCGGTCCGCGAAGTCGGTGAATTGATCCAGCGACGCCGCCGCCGGCGCGAGAAGAACCGTATCTCCCCCGCGCGCCAACCGTGCGGCGAGCCGGACCGCTTCCGGCATCACGTGCTCAGTCTCCCGGGCACCGACGGGGAGCACACGAAGCTCCGGCGCGTGTCGGCGGAATGCGGCGAGCACGGGTTCCTGGTCGAGCCCGATCACCACTGCACCGGCGAGGCGCGCGGCGTGCCGCTGCACCAGGTCATCGAGTTCGACGCCCTTCAACTGGCCACCGAGTACCCATACGATGCGCTCGAACGCGCGAAGCGACGCGTCCGCCGCGTGTGGATTGGTCGCCTTGGAGTCATCGATCCACGTCACACCGCCGTGCTCGGCGACGACCTCGATGCGGTGCCGGTCGAGTCGGAACGTCTGGAGCGCGTTGCGAATGACATCGGTGGGAACGCCGAACGACCTGGCGAGCGCGCTCGCCGCGAGGATGTTCGCCACGACATGCGGAGCACCCAGTCCGGCCGCGCGCAGGTCGTCGAGCGTCGTCAACTCCAGCGCCGTCGTGGCGCGGTCGTCGAGGAACGCGCGGTCGCAGAGGATGCCGTCGACGATGCCGAAGTCGCTGGGCCCGGGGGTATCGAGTCCGAAGCCGATCGCCCTGGCGCCCTCCATCACATCGGCCTCCTCCACCATGCGCAGGGTGGCGGCGTCGGCACGGTTGTAGACGCACGCGACCTTGGTGTTGTCGTAGACCTTCGCCTTCGCCGACGCGTACGCCCGAAGGGATCCGTGGAAGTCGAGGTGATCCTCGGCGAGGTTGAGGCATGCGCTGGAGAAAGGGAAGATCTCGCCGCCCGCGCTGCGGTTGATCCAGTGCAGCTGATAGCTGGAGAGCTCGACCACGAGCACGTCGAAGCCTTGCGGATTGCGAATGGCGTCGAGCACCGGGATACCGATGTTGCCGCAGGGTGCCGCCCGCATGCCGGCGGCGGCGAGGAAGGTCGCCGCGAGCTCGACGGTGGTCGTCTTGCCGTTCGTGCCGGTGATGCAGATCCACTCCGCCGCGGGCTCGACCTTGTCGCGCACCCGCCAGGCGAGCTCCACATCGCTCCAGACGGCGATCCCGGCGCTCTCCGCCCAGGCGAGCAGTGCGTGGTCGGGGTGGTACCTGCCCGACGAGACGACGACCACCTCCGGATCGAAGGCGCTGACGGCATCCGGAACCGCGGTCAGGTCGCCCACGTGCAGGCGTGCCCCGATGACGTCGAGCAGGCGCGCGCGTTCCTCGTGCAGGGCATCCGCCACCACGAGAACGTCGGCGCCGAGTTCGGCCAGCGTGTCGGCGCTGGAGAACGCGGCGACGCCGAGACCGAGCACGACTGCTCGTAACCCTCGCCAGTCGGCACGCCAACTCGTCAGGCCGGCCAGCCGACCCGGCAGGTCGGCCGAGGTCATGACGTTCTCGACAGCCACTCGAGATAGAACGAGCCGACGCCCGCGGCCACGAGAAGGCCCGCGATGATCCAGAACCGCACGACGACCGTCACCTCTGCCCAGCCCTTGAGCTCGAAATGATGGTGGATGGGACTCATGCGGAAGATGCGCTTGCCGTGCGTGACCTTGAAGTAGGCGCGCTGCAGGATGACCGAGCCCGCCTCGATGACGAACAGGCCGCCGATCAGCACCAGCAGCAGCTCGGTGTGGCTGAGGATCGCGAACGCGGCGAGGGCACCGCCGAGGGCGAGCGATCCGGTGTCGCCGAGGAAGATCTGGGCGGGCGACGTGTTCCACCACAGGAACCCGACGAGCGCACCGACGATGGCAGCTGCTACGACCGCGAGGTCGAGGGGGTCGCGCACGGTGTAGCACTTGAAGAGGTTCGCCGTGTCGACCGTGCTGACCCTGTCGGTGAAGCACGACTGGTTGAACTGCCAGAACCCGATGATGATGTACGACCCGATCGCCAGGATCGATGCACCCGTGGCGAGGCCATCCAAGCCGTCCGTCACGTTGACGCCGTTCGACGTGGCGGTCGTGATGAGGTTGACCCAGATCAGATAGAGGATGATTCCGATCGCCGGGACTCCACCCAGCACCATCAGGTCGATCGGGAGGTCTCGGATGAACGAGATCTGCGTCGACGCGGGCGTCACCCCCTCGTTGCTCGGGAAGTTGATGGCGAGGATGCCGAACAGTGTCGCGACGATGACCTGCCCGACCACTTTCGACCATCCACCGAGTCCGAGGCTGCGCTGCTTGCGTGTCTTGAGGAAGTCGTCGATGAAGCCGACGACGCCCAAGCCCACCATCATCAGCAGGACGAGCAACGGGGACACCGAGAGCCCGTCACCGCCGTTCAAGAGAACGGCCAAGAAATAGCCGACGAGCGTGGCCAGGATGATGACGATGCCGCCCATGGTGGCGGTGCCGCGCTTGGCGTGATGCGACTGCGGACCGTCGTCACGGATGAATTGTCCCCACTTCAGCCGGTGGAACAGTTTGACGAACACAGGCGTCAGAAAGAGAGAGAAGGCGAGCGACAACACTCCGGCGGTCAACAGTGCCCTCACGAGTACAACTCCCCCAGACGGTCGCCCAGATGCCTGAGTCCTGCGGAGTTCGACGACTTGACGAGCACCGTGTCGCCGTCGCGCAGCATCGACTCGAGCAGCCCGTACGCCTCGTCCTGCGTTTCGACGAACACCGATTCGCCGTCCCAGGAGCCCTCGTTGATCGTGGAGATGTGCATGCGCCGTGCTCCTGCACCCACGACGACGACCTGGTCGACACCCAGCCGCACGGCCAGCAGACCGACGCGGTCGTGCTCCGCCCCCGACATCTCGCCAAGCTCGCTCATCTCACCCAGCACGGCGATGGCGCGCCCTTCCGGTTCGCGCAACTGCACCAGCGTCTTCAGAGCGGCGGCCATCGAGTCCGGGCTCGCATTGTAGGCGTCGTTGATGATCGTCACGCCGCGCGCACCGCCCATGACCTCCATGCGCCAGCGCTCGGCCCTGCTCACCGACTCCAGGCCGGCGACGATATCGTCGATGCCGACTCCCAGGGCGTGAGCGGCGCTCGCCGCTGCCAGTGCATTCGCCACATGATGTTCGCCGAGCACCCGGAACGCGACCTCGCGGGTCGGCCCGTCGCCCTCGCGGCCGGCAGGCAGGTGCAGCGTGAACGTGGTGCCGGAACGGGTGGAGCGCACGTCCGTAGCGCGAATCCGATCGGGTGCGACATCGCCATCGACGCCGAACCACAGCACCTGCGCTTTCGTGAGCGGTGCCATGGCGGCCACGCGCGGGTCGTCGGCGTTGAGCACGGCGGTGTCACCGGCATCCAGATCGGTCACCATCTCCGACTTGGCGCGCTGCGTGTGCTCGATGCCGCCGAACTCTCCAGCATGCGCGAGCCCCACCTTGAGCACGATGCCCACGTCGGGTTTGGCCATTCGGATCAGCCGGGTGATGTCGCCCTCACGACTCGCGCCCATCTCGGCCACCAGGAACCTGGTGTGCTCGCCCACCTCGAGCATGGTCAACGGAGCGCCGACCTCGTTGTTGAAGGATGCCCGCGGCGCGACCGTCTCCCCCACCCGACCGAGGATCGCGGCCAGCAGGTTCTTCGTGGTGGTCTTGCCGTTCGAGCCGGTGATGCCGACGATGCGCAGAATGCCGGCCTCGCGCGCCCTCGCGATGCTGGTGCGGGCCAGAGCGCCGAGCGCATCGACCACGTCGTCGACGACGACCTGCGGCGCGTCGAGCCCGAGTTCGTGGTCGACGACGACGAGTGCGACGCCGCGTTCGACTGCCTGGGGTGCGAAGAGGTGCCCGTCGGTGAACTCGCCCGGCTTGGCGAAGAAGATGCCGCCCGGTTCCACCTCGCGGGAGTCCGTGTAGGAGAGCCCTTCGACCACGCGCGACGAGGCGCTTTCATCGGCGACCAGCCGACCGCCAACCGCGCGGGCGATCTCGTCGATCGTCATGGCGATCACGACAGCCATCCCGCCTCGCGAAGCGCGAGCTTCGCGTCTTCACGCGCCGAATAAGGCAAGTGCACTCCCGCGACCTCCTGATAGTCCTCGTGCCCCGGACCTGCGTAGAAGACGACGTCTCCCTCGCCCGCGTGGGCGATCGCGGTGCGGATGGCGACCCGCTGGTCGGCGATCTCCTCCACGTGCGCGTCGGGAACGGCATCCAGTGCCCCGCGGATCAGCGCGGCACGGATCGTCGCCGGATCTTCGAAGCGCGGGTGGAAGTCGGTGATGATCACCTCGTCGGCACCGCGGGCGGCGATCGCGCCCATGTCGGCGCGCTTCGTCGCGTCGCGGTCGCCATCCGCGCCGAAGACCATGATCACGCGACCAGGAGTCACAGTGCGCAGCGAGGCGAGAATGCGCGCGAAGGCGTCGGGCGTGTGCCCGTAGTCCACGAACACCACGGGACCCTCCGCGCCCGACACTCGTTCGGCACGGCCGGGAATGTACGCCCTGATGCCGCCGTCGCGCTGCAGCACCTGTCCGATCGCTTCGAGATCGAAGCCGGACTCGACGAGCATGACGATGGCCAGGGCGGCGTTGCCTGCCATGAACGATCCGAGGATCGGGATGCTCGTGGACACCGACCGCCCGTCCGGGCCGATGAGCGTGAACGCGGTGCTGTCGATGGACTCCTCACCCACCTCGACCTGCCAGTCGGCCTCAATGCCCGGCACGGTCGCCAGAGTCGTCACGGGGATGCGGGACTCGATCGCAAGGCGCCGCCCCCACTCGGTGTCGACCGTGACGACGCCTCGGCGTGCCCGGTCGGGCGAGAACAGCGCGAGCTTCGCGACGTAGTACTCCTGCATCGACGCGTAGTCGTCGAGGTGGTCGTGGCTGAGGTTCGTGAATCCGGCGACGTCGAACACGATGCCGTCCACACGATGCCGGGTGAGTGCTTGCGCGGATACCTCGACGGCGGCCGCGCGCACCTCGGCCTCGCGCATGCGGGCGAGAAGGCCGTGAAGTTCGCTCGCCTCCGGCGTGGTCAGCGAGCTGGTGACGGCTAGGTCGCCGATGCGACGCTCAGCGGTGGAGCTGAGGCCGGAACGCACGCCGATCTGCTCCAGCAGCGCGGTGATCACGTAGACGACACTCGTCTTGCCGTTGGTGCCGGTGACGGCGAAGAGCGTCGCGGGGTTCTCTTCGGTGCGGTAGACCCAGGCAGCGACCTCGCCGAGCAGCGCACGCGGATCTTCCGTGACGAGCACCGGGATGCCCGCACCGGCGGCGACCTCGGCCCCGGCGGCATCCGTGAGAACGGCCGTCGCGCCCGCCTGGGCCGCGTCGGCCGCGAACGATGCACCGTGCGTGCGTCTGCCGGGAAGGCCGACATACAGGTCACCCGGCTCCACGGCGCCGGAAGCGACGGTCACACCGCTCACCTCGATGGAGTCGACGCGTTCCGAAGCCTCGAACCCGAAGTCGGCCACCAGTTGCGACAGGGACCGGGAGACGGGGTGCTCGGGGCGCAGCATCGCGGTGCCCGTTCCGGTCACGTGGCTCACTTTCAATAGGTATCGGGGTAGTTCGCCTGCGGAGCGGTTGACGGCTGAACCCGGAACGCCTTGAGCACCTGGCTCATCATCGTCTTGAACAGCGGTCCCGCCGCCAGGGACGATGTAATCGTAGTCGGGAAGCCGATGTTCACCGAAACGACGTACTGCGGATCGTCGACCGGCGCGACACCCATGACCGACACGTAGAAGCTCCCCCTGCGGTAACCGCCGTTGCCGTCCGGTTCCTGTGCCGTTCCGGTCTTCGCTGCCACGAGGTAGCCGGGAATCTCGGTGTTCGGCAGCGTCGAGAGCGGGCCCCCCTTCAGCACGTTCTCGAGCATCCCGAGAACCTCCTGCGACGTCTTCGACGACACCACTCTGGTGCCTTTGGTGGACGGCACGTCGGTCATCTTCCCGTCCGCCTGTCTGCACCCTTGGATGAGCGAGAGCGGGACCTTCACTCCCCCGTTGGCGATCGCCTGGTAGGCACCCAGCATCTGGGCCTGTGTGATCGAAAGACCCTGCCCGAAGGTGGTCGCATAGCGTTGCTGCGCGTCCCAGCTCGAGGGCTTTGCGAGCTCGCCGCTGATCTCCCCCGGAAAGTTCACGGCGGTCTTGCTGCCGATGCCGAACTTCTTCAAGAAGTCGTAGCGTTCCTGATCGGGCATGCTCGTGCCGAGCTCCGACATGCCGACGTTGGACGACTCGGTGAGCACCCCGGTCAGGGTGAGGTGCTGCACCGGGTGCGATTCGTCATCCGAGACGAACACGCCCTGCTGCGGGGCCAGCGTGTCGGGTACCACCAACTGGGTGGTCGGGGACGCGCGGCCCGTGTCGATCAACGCCGCCGCAGTGAGCGGCTTGAAGATCGAGCCCGGCTCGTACTTGTCCTGGAACATCATCGCGTCCCAGTCCGCCACCGGGGTCGCGTCGAGGTTGTTCGGGTCTGCGGACGGATACTGGGCGGCCACGCGGATCTTGCCGTCCTTCACACTGACAACGCTCACCATGCCGAACTGTGCGCCGAGTTGCGGAACGACCTTGGCCAACTCGTCCTGCGCGAACCACTGCAGGTCGGGGTCGATCGTGGTGACGAGCTGGCCGCCGTCCTTCGCCACCTTCTGCACCTTCGTGCTGCCTGGGATGGTGACGCCGTCGGCGCCCACCTGATACGTCTCCTCGCCGTTCTGACCGGCGAGGCACTTCTTGTTCTGCCCCTCCTCCAGACCCGCCTGCGGGACGCCCGCCCCGTTCAGGAATCCGAGGATGTTCCCGGCGACGGCACCGTTCGGGTAGACCCGCACCTGATGACTGCTGGAGTGGAGCCACGGAATCTGCAGCGCCGTCAGCTTCTGGTAGGTGGCGACATTCACCCCTTTGACGATCGGCGCATACTGCGAGTCCTTGTTCTTCGCCAACGCGGCCTGGATGGGACCCGTGATATCGCTCGGCTTCTGGCCGGTGACCTTGGCGATCGCCTCCGCGGCCACCTCCAGCGACACCTTCTTGGTCTTGCCGTCGATCGTGATGGCCCGAAGACCTGTCGTGTACTTCGGAGTGGCCTGGAAGTCGTAGCGCATCACGCTTCGGGCCAGCACCGTTCCGTCTTCGGCGACGATCGAGCCCCTCGTGCCCTCGATCGTCGAGACGTTGCCGCGGCGCTCAGCGGCCTGCCTGTCGAGGGCGTTCGCCCGCACGACCTGCAGATCGACTAGGCGCACGACGAAAACGACCACGATGACGATGACCGCCGCGATGGCGAAGGCCGCGCGGCGACGGTGGGACTTCACGGTCGTCATCGGGCTCCTCGTAACAGCGGCTGAGACGCGGTGCGCTGCGGTGGTTCAGTGTTGCTGATCAGTGGGTCGCGGGCGCCGGGAGGGCCCCTGTCCACGGTACGGGGCCGCCATCGGACTGCTGCTGATTCCCGCTCGGTGTGCCCGATCCCGTCTCGCTGCCGGTGCTCGCGGCGGAACCGGCAGCAGCTGTGTCACCGGATCCGTGGCCTGCGGTCTCAGACGCGCCATTCAGCGGCGTGGTACCCGGCTTCTTCGTCGCCTTCGGCGCGGTGACGAGCGGAATGTTCTGCGTCAGGGCGTTGCTCACGAGCGCTCCCATGGAACCCGCAGAAGCAGAAGCCGGCGTCGGTGAGCCGATCACCGCACCGTCGGAGAGGCGCAGGTAGACCGGCGTTCCGTTGTTCACCATTCCGAGGGCGGCGGCGTTGGCTGCGAGGTTCTGCGGTGACGACAGCGTCTGCACCTTCTCGGATGCCTCCTGATACGCACGAGACAGCTGGGCCTTGTTCGCCTGCAGCGCCTCGATGCGGTAAGCGCCCTGCGAGACGCCGATCGACAACAGCAGTTGCGCCACGACGACGACCATGACCGTCATGACGGCGACTGCGGCGTAGAACAGCTTCGGCCGTGCTCTACGCTCCGTGCGCGGCAGCGCCGTCAAATGGGGCGCAGTGCGCCGTGCCGGGCCACGGGTGGCCGGATCCCGTGGAGATGGAAGAGTCGCCGTCGCCTGACTCATGTGTTCCCCCTGATACGCTCCGCCGCGCGCAGCCGAACCGGGATCGAGCGCGGGTTGCGCGCCCTCTCCGCGTCGTCGGCCAGTTCGGCCCCCCTCGTCAGCAGCTTCAGTTCCGGTCGGTGTTCGGGCAGTTCGACGGGAAGTCCGACCGGAGCGGTAGACGCGGCCTTCGCCGCCAGCGCCCGTTTCACGATGCGGTCCTCCAGAGACTGGAACGACATGACGGCGATGCGGCCACCCACACGCAGGAGGTCGACGGCTCGCGGAATCGCCCGTTCCAGCACATCGAGTTCGTGGTTGACCTCGATGCGCAGCGCCTGGAAGACGCGCTTGGCAGGATGCCCGGCGCGTTGCACTGCCGCCGGCGTCGCATTCTGAATGACCGCCACCAGCTGCGCCGAGCGCATGATCGGCTCCTGGCTGCGCGCCCGCACGATGGCCCGCGCATACCGAGCACCGAGCTTCTCCTCGCCGTAGTCGAGGAAGATCCGCCGGAGCTCGTCCTCGCCGTACTCGGCGACGACGGTCTGTGCGGTCAGCTCCGACGTGGCATCCATGCGCATGTCGAGTGGGGCATCCTTCGAGTACGAAAACCCGCGCTCCACCCTGTCCAGTTGCAGGGAGGAGACGCCGAGATCGAAGAGCACGGCGTCGACCGCGCCATACCCGGCGGATGCCGCGGCATCCGCGATCCCGTCGTAGACCGTATGCACCACCTTCAGTCGGTCGCCGAACGCGGACAATCGCTGCGTGGCCAGGGCGATCGCCTCGGCGTCGCGGTCGAGCGCGACCACTGTGAGCGAGGGGAAGCGCTGCAGAAGAGCCTCGGTGTGCCCGCCGAGGCCCAGCGTGGCGTCGACCAGCACCGGCCGGTCGACCTCGAGCGCGGGCGCCAGGAGTTCGACGCAACGTTCGAGCATGACCGGTGTGTGGATGTCTCGCGGATCGGTGTCATCGACCATGAAGGGTCGGGGCCCGCTCCTGACGCCGGATCCCCATCCACACGCCACCTGACACCGGGGAAGTGCGTCAGGGTGCGATGTGTGGCTGGGAGTCCGGCGCCAGGCGCTAGAACAGCCCCGGGATCACCTCCTCGGCCGTCTCGGCGAACGACGCCTCGTTCGAAGCGAGGTAGGCATCCCAGGCCGCGGAGTCCCAGATCTCCGCACGGTTGCCCGCACCGATCACGGTGAGATCCCGCTGCAGTCCGGCGTACGTCCGCAGAAGCGGTGGGATCGTCACGCGGTGCTGCTTGTCGGGGATCTCGTCGCTGGCTCCTGAGAGGAACACCCGCAGATAGTCACGGGCCTGCTTGCTCGTGACCGGCGCCTGCCGGATCTTCTCATTCAGCGACTCGAACTCACGGCGCGGAAAGACGTAGACGCATCGCTCCTGGCCGCGAGTCATCACGAGTCCCGACTCGAACTCTTCGCGGAACTTGGCCGGGAGGATGATGCGCCCTTTCTCGTCGAGCTTCGGGGCGTAGGTGCCAAGGAACATCGGCCCTCCCCCGGTTGATCTGCGCCGCGAGCCTGCGACATCCTCCACTTTACTCCACACTCATCCACAAAACGCGGAACGAGGATGGATTCACAGCTTAGATCGCATCGAACTCGCGCAAACATATGGGATTTGCCCGGTGGAGTGATGTGGAGGGAATGCGATGCTCATCGGTCCGCGGACGGCCGAGCGCGCCTGTGCGCACAGAAAGGCAGCGGCACACGACCGCAGCTCATCGCCGAAGACCCGGAGCGGCCTCCGTTTCTACTTGGCGAGCACCTGGCGAACGTTGCTCTTGACTGTCGCTTCGGTCAGAACAAGTTGCTTCCGCCATCTCCGCGTTGCTCAAGCCGCACGCGATGAGCGCGATCTGCGCGTTGCTCAAGCCGCATGCGCTGAGGAGGAAGACCACTCGTTCTCGCGCGCTGAGTGCGGAGAATGTCTCGCCGGGTGTGCGCGCCTGTGCCGCGCGGGCGAACTGCCGCACGCTCAACCATTCGCTGCCTCGATCACCACCCGATCGGTGCGATGCCTGAGAGACCACCGCACCATCGCGCCCGGCTGCATCGACGCATCCGAAGGGATCAAGGCCGTTACGACACGAATCGCGCGCCCTTCGGCGCGCGATGGTCCTTCACGGGTGGCTCGTCAGCGCACTGCGGCGCAGGCGAGTCGGTGTCTCAGTGGTCGCCGTCTTGACGCTTGTCCCAGCGTTGGTTGAGTTTGTCCATGAAACCGGGTTGTGCGGGTTTTGCGGCAGGTGTCTCCGATTGCTCGTCGGCGACCGCGGCGGCTCGCTTGGCGCGGCTGGGCGTGATCGCGACGAGCACACCGACGAGCATGAGAGCGAAGCCCACGATGCCCACGACGATGACCTGGATGAACACCCCGGTCAACAGAACGGCGACACCCACAACGGCCAGAAGGATGCCGAGGACGACAGCGCGGTAGGTGGGACGGACTCGGGTCCCACCGACCTTCGCGACGAAGTCGGCGTCATTCTGATAGAGGCTGCGCTCCATCTCATCGAGGAGGCGCTGCTCGTGCTCCGAAAGCGGCATCCTTGTCCCCCTCAGGCTAACGAGAATGACGATGTAGTGACTTCTTATTCTAGTCTCGCTGCCGCAGCTAGGCTAGGCGCGTGCCGGAAAGCTCGCGACTGATCGATCTCGTCGACGACCGTATCGGACACTTCCTCGAAACGCGCAATTCTATTTTGTTGTCCATCGCCCCGGAGGTGGGGCCGCTGGCGGCGATCTCCCGGCAGTTTCTCAGTGGCGGCAAGAGATTCAGGGCCTTGTTCTGCTACTGGGGCTATCGCGCGGTGAACGATGCGCGTGGCGCACGTGAGCCGGAGCGACTCGAGCCGGTGATCGGCACGGCCGCCGCACTCGAGCTGTTCCACGCCGCCGCCCTCGTGCACGACGACATCATCGACCGCTCCGACACCCGGCGCGGTGCGCCATCGGCTCATCGCCGGTTCGAGTCGCTGCACCGAGAGAACGGCTGGGACGGCTCGGCTTCCGACTTCGGAGACGGCGCGGCCGTGCTCCTCGGCGATCTCCTGCTCGGCTTCAGCGACGATCTGCTCAGCGAGGCGCTTGCCGATGGCGTCTCCGCCGACCGGGCGGGCGGCGTGCGCAGAGAGTTCGGGCGCATGAGGGCTGAGGTGATCGCCGGCCAGTACCTGGACATCCTCGAGGAGCGCTCCTGGCGCACCGGTGCCGAAGACGAACTGCTCCCCCGCGCCGAGCGGGTGATCGTCTACAAGTCGGCGAAGTACAGCGTGCAATCCCCGCTTGTCATGGGCGGGATGCTCGCGGGCGGCACGATCGAACAACTGGAGGCTCTGCGCGAGTTCGGACTGCCGCTCGGTATCGCCTTTCAGCTGCGCGACGACCTTCTCGGAGTCTTCGGCGACACGGAGGTGACCGGCAAGCCGAGCGGAGATGACCTGCGCGAGGGCAAGCGCACCGTGCTCGTCGCGCTCACCCGACAGTCTCTTCCTGCGTCGGCCAGACGTGTTCTCGACGAGCTCCTCGGCGACCCCGACCTCGCAGACGAGCAGATCCGGATGCTGCAGAGCACGATCACCTCGTCGGGCGCCACCGCCGAGGTGGAGCGGATGATCCGACTCAACGTCGATCGCGCAAGCCGAGCTCTCGACGACGCACCACTGGCCGATGTCGCCGTCAATCAGCTGCGAGACCTTACGCAGTCGGTCAGCGACAGAGTCGCGTGATCCAGAAGCGTCGCGTGGCCCGGAGACCGTGATCGAGACTCGCCCTAGGCCAGTGCCTGCGCAATACGTCGCACTTCCGCCTTGCGCCCGGCACGTAGCGCGTCGATGGGGGCGATACCCAGGCTGTCTTCCGGCTGCAGCAGCCACGACATCGTCTCGTCGTCGCTGAAGCCGGCATCGGCGAGCACGATCAGCGTGCCGCGGAGTTCGCTCAGCGGTTCGTCGCCGACGATGAAGTCCGATGGCACCTTCAGCACGCCGTCGATACGCGCTGCCAGCAGCTGTCTGTCTTCGAGCAGCCGGTGGATGCGCCCGACGCCCACTCCGAGCACGTCGACGAGCTCGGGCACGGTCAGCCAGGTGCGCTCTGCCCCTGTTCGGGATTCGTGGGTCTGCGCGGATGCGGAACTGGGTTTCGACACCGAACAAGATTGTCACAAACGGCTGAGTCGAGAGCGATCAGAGTTCACTTCGATCGCCGGGTCGATGGAGATCGTCGTGGGAGCGTGGCCGTGGGCGTGCTGACGCACTTCGTGCACACCCTGTGAGCCCCATTCGTTACCGTGTTCTACCCGGATGCTTCGGCATGTCATCCGTAGACTCGACGAGTGACCGCGAGCCAGCCCGATCCGATGCTCGGCCGTCTCATCGACGGCCGGTATCAGGTGCGCTCCCGGATCGCCCGCGGCGGCATGGCTACGGTGTATCTGGCCACGGATCTGCGCCTTGAACGTCGCGTGGCGATCAAAGTGATGCACGGGCATCTGGCCGACGATGCGCAGTTCAAGAATCGCTTCGTGCAGGAAGCACGATCAGCGGCGCGGCTGGCGCATCCCAACGTCGTGAGCGTCTTCGACCAGGGCCAGGACGCCGACATGGCGTACCTCGTGATGGAGTACCTGCCGGGCATCACTCTGCGCGATCTTCTCCGCGACTACGGTCGGCTCACGCCCGAACAGACCATCGACATCACGGATGCTGTGCTGTCCGGTCTCGCTGCGGCACACCGCGCAGGCATCGTTCACCGCGACCTCAAACCGGAGAACGTGCTGCTCGCCGACGACGGCCGCATCAAGATCGGCGACTTCGGACTGGCGCGAGCCGTGACGAACAGCACCGGCACGGGCCAGGCGCTGCTCGGCACGATCGCCTACCTCTCCCCGGAACTCGTCACGAGGGGTGTTGCCGACGCCCGTAGCGATATCTACGCACTCGGAATCATGATGTTCGAGATGCTCACCGGTGAGCAGCCGTTCAAGGGCGAGCAGCCCATGCAGGTGGCGTATCAGCACGCGAACGACGCCGTTCCGCGACCGAGCAGGCTGAACCCCGATGTGCCGCCGCAGCTGGACGACCTCGTGCTCTGGGCGACGGCGAAGGATCCCGCAGCACGTCCTGCCGATGCCGGCGTGATGCTCGAGCGCCTCCTGCAGACGGAGCGAGAACTCCACACTCCCGGTTCCGATACCGGGCCGCAGCCGACCCTCGTGCTTGCGGGCGGCGGTGTCGAGGCATCCGACTCCGACACACAGCTCATCGGGCCGGCGGCCCAGGTGCGCCCCGAGGCGTCGGCCACGGATGCCGTCGCAGCGCTCGCGAAGACCGCGCACGGCAGGCAGTCCCGAGGCTGGTGGCTGCTGGCCCTGGTGCTCGTGCTCGCCGCCGTCGCCGGAGGCACCGGCTGGTATTTCGGCGGCGGCCCGGGATCACAGGTTGCTGTGCCGTCCGTGAACGGCACCACCCTCGACGCCGCCAAGACGGCGCTCACCAAGTCAGGGTTCAAGATCGCGACAGACGAGGTGTACTCGTCGAGCGTGCCGGCGGGCTCAGTGGTCTCGTCCACGCCCGGCCAGGGCGCCAAGGCGACCAACGGTTCGACCGTGAAGCTGCACGTCTCGAAGGGCAGACAGCCGATCACCATCCCGGCGCTGGCCGGACTCAGTAAGGCTCAGGCGCAGAAGGCGATCACGGATGCCGGCGCGGTGGTCGGCACAGTCGACGAGCAGTTCGTCTCGGATGCACCGAAGGACACAGTGGTGTCCGCGGCGCAGGCAGAAGGCGACAAGGCCGACCTCTCCAAGGGCGGCGGCTACTTCAAGGGCCTGAAGGTGAATCTTCTCGTCTCACTCGGCGCCGTGCCCGACGTGACGGGCAAGCCGGAGTCGGATGCCGAGGCCGCGCTCACCGCAGTCGGGCTCAAGTATGCCGAAGGCAAGAAGGACTACAGCGACAGCGTGTCGAAGGGGTCTGTGCTGTCGCAGGCTCCACAGAACGAGGGTCCGGTGCGCGTCGGTGACACGATCGTTCTCGACATCTCGCTCGGACCGGCGCCGGTCGCCGTGCCGAACGTCGTCGGGGAGACCTGGGACAAGGCGAAGAAGGACCTCACCGACGCGGGCTTCAAGGTCAGCTACCCGGCGACCGTCGGCCCGATCCCCGTCGACCAGTTCCCCAGCGCGTTCAAGGTCACCGCTACGGATCCGGCCGCCAGCACCATGCAGCCCAAGGGGAGCACCGTGACCGTGAGTCTTTCGTTCGGCGGCTAGCGGGCGAGAACAGGTCCGCGCGCACCAGGGTGCGTGCGGAGCGCCGAATTCAGCGGGCGCCGAGTTCCTCCGCGACGAGGAACGCCAACTCGAGCGATTGCATGTGGTTCAGCCGCGGGTCGCACAGCGACTCGTAGCGCGTCGCGAGCGTCGCCTCATCGATGTGCTCGGAACCGCCCAAGCACTCGGTGACATCGTCTCCGGTGAGCTCCACGTGGATGCCGCCAGGAACCGTCCCGGCGTCGCGATGCGCGTCGAAGAACCCCTTCACCTCGTCTACGACGTCGTCGAACCGACGCGTCTTGTAGCCGGACGGCGTGGTCAGCCCGTTGCCGTGCATCGGGTCACTGACCCACAGCGGGGTGGCACCGTGGCGTTTGATCGCGTCCAGCAGCGGCGGGAGCGCCTCCCTGATCTTTCCGGCGCCCATGCGCGTGATGAAGGTCAGTCGCCCGGGCTCGCGCGTGGGATCGAGCTTGTCGATCAACCGGAACATGTCTTCCGCCGAGGTCGACGGGCCGAGCTTCACGCCGATCGGATTGCGCACACGACTGAGGAAGTCCACGTGCGCGCCCTCGATCTGTCGCGTGCGCTCGCCGATCCAGACGAAGTGCGCCGAGGTGTTGTAGGGAGTGCCCGTGCGGGAATCGATGCGCGTCATGGGCCGCTCGTAGTCCATCAGGAGGGCTTCGTGGCTGGAGTAGAACTCGACGCGCTTGATCTCGTCGAAGTCGGCTCCCGCGGCCTCCATGAACTTGATCGCCCTGTCGATTTCGCGGGCGAGGCCCTCGTAGCGTTGGTTGGCGGGATTCGCGGCGAAGCCGCGGTTCCAGCTGTGCACCTGACGGAGATCAGCGAAGCCGCCTTGGGTGAACGCCCGAATCAGGTTCAGGGTGGACGCGGCCGTGTGGTAGCCCTGCACAAGGCGACGGGGATCGGTGGCGCGGGACTCGGCGGTGAAGTCGTAGCCGTTGACCATGTCGCCGCGGTACGCCGGCAGCGTCACGTCCCCGCGGGTCTCGGTGTCGCTGGAGCGCGGCTTGGCGAACTGGCCGGCCATGCGGCCCATCTTGATGACGGGCACGGAGGCGCCGTACGTGAGCACGACGGCCATCTGGAGCACGGTCATGACCCTGTTGCGGATCTGGTCGGCTGTGGCACCGGCGAACGTCTCGGCGCAGTCACCGCCCTGCAGCAGGAATGCTCTGCCTTCGGCTGCGGCGGCGAGGCGGTCTCGGAGGTGATCCACCTCACCGGCGAAGACGAGGGGGGGCAACGTCGCGAGCTCCTCGGATGCCACCCGTGCGGCATCCGCGCTCGGCCACGTGGGTTGCTGCTTGGCTTCGAGGGTGCGCCAGTGGTCGAGGCCCGCGAGCACGGATTCGTCGGCGGGTACGGCAGGGGCGGTGTGATCGAGCAGCACGGGCGGGGTTTCCACCTCTCATGGTCCACGCGTCGTACGGAGCGACGCGATCTGCGTACAGATGCCTGCGCCTGCGATGCGGCGAGCGGAGCAAGCCTACCGGGCGCCGCTGGGATCGGTGCAGCCCGGCCGCACCCGCGCGACGGCTACCGGGCGAGACTGGGGCGGCGCTCTTTCACGGTGGAGGCGTAGACATCCACGTATTCCTGCTGGCCGAGCCCGTGCAACGAGTAGACGATCTCGTCGGTGATCGACCGGAGTATGAAGCGGTCGCCCTCGAGCCCCTCGAAGCGGGAGAAATCAAGGGCATCCCCGAAGACGAGACCCACTCGACGGATGCGCGGCAGCTTCGACCCGATCGGCATGATGGCTTGCGTGCCGATCATCACGACCGGCACCACCGGCACGTGACCTTCGAGGATCATGCGTGCCACACCGGTGCGACCCCTGTAGAGGCGGCCGTCGGGGCTTCGCGTGCCCTCCGGATAGATGCCGAGGATCTCGCCCCTGGCCAGCACGCCGAGGCCGGTGTTCAAGGATGCCTCGGATGCGGGTCCGCCGCCCCGGTCGATGGGCAGTTGCCCGGTGGCCTTCATGAATGTCTTCGTCAGCCAGCCCATCAGGCCGCGCCTCGTGAAGTAGTCGCTCTTGGCCAGGAACGAGACATGCCTGCCGACCATCAGCGGGAGGAAGAGCGAGTCGATGAACGACAGGTGGTTGCTGGCGAGGATGACCGCGCCGCCCTTCGGCACCTTCTCGAGGCCGACGACCCATGGCCGGAAGATCGCGCGAAGCGCGGGGCCCGCGACGATGTACTTCAACAGCCAGTAGAACACTTCTCGCGCAACCCTTTCGTAGCGTGCAGATGAAGCTTAACGGCTGACGGGATGAAGGCTCAGCGCCTCACGGCGTGCAGGCGAGCCAGGTCTGCCGCACCGACGACGCCGGCGTCGTTGACGAGTTCGGCGATGCGGAACTCAGGCTCGGGATGGTAGCCACGAGCAGGGAGGTTCTCCAGGTAGGCGTTGCGGATCGGCTCCAGAAGCCTGTCACCGGCTTGCGCCACTCCCCCGCCGAAAACGAACATCTGCGGGTCGAGGACTGCGGCAAGGCTCGCGCTGGCCTGGCCTAGCCAGTCACCGAGCTGACGCAACGCCGCCAGCGCCCCCGGGTCGTCCTGCTGGATGAGCTCGCCGATGTCGGAGCCGGACAGCCTGCCGGTCCTGGTGCGCACGTCGGCGAGTGCCTGGCCGATGCCACCCTGGTCGGCGAGCTCGCTCGCGTACCGCTGCAGGGCTCGGCCGGATCCATACTGCTCGATGCAGCCGCGCGCGCCGCAGCCGCAAGGCAGTCCCCCTGGGACGACTCGCATGTGACCCACCTCGGCACCGGCGCCGAAGCCTCCGCGGAAGAGCCGGTCCTCGCTGACTATCGCTCCCCCGACGCCGGTTCCGATCGTGAGGATGACCATGTCGCTGACCAGGCGCGCGGCACCGAAACGGAACTCGGCCCACCCGGCGGCGTTCGCATCGTTCTCGATGACGACAGGAACATCCACCCGCGCCTCGATCTTCTGACGCAGCGGCTCGTTGCGCCACGCGATGTTGGGGGCGTAGTAGACCGTAGAACGTGCGGCATCGACGAAGCCGGCCGCCGCGACGCCGGCCCCGACCGGGTCGGCGTCGATCGCGAGCCGGTCGATCATCTCCACGACAGCGTCTTCGATGCCCCCGGTGTCCTTCGGCGTCGGCACCCGGTCTTCGCGGATGATCGCGCCGAGTTCGTCGACGAGGGCACCGGCGATCTTCGTGCCTCCGATGTCGATACCGATCGCGTGCACGCTTCGTCTCGCATTTCGTCGGAGGGTCGGGCCGTCCAGGCAGGCGGCCGGTAAAGCATAGAGTGTAGTGGTTGTATCGGTGCCGAAGGAGCTAGCCGTGAACCATGCCGAAACGCCCGCAGCAGTGCCCGCCGACCCGCACGCGAACACTGCGGATCTGTTGGTCGACCGGGTCGCGCAGACGCCGGACAAGGTGCTCTTCGCCAAGCCGGCGGGCGATGGCTGGCAAGACGTCACCGCTGCCCAGTTCGAGGCTGAGGTGATCGCCCTCGCAAAGGGCCTCGTGGCCGCGGGAGTGCAGCCGGCCGACAAGATCGGCATCATGTGCCGCACCCGATACGAGTGGACGCTGATCGACTTCGCCACCCTGTACGCGGGCGCCGTGCTCGTGCCGATCTACGACACCAGCTCACCCGCCCAGGTGCAGTGGAACCTCAGCGACTCGGATGCCAGCGGCCTGTTCCTGGAGACCGCCGACCACTTCGCACGCTTCGACGAGGTCGCGGCAGACCTCCCGCAGATCCGCAACGTGTGGCAGGTCGAGCTCGGAGACCTCGGAAAGCTCGTCGCGGCAGGCAAGGAGATCTCCGACGACGAGATCACGCGCCGCCGACGCCTGGCGAACGAAGACGATCTCGCCACCATCATCTACACCTCCGGTTCCATGGGCCGGCCGAAGGGGTGCGTCATCACGCACTCGAACTTCGTCGAGCTGTCGCGCAACTCCGCGGTGGCGCTCGCCGAGGTGGTCGACGACGAGCTCGGGGCATCCACCCTCTTGTTCATCCCGCTCGCTCACGTGTTCGCCCGATTCATCTCCGTGCTGTGTGTGCACGGCGGCGTGCGAGTCGGCCACCAGCCCGACACCCGCAACCTGCTGCCGTCGCTCGGCACCTTTCGCCCTAGCTTTCTACTGGCCGTTCCGCGGGTGTTCGAGAAGGTCTACAACTCGGCAGAGCAGAACGCCGAGTCGGGCGGCAGGGGCGGCATCTTCCGCAAGGCCGCGCACGTCGCCGTCGAGTACTCCAAGGCGAAGGAAGCCGGCGGTTCCATTCCGTTCGGGCTGCGGCTGCAGTATGCGCTCTACAACCGCCTGGTGTTCGCCAGGCTCCGGGCCGCGATGGGCGGCAACGTGCGCTACGCGGTGTCAGGATCCGCGCCGCTCGGCGCCCGCCTCGGCCACTTCTTCCACAGCATGGGCATCAAGGTGCTCGAAGGCTACGGATTGACCGAGACGACCGCACCCGCGACCGTGAACCTGCCGCAACGGTCCAAGATCGGCACCGTCGGCGTGCCGTTGCCGGGCGTCGCGATCCGCATCGCCGACGACGGCGAGATCCTCGTCAAGGGCGTTGACGTCTTCAAAGAGTACTGGAAGAACCCACAGCAGACCGCCGAGGCATTCGAAGACGGCTGGTTCAGAACCGGGGATCTCGGCAGCTTGGACGACGACGGGTTCCTCACGATCACGGGACGGAAGAAGGAGATCATCGTCACCGCCGGCGGCAAGAACGTCGCACCGGCCGTGCTCGAGGATCAGATCCGAGCGAACCCTCTGGTCGGCCAGGTCGTCGTGGTAGGAGATCAGAAGCCGTTCATCGGATGCCTGATCACACTCGACACCGAGATGCTTCCCGTGTGGCTGAACAACAACGGCCAGGACGCCATGATGTCGGTCGAGGTCGCTGCAAAGCATCCGGCCGTGCTGGCGGAGTTGCAGAAGGCGGTCGATGCGGCGAACGCCCAGGTGTCGCGGGCTGAGTCGATTCGAAAGTTCATCGTGCTGCCCACCGAGTTCACCGAGCAGAGCGGGCACCTCACGCCCAAGCTGAGCATCAAGCGCAACGAGATCCTGAAGGACTTCGCCGGCGAGATCGAGGCGCTCTACTCGAACGCCCCATCGACCGAGGGCTTCAGCCTTCGTTGATCGTTCTCAGAACCAGCTCGACTCGCGCACCTTGCGCATCGCCTCGCGGCGACGCTCAGGCGCGAGGCGCTTGAGGTAGACGATTCCATTGAGGTGGTCCGTCTCGTGCTGCAGCGCCTGTGCGAGCACACCCGTGCCCTCGACAACCACCTCGTTGCCATCCAGGTCGGTGCCCTTCGCCTTCGCGTAGGTGTGCCGGGGTGTGGGGAACCAGAGACCGGGCACCGACAGGCATCCCTCGTCGATCTCCTCGACCGTCTCGCCCAGTTCGACGATCTCGGGGTTGATCAGGTAACCGACCTCGCCATCGACGTTGTAGCTGAACGCGCGCAGACCGACGCCGATCTGGCAGGCCGCGACGCCGGCCCGACCCTCGATCTTGACGCTGTCGACGAGGTCCGCCACCAACGAGCGGACGCCGTCATCGACGGCAGCGATCGGGTCGGACACGGTGGCGAGCACGGGGTCGCCGTAGAGGCGGATGGGGCGGTCGGGCATCCGCTCATTTTATAAGTGCGCCCGGCTCGCCTGGGTGCGGTACCGGCTGCCTGCCTGTCACTCCGGGTTCACGACCACGAGCAGGTCGCCTGCATCCACCTGCTGCGTCTTCGGCACTGCGAGCCGGGTGACCGTTCCGGAGACGGGCGAGGCGATCGCCGCCTCCATCTTCATCGCCTCGATGGATGCCACCGGCGTGCCGGCGACGACGCGGTCGCCCACCTCCACCTGCAGAGTGATCACGCCCGAGAACGGCGCGGCGACATGCCCCGGCACCGAGGCATCCGCCTTCTCCGCCGCCTTCGTCTCCACCGTGATGGAGCGATCTCGCACGAATACCGGACGCAGCTGCCCGTTGAGCGTCGTCATGACGGTGCGGATGCCCTTGTCGTCGGCCTCGCCGACCGCCTCGAGCCCCGCATACAGGCGAACGCCTGGTCCGAGGTGAATGACGTGCTCACGGCCCGGCGTCAGGCCGTAGAGATAGTCGTCGGTGTCGAGAACCGAGACGTCGCCGAACAACTCGCGCACCTGCTCGAATTGTCGCGCCGGGCCGGGGAACAACAGCCGGTTAAGGGTGGAACGTCGCGTCGCGGAATCCGCTTCGAGTCCTTCGCGGTCTTCGTCCGTCAGGTCGGCGGCCGCGACGCGCACGTTCTTGCCGTCGAGCACCTTGCTGCGGAACGGCTCTGGCCATCCACCGGGGAGGTCACCGAGCTCACCGGCCATGAAACCGACGACCGAGTCGGGTACGTCGTACTTCTGCGGGTTCTGCTCGAAGTCGTCCGGGTCGGCGTGCACAGCCGCCAGGTGCAGGGCGAGGTCGCCGACCACCTTCGACGACGGCGTCACCTTCGGGATGCGCCCGAGGATGCGGTTGGCCGCGGCATACATGTCCTCGATGAGTTCGAAGTCCTCGGCCAGGCCGAGCGCCTTCGCCTGCTGCCTCAGGTTCGACAGCTGTCCGCCGGGGATTTCGTGCGTATACACGCGCCCGGTCGGGCCGGGAAGGCCGGACTCGAACGGGGCGTACAGTCCTCGTACAGCTGCCCAGTACGGTTCCAGGTCGGTCACGTTATGCAGCGGGATGCCGGTGTCGCGCACGGTGTGCGCAAGCGCCGCGACGAGAGCGGATGCCGACGGCTGGCTCGTCGTGCCCGACATGGGAGCGCTGGCGACGTCGACGGCATCCGCGCCCGCCGCGCTCGCCGCCAGCAACGTGGCGAGCTGGCCGCCCGCCGTATCGTGGGTGTGCACGTGCACCGGCAGATCGAACCGCTCTCGGAATGAGCGCACCAGCAGCTCGGCAGCACCCGGACGGAGCAGGCCGGCCATGTCTTTGATGGCGAGCACGTGAGCACCAGAGGTCACGATGCTTTCCGCGAGCCGAAGGTAGTAGTCGAGCGTGTACAGGTTCTCCGCCGGGTCGAGCACGTCGGCCGTGTAGCAGACCGCGACCTCCGCGATCGCCGTGCCGGTCTGCAGCACTGCCTCTATGGCCGGCCGCATCTGGCCGACGTCGTTGAGCGCGTCGAAGATGCGGAAGATGTCGACGCCGGTGGCTGCCGCTTCACGCACGAAGGCGTCCGTCACCTCGGTGGGGTACGGCGTGTAGCCAACGGTGTTACGGCCGCGCAGCAACATCTGGATGTTGATGTTCGGCAGCGCCTCGCGCAACGAGGCGAGCCGCTCCCACGGGTCCTCACCGAGGAAGCGAAGGGCCACGTCGTACGTGGCGCCGCCCCACGCCTCGACGGAAAGCAGCTGCGGCGTCAGCCGTGCGACGTACGGCGCGACCGCGAGCAGGTCTTTCGTGCGCACCCTGGTGGCGAGCAGCGACTGATGGGCGTCGCGGAACGTGGTCTCGGTGACCGCGAGCGCGTTCTGAGCGCGAAGCTCGGCCGCGAAGCCGGCCGGCCCGAGCGCAAGCAGTCGCTGACGCGACCCATCGGGCGCGGGATCGGCGAGATTGACCCCGGGTAGCTTCGTGACGGGAACGGCCACCTGCGGTCGCGCACCGTTCGGCTGATTGACCGTCACGTCGACCAGCCAGTTGAGCAGCTTCGTTCCGCGATCCTTCGACACCCGACCGCGCAACAGCTGGGGCCGCTCCTCGATGAACGACGTGCTGAGATCGCCGGAGACGAACGACGTGTCGTCGAGCACCGCCTGCAGGAACGGGATGTTCGTGGCCACGCCGCGGATGCGGAACTCGGCCAGCGCCCGTCTGGCACGCAGTACGGCGGCACCGAAGTCGCGTCCACGACAGGTGAGCTTGGCGAGCATCGAGTCGAAGTGCGGACTGATCTGGGCTCCGGCCGCGACCGTGCCTCCATCGAGCCGGATACCGCTGCCACCGGGCGACCGGTATGTCGTGATGGTTCCGGTGTCCGGCCGGAAGCCCTGCGTCGGATCCTCGGTGGTGATGCGGCATTGGATCGCCGCGCCGTGCAGCTGGATCCGCTCCTGGTGCAGTCCGAGATCGGCGAGTGTCTCCCCCGCCGCGATGCGCATCTGCGATTGCACGAGGTCGACGTCGGTGACCTCCTCGGTGACCGTGTGCTCGACCTGGATACGGGGGTTCATCTCGATGAACACGTGCTCACCGGCCCGCTCGCCGGCGGTGTCGAGCAGAAACTCGACGGTTCCGGCGTTCACATAGCCGATCGAGGAGGCGAACGCGATGGCGTCGCGGTACAGCGCCTCACGGGTGTCGTCCGGCAGGTTCGGCGCCGGCGCGATCTCGAGCACCTTCTGGTGGCGTCGCTGCACGGAGCAGTCGCGTTCGAACAGGTGCACCGTGTGCCCCGTGGCATCCGCGAGCACCTGCACCTCGATGTGCCGCGGACGCAGTACGGCCTGCTCGAGGAACATCGTCGGATCGCCGAACGCACTGTCGGCCTCGCGCATGGCCTCTTCGAGCGCCGAACGCAACTCCGCCTGACTGTTCACCCGCCGCATGCCACGACCGCCGCCCCCGGCGACCGCCTTGGCGAAGATGGGGAAGCCGATGGCCTCCGCACCGGCGAGCAACTCATCCACGTTTCGCGACGGCGGTGTGGACTTCAGCACGGGGACACCGGCAGCGATCGCATGCTCCTTGGCCGTCACCTTGTTGCCGGCCATGCGGAGCACGCCGGCGTCCGGTCCGATGAACGTGATGCCTGCGGCCGCCGCGGCCTCGGCGAGATGGGGGTTCTCGGAGAGGAACCCGTAGCCGGGGTAGATGGCATCCGCGCCGGCCTGCCGGGCGACCCTGATGATCTCGTCGACGTCGAGGTATGCCCGGACCGGATGCCCCGGCTCACCGATCTCGTAGGCCTCGTCGGCCTTCAACCGGTGCATCGAATTGCGGTCTTCGTAGGGGAACACCGCGACGGTCCGAGCACCGAGCTCGTAGGCGGCGCGGAACGCCCGGATGGCGATCTCCCCGCGGTTGGCAACCAGGATCTTGGTGAACATCAGGGCCTCTCTGGCGGGGCACGCGCCGCTCAGCGAACGGTTAGGTTCTCCAAGACTACTGACGGTAACGTTGCCTCTTGTGCATGTGCTCAGCGTCAGCTCCCTCAAAGGCGGTGTCGGCAAGACCACGGTGACGTTGGGTCTCGCCTCTGCCGCCTTCGCCAGGGGGCTGCGCACGCTGGTGGTCGATCTCGACCCTCAGTCGGACGTCTCGACGGGCATGGACATCACGATCGCAGGCCATCTCAACGTGGCCGATGTGCTCGCCTCTCCGAAGGAGAAGGTGGTGCGCGCCGCCATCGCACCGAGCGGATGGACGCGCGGGCGCCCCGGCAAGGTCGACGTGATGATCGGCAGTCCTTCGGCGATCAACTTCGACGGCCCGCACCCGTCGATCCGCGACATCTGGAAGCTCGAAGAGGCGCTCGCCAATGTGGAGCACGACTACGATCTCGTGCTCATCGACTGCGCGCCGTCGCTGAACGCGCTCACCCGCACGGCATGGGCGGCCAGCGACCGCGTCTCGGTCGTGACGGAGCCCGGGCTGTTCTCTGTGGCGGCGGCCGATCGCGCGTTGCGTGCCATCGAGGAGATCCGACGAGGCCTCTCCCCACGGCTTCAGCCGCTCGGGATCATCGTGAACCGGGCGCGCGTGCAGTCGCTCGAACACCAGTTCCGCATCAAGGAACTGCGCGACATGTTCGGCCCGCTGGTGCTCGCACCTCAGCTGCCGGAGCGCACCTCGTTGCAGCAGGCACAGGGTGCGGCGAAGCCGCTGCACGTATGGCCGGGCGAAAGTGCTCAGGAGATGGCGCACTACTTCGATCAACTGCTGGAGCGAGTGCTGCGCACCGCCCGCATCGGCGAGTACGCCGACAACTGATATGTAGCGTGTTTTGTCAAGTGGGCAGGGGTGAAGCGCTGCCGGGCTGGCGTGTCC
>NZ_BAAHAW010000004.1:0-3165 GCF_054777235.1 Humibacter antri | reverse complement strand
TGCCGGACGCGACAGGCCACTACCCCTCAGAGCCTGCCCCAAGGAGCACGAACAACGTAACGGGCAAAACGTGGGCAAACGTGGGTGCTTACGGAAGCAGATCCAGCATCTGGGGCCGTGCCTTCATCGCGTGAATTACCAACTCGTTGCCGCTGTCGAACGTGAGCACCACCGTCTCGAGCAGCCGACCGTGCGTGTCGAATCCGAGACGTAACTGCCGAGACGGATCGCCTTCTTCCAGGTCTTCGACCCACACCGCCCAGGTCGCTGCCTGGATGGCGTCCTGGGCATGTATGCCGTGCTTCAGAGCCGAGTCATGAACGTTCAAGCGGCGGACGCCGCCAACGCCTCACGGATGATGTCCGAACGCGTCTTGCCTTCACGGGCAGCACGCGCATCGATCTCGGCGAGCTCCTCCGCCGTCAGACGAAGAGCGACGACCTGTGATGGCTCCGCGCCGCGACCGGGGCGCCCCCGACCTCGCTTCTTCAACGCCTCGACGTCGTAACCCACCTCCGCCTCAATAGCCCACGCCGCGATCTGCTCGTCGGTGACCGGAACCCCGTTGATCCTCTCCTCCACGCCCATGACATTAACGTATGACGAAACCCCAGTGGAGTCCAGATCCGGCCGTGTTCCGCGCGCAAAGTGCGCGTAAGGGGATCCGCTACCGGGCACTCTCAAGCATTCCCGCAAGCCGTCCGGCTTACGGGCAAACGCTACGGCGCAATAGGCAGTCTGCTGCTCAGCCCTTGTGGCACGACGTAGTTGGAGGAGGCTCGACGCCGAAGAGATGCCGCACTAGCGAGAGTGACAAACGCGCGGGTGGACTGCGCCGGGGCCCCCGGGCCTCTCGACCTGAAAGACTGGTCAGTGTGAGCGAAGAAGGCTGGCGGCCGCTCGGCGTGGAAACCGATGAGGACGTAGCGTCGTACGATGCCCTCCATGACGGGATCCCTGCGTGGATGGACACTCCATACTGGCTCTGGGTGCAAGGTGCTCTGACGCAGATCCGCACTTTCGGGGATGGCAGCGGCCGCATCCCAATGCTCAATGTCGAGCTCGCCGAAGATATGTGTCAAACGCTGCGCATCCCACTACCGGATCTTCGCGCTGCCGTGGGCAATCAGACTGGCCGTCGCCAGCTCGCCGAAGCAATCGCCATCCTGCGCAAGCATCCGATGCCGCTGCAAGTCGCGGACTACCTCCTTGCCTACAACGATCGAGCCGACCATGCAGCGCTAGGCGAGTTGCTCTGGCGCAGCAATTCAGCATGGAAAGTTGCCGAGCGTGCTGGCCGGACCGGTCTTGTCCGTCGCGTCGCGGTTGGAGTACAGACAGCCGGAGACAGCGTGATCGCTCGAAGCGGTCAAGCAGGAATTCACCTCGCTCAGGCATGGCAAGAGCTCTTCGGACTAGACGGGTCCTCAAGCGAGGCATACCGCTTGGCCATCCTGGCCATTGAGGATGCAGCGGTTCCAGTAGTTTCCCCGGCTAACGGCAGTGCGACACTGGGAACCGTCCTCAAGCAAATAGAAGACCAAGCCGACTGGCAGCTGCCGATGGGCCGTGAGCACTCCAAGTCTCCGTCCGGAGACGTCGTTGTCTCGCTAATGCGTCTCGTTTGGCACGGCCAACACGACCGGCACGGTGGCCAGCCAAGTGCGCCCGGTGCGGTTACCCCAGAGGAAGCCCGCGTCGCCGTTACCACGGCAGTCGTCCTCGTTGACTGGTTCACAGACCGGCTTGTTGAACGTCACTCCCCTGCCACAGGCGACGCACCCGCCTAATCGGCCTGTTCGCGAGCGATCCTATGGTCTACATCAGGGGGTGTGTAGCGTCCGGTCAGCGCTCCCTCGGCAGGGGATAGGCCGGCGCTGCCCGGGCTGCGGTGAGGCAGCCACGACGAGGTGGCTCAGGTCAAGCGAGCAAGTTGGCATCTCGGTGCCGACCGCAGCGGTCGCGATGCAGCGCTCAGCGACGCCCGTTGGCGGAGGCTGCAGGTTCGGGAGCCTCATTCTCGTGCCTGCGAGAGTGGCTGTTCGCCAGCGCCGTTGCGGGCGCGGACGGTGCCGACAAATCCTTGCAGGTCGTCGCCGGGGTGGAAGAACACGTGACTGCCCGCATGAAGGATCTGCTGTTCGTTGAGCTGGTCCGCCCTGGTTGGTGGCAGCTCAATGGTCACATCGGCTGGGCCAAGTGCGACGAGGTGGTGGCGTCCCACCGGCAGAACGTGAGTGGATGCCTCAGCGAAAGGAAGGAAGCCGGTACCTCCCTCGCCTTTGAATGAGAGGACGGCGACGTCCGAAATGAGCAGTGGAGCTTCGGAGTGCACAACCTCTAGTCGGCTGCTGGTGGCGTGCTGGGCGACTCTCGCATAGAGATTCCGCAGGTCGAGCGCAAAGATCTCGGACGCGACCTCATCGAGGCGTTCCTGCACATCTGCGCGGAAGGCGTCGCGGTCGAACGGGAAGTCCATGGGAGCGGTGACGGTTGCGCGGGCGTGTGCGAAGTTAGTCTCGAACAACTTCTTCACGTAGGAGCGACGCACGAAGTGCAGCGCGATCGCCTGCTTCAGCGTCGTGGTGGTCTTCGGATCGTTTAGCGCGGTCCCTTCCTCGACGGCGTCAAGCGCGACGGCCATGTGTCGTTCGTTCGTCCACCAGAGCTGTTCGAGCGTGGCCGGCTCGTGATCGACGAAGTCGTCACGCCAGGCGATCGCCGACGGGTGCCGAGGCCGCGAACGACCGTGCACAAGGTCGTACGACTGGAGCTCGCCGCTCGCGTCCGCGAAGCGTTGCAGGAGGACCTTGGAGACCAGATGCTGCTTCACGGCGGACTCCATCGCTCGATTCCTCAGCGAGAAGGCTCGTACTGGGTAGCCACTCCTTGAGTATCTCGCCGCGGTTGTCAACGCCGGTAACGAGCCCACGACGCTGCGTCCTGGACCGGCGCACGTGCCGAGGGTGCACCCGCAGCAGGTGGTCGCCACGAGCACCACGGCCGCAGCCACGCGAACAGTGCTCCGCCCCTTCACAAGTCGAAGCTAACGCCCGGAAGCCGGTCCGCCTGCGCTCCCTTGTCGCGAAAGACGGGCTTAGCCCGGATCCACCGATGGGTGGTGAGTTGAGGTCGGCGAGTTAAACGGAGAATGCCTATCTGATC
>NZ_BAAHAW010000003.1:0-128051 GCF_054777235.1 Humibacter antri | reverse complement strand
TAAGACTCCCAGCGCCGATGGTACTGCAGGGGCGACCCTGTGGGAGAGTAGGACACCGCCGGACACCTTTGTAAGAGGGCCGCCCATTCGTGGGCGGCCCTTCTTGCGTTCAGGGTGAAGTCGCGCATGCCCGACCGGTAGCAGGTCGCCACCCGGTTAGTGCGCGATGGGGATGTCGATGGGCGATTGATCATTCTGCTACGGCGTCATGTCGTCGTGCACGACCACGCGGCTGAACTCGACGCCGCCGTCGGGGAGGCGCCAGTAGTGCAGGCGCCGGGCGGAGGGAGTGTTCCGTTCCACTTCCACACGCAGGCTACGAGCGCCATCGGCACGCACCACCGCCGGGTCGTCGCCGCCCACTCCGCTGCGAAGCGCGTGTTCGTTCCATGAACGCGCCGCGCTGGGCGGAGACGTGACGATGTCGACGATGCGCCGAATCACCTTGTCGAACTGCCCGTCGTCAAGCTTCTCCAGTGACGTCGCGAAGTCGGGACCGAACGCCCAGCGCCCGGGATCGGGGATCGGACGCGCTTGCTTGTCGGATGCCGGCACGCGCGCCACCCAGGCGGAGAGCACCTCGTGACGCAGCCACGACTCGTCATCAGGCCCACGCTCGCGACGGGATGCCTGGCTCGGGGTATTCGTGGTCGACGCTGTGCGCCGTGCTCCGCGCAACTGCTTCTGCGTCGCGCGGAGCTGCTCGGCGAGGCGGATGCGGGCGGTTTCCGCACTGCTGAGCTTCGCTGCCAGCTCGTCCTTGGTGAGCTCGAGTCGTTGGAGGTCGCCCCGGAGCCGCTTGACCTCGGCACTCGGCGTGCCGACCGATCGGAGCTGCTGTTGGAGTTCGCGGAGTTTCGCATCCCGCGCCGCGATCGTCTGACTGAGGGTGTGCACGAGTGTCTTTCCGGACCGCGCGGAGTGGGCGGTGTCGGGCGCAGCTGCGGCCGGACGGGGCCCAGGACCGGGGACCGCGTGAATCGGCCCCTGTGCGGTGCCGGCGTCGGCGATGCTGGGATCGGACGCCACGTCGACGGCAGCGGCGGGATCGGACGCCACCTCGACGGGCTCGGCGGCCCCAGACGCCACCTCGACGGGCTCGGCATCGGTTGGAGCGAACGCCGTTCCGTCGTTGCTGGGGGAACCAGGTGCGGGGACTTGCGGAAAGACCCGCGCCCGCGCATCCTGTGCGGCTCGATCGCCGGCGACAGGAAGCGGCCGCCCCTCCGCGAGCCACGGCGGCCCGCCGGCGGTGAGGGCGAGCGGCGGCACGATCGGCTCGTCGTCGTCCACATCCCAGAGCGAGAGGTGCAGCGTGCCGTCGGAGAGGTGCTGCACCCGCGCGGGCACGACGTCCCCAGGGGAGAGCAGCCCGTCGGCGCGGTCCATCCGATTGTGTGAGATGTCCCAGGTGGTCACGTTGTGGCGCAGGCGCGGATGCAGCGCGAGGGTGGCGCCGCCGGCATCCGTCTCGAGCACGAGCACGAGCGTCACGCCGTGGTGGGCGAATCGGTCGGTGAGTTCGGCGTCACCGGGTGTCGGCAGTTCGACGCCGAGCCGGTGGGAGCCGCGATCGAGAACGCCAGTGACACGCTGCCCGGGCGCCACCACCCAGCTCAGCGGGATCGGCGGGTACGTGAGCTCTTCGGCGATCGCGGCCGGCTCGCCGCTGTCGAGGTCGACGATGGCGCGAGACCCCGCCACGCCGGTGACCGTGCCGCCAGAGCGCACGGACTCGTCGGCGTGCGTCTCGACGAAGAGTCCCGCCCCATACGCGTGCGTGAGCGTGTCGGCGGCCAGGCGATCCGTCGCGTGCGGATCGGGACTGAGCCGCTCGGGCCCTCGCCGCACCGCCGTCGAGGGGAACCGCAGCATGCTCTCGGCGATCGTCGTCGCGCTCGAGAACCCGACCGGAAAGGACCGGCCCGCGCCGCCGAAGACGCCGAGCTTGAGTGGCAGCAGGTCGCTGAGTCGGTGAGTCAGGGCGCCGGTCTCGACCGTGAAGACCCGCGCGACGGAACCGACCTGCTCGACGAGGGCGTCGACGTCGTGGTGCGGATCGCCCGACTCGAACGGTGTCGTCACCACGACCCAGGGCTGCGTGCGGTGCTCGTCGTAGAGCCCGTGCGCGAGGTCGTCGACGGCATCCGCCGTGGTGATCGCGGTGAGCGTCGAGCTGCCGAGACGGCTGGGTGGCGGGTGCGGAGCCGGGTGTTCGCCGGCGGGCGGCTGCGGGGGTTCCGGATGTCTGACATCCGTCGCACTCGCCTCTCGCGCCGCGAGACGCCTGGCCCGCTTGCCGACGGGATTCGTTGTCGTCACGGTGTCGCCCTCCCGCCGTGTGCGCCGCTGGACCCGGTGCGCTTTCGCCCTCCGTGAGGAAGACGACTACGGAGTCCACGCTACCCGCGCAGGGCGACGCGAGAGTCGGTACCACGGGTTCGAGCGTCGGGAGGCCTCGAACGATGACTTGGGCGGCGCTCGAGCGTACTCGAGCGGCTCAGGTCACCACTTCGATGTCGTACTCGGCGATGTGCGGGTCGGAGCTCAGGAGCGGCACGTGCTCGACGGATGCCTGCGCCACGAGCATCCGATCGAAGGGATCTCGATGATGCCACGGGAGCGTGCGCAGCGCGACCGCGTGCGCGACCGAGAGCGCGAGCGGCTCGAAGCCTCCTTCCGCGAGTGCGCCGGCCACGTCGTCGGGCGCGTCCAGCTTGTCGAGCGACGCCTTGATGGCCATCTCTGCAATGGTGACGGCCGAAACGAGGATCTCGTTGCCTGGATCGGCGATGACGTCTCGGTGCCGCGCACTCAGACGTGGGTCGTCGGCAAGCCACCACAGGAGCACGTGCGTGTCGAGCAGCGCTCTCATGCTCCGTACCAGTCGCGGTCGTCGTCCGCCGTGAAATCGTCGAAGTCCTCGGCGATGGCGACCTTGCCGCGCCACGCTCCAGGCAGGCGAGGAGTCGTCGCGGTCGCTAAGGGAACAAGGCGCGCGGCGGGGCGGCCGTTTCGGTTGATCGTGATCACGGCACCCTTCTCGACCTCTGCCACGAGCTTGGACAGGTGCGTCTTCGCATCGTAGATGTTCACCGAATGGCTGCGTTGTGTTGCCATACGAAGAGCCTAGCCAGGTTGACTAGATCTGACTAGGTCATGCAGTGCGAACGGTTCTAGGCTCGCCTCGAACACGGTGCCGCCGACAATGGCTGGGGTGGGGCTGGCGGCTGGGGGCTCGGGGCTCGGAGCGCTGCGGTTCGGTGAACGTACTGGCGCGTCACGGGCCGAGCTGCGGGAACGACGACGGCGAGCGTCCGCGCGCCGGTAGGCTCGCCTGCCGGTGTTGATGACCACCCGGTCGACGGGCGAGTCCCCGACGGCATCGCGAAGCCAGTTCAGGTGGGCGACGTCGGCATCCGTGACCTCAGCGGTCAGACTTCGCAGGGATCGACAGCGTCGTGCCCGTCGTCGACGGCAGCGCAAGATAGCCGTCGCGGCTCGCGGCCGCGGTCACTGCAGCGCCTCGAAGACGGTGCCGTCGCCGAACGTGGCGACACCGCCCGCGACGGATGTCGGCACCTCGAACACGACGATCCCGCTCGCCTGCTGCCCCGCGCCGAGCGTGACCTGCGGCATCTCGCCACCCGCGCCGTACTGGGCGGTGGAGTGCGAGTACACGCTGCCGTTCGAGTCGGTGAAGCTGGCATCGAATGCGACGGTGCCGGCATCCACTCCGGCCGTCGTGGCCTGCACGTGCACGACGAACGACACGTACTTCATGCCCGTATCGGGCGCCTCGAACGAGTCGTAGCCCGTCCAGTTCGGGTTGAAGTCGGTGATCCACTCCGCGTACGTGGACGTCGTGCCGTCGAGTCGGTTGGTGCTTTGCATGGACGCCTGCGTGCCTACCGGATACGGATTGGAGAACGACTGTCCCTCGGTGGCCTTCTTCTGCGCGGCTGCTGCGGCGTCATCGGCGGCCTTCTGCGTGGCATCCGCCGAGTCGGTGTCGCCGCTTTCGCACTGAGTCACCGCGATGCGCGAGGTGTAAAGGCCCTCGCACTTGTCGGCGATGGCCTGCTGTTGCTGAGTGGCTTTGTACGTCTTCTCATCGGATCTCGCCTTGCGGATGTCTCCAGCCCGGCAGTCCTCCCGCGCGGTATTCGACGTGAACGCCTTGTGACACTGCTCGGCCGTCGCCCTGGCGATCGGCGGCTCGATCACGTTCTGGTACGCGACGACGCCGAGGGTAGCCATGATCGCGACCACGACGATGCCGGCCCCCACGATGGACACGATGCGCTGCCACGCCGGCCACGTGCGGAAACCGCGCTTTCTGGGCGTCGTCGCGGCGGTATCGGACGCGACCGTCTCGGCCCCTGTGGCTGTGGCATCGGCATCGACGGCCTGGATGGCCGTGTCGCGGCCGTGCCGTTCATTCTCGATCATGATGACTCCTCGTTTCGTAGCTTCGGTGAATGTATGGATCAGGACGCCGGCGATCGCCCCGAGAAGTGCGCTTCAGTCCTGCGCGGTACGTCGCTCGAGCGCGAGCGCCGCGTTCGCGGCATCCACGCGGGAGGTGTCGGCGGTGACCTGGTGCAGGGCGGTGCGGCGCCATCCACCTCGGCGGTGTTCTGCTGCTCCATCGCCAGCGCGTGCTCGGCTTGGGAGACGAGTTGGGACCTCTGCTGGTGCGCGCCATCGGTGTTCAGTGCCGCCTGACGTACGGCCGTGGCGAACTGGCGAACGCGCTGGCCGTCATCCGGATTGCAAGTGATCAGCGCCGCGAACGCCTCGCCCTGAACGAGCAGATAGAGCTCGCGGGTGTCGTGCGCGTGGGTCTTCTTGGCGACGCCGCCGACGATGGCGCCGACCGGACCGAAGAGCAGGCCACCGGCCGCGATGCGGGTGAGCGTCGAGCGGCTGCTCGTGGCGAGGTTGCCGGCGGTGTCGACCGTGGCAGTGACGGATGCCGTCAGTGCGAACGTTCCCTGCGGGATCGTGATCGAGGTGGGGCTGACGCTCGCCGAGCCGTCTTTGCCGGTGTACTGCGCAATGCACTGGTTGCCGAACGCCTGCGCCTGGGTGAGTGCCTTTTGGGATGCCTTCAGTCGCGCCGAGCGCGTCTTGGTCGCGGCATCCAGAGCCTTTTCGGCCGAGCGGATGCGCGTCTGATATTCGAGTCGAGCCTCACGCTGCTCGCGCTCGGCGGAGGTCATGGCCGCGACGCGAGCCTTCATGCGACGCCGAAGAAGGATCCAGATGGTCGTGGCCGAGACGGCGAGGGCGAGCATGGAGATCACTATGGTGACTGCGCCAATCGCAACGGACGGATCGACGGTTCCCGACGCGATGAACCGATCGACGCCGGTCAGCGCGGAGGAGTCAGTGCTGAGGATGTGGTGGAACATGGGTGCATCCCTTGGGGGCAAGGGGCCGACTGTGAGGGACCCCTGGGTGGGCCGCGCTGCTGAGGTCGCGGCACCCGCCGAGTGGCGAATATTGCAGGATCCCCGAGGCCGCCGACATTGCTGGCGATCGGCTGACGGGCGGAGCACGACACCGGGAGCCGCGGCGACTCCGGCTGGGCGTCGTCAGTGTGTGTGTGCAATACGGTCGGACGACCTGCAGTCGGCCGAGGCAGTATTCACACGTACTCAAATAAGTGTGAATAACGCCTAGACTCTTCTCGCAACGGTGGGAGGTGCACATGGCACAGAAAGCGCACGCTGCCTGGCCTGCCGTCTCCTACGAGGACCATCGTTGGGTCACGCGTTTCAGCCGCAGCGAGGTGTCTGGCCGGCAGTGGCAGGAGATGCAGCGCCCCTACGCGGCCGCGGTGACACCCGAGATCGCTGACCGCGAAGTCGTGCTGGAGCCGCAGTTGCAGGCGGATGCGGAAGAGGCATCCGTTCTTCTGTCTCGCTTCGACGCTCAGGCCGGCGCAACGGTCTTGCCGTTCGCGTCGATTCTGCTGCGCAGCGAGTCTGCATCGTCGTCGCAGATCGAGAACCTCAGCAGCAGTGCGCGCGCCATCGCTGAGTCGGAGCTGCGCGAACGCGACGATGGCAACGCGGCGCTGATCGTGCACAACATGCGTGCACTGTCATCAGCGCTGGATCTCGCCGACGACCTCAGCGACGACACGATCATTGCGATGCAGGCGGCCTTGCTCGAGCACAGCGCGCCAGACAAAACAGGCACCTACCGTGGGGAGCAAGTGTGGATCGGCGGCAACGCGGTCAGTCCGCATCGCGCAACCTTCGTCCCGCCTTCGTTCGAACGCGTGCCCGCAGCCATGCACGACCTGTTGAAGTTCGCTGTGCGTACCGACGTGCCGGTGGTCGCCCACGCGGCCATCGCTCACGCCCAGTTCGAAACCATCCACCCGTTTCTCGACGGCAACGGACGCACGGGGCGGTCACTCGTACAATCGTTGCTGCGCCGCCGCGGAACGACCACGAATGTTGCCGTGCCGGTGTCGGCAGGACTCTTGCACGATATCGACCGATACTTCGACGCGCTCGGTGCGTACCGCGAGGGCGACGTCGAGCCCATCGTGACCGTCTTCGTGGATGCCGCGGGCACGGCCGTGCGCAACGGAAACGAGCTGTTCGACGACATTCGGGAGATCCGCGACAAGTACGACGATGCACTGGTCGGCCTTCGGTCGGATTCAGCCGCCCGCGCGATTTCCGGGTTGTTGTTCGAACATCCGGTGGTGAACGCCGATCTCGTGCGGTCGCGCTTCGGCATCGCCAGCCAGACGGCGTACCGGGCCTTCGACGCACTCGTCGAGCGAGGCATCCTCTCGCTCGGCACGTCGCGAAAGCGCAACCGGGTGTGGGTCGCCACCGACGTCACGGATGCTCTCGACCGCTTCGCCGCGCGGGCAGGGCGCCGCGCGCGAACGTCGTCGCCTACTTGAGCACCGTCCAGGAGAGCAGCTTGCCGACGTAGCCCAAGTCGAACTTGCCGAGAACTCGAACCGCACCTTGCCGAGCCCGCTGAACCACAGCTCGAGCTCGGAGTCGCTGTCGAAGTGGCCAGCGGACTCGATCGACCAGGCCTGGATGTTCGAGTACGGCAGCGACGAGAAGTCCTTCTTCTTACCCGATATGCCTTGCACGTTCACGGCGATCAGCGGGTACGTCGCAGAGTTGCTCCGTGCACTATTGACGATCTGAGTTAGTGCCTGACACCGTCGTCAGGCCAGGCCGAGCAGCTCCGACGGCTTGCCCTTCCATGAAATTGCCAGCACGTCGCGGGCGCGGCTCGAAGCGACGTAGAGGAGCGATCGTTCGCGCAGAAGCGCGTCGTTCCGTTCGTCGGGAGCTGCGGCATTGATGGCCGCCGGCAGCGGCACGCAACCGTCGGAAATGTCGAACAGGATGGCCCGGCTGAACTCCATGCCCTTCGACGTGTGCATGGTGAGCACAAGTGGACGGTTACCTTCGGCCTTCGGACTCTTGATCAGGTTGAGGGCGATTCCTCGTTGATTCAACCCGTCGCGCACGACCGTTGCGCGTTCATTCGTCCGTGCAAGTACCGTGATGGTTGCCGGTTCAACGCCGCTGGCCAGCCATTCTTCGACCAAGCCGCCGATGAGATCGAGCTGGCTTTGATCATCGACGGCAGGGAGGAGGATGGGCTCCGGCCCGCTCCGCGACGAGCGATACCCTGTGAGCGCCTCCGTGTCATTCTCGCTGTCGGTGAATTCGGCAGGAGCCAGAATTCGCAGAGCAGAACGGAGATTCTGTTCGGTCGTTCGATAGTTCAGCGTGAGGCGGCGCGATCGGCCGACGATGCGGATGCCGTAGCGCGACAGCACCACGTGCTGTCCGTAGATGCGCTGGTGGGTGTCCTCTGCCAGAAGTAGATCGTTCACTCCGGGCCGTGCGAGGGACCGAAGAAACTGCCAGTGCGACGGCGTGAGGTCTTGTCCCTCGTCGACGAGTACGTGGTCGACCAGCATGCCGTTCGATGCCCCGAACATGTCCAGCCATGCTGCGCCGATCGCGGCCACCTCGGCATACGAAAGGCGACGCGATTGGCGAGCGTTGTCGCGAAAGCGCGAAATGACTTTCCAGACTTCGCTTCGCTTCGCCCTGTCGAGCGCGACACCACGTCCCGGTCGGCGTACGGCGGAATACTCCTCCGCGGTACTGATGCGAGCGGGGAGGATCACCTGCAGATATTCGCCCTCGAAGAAGGATTCGTGCACGAGCTCGTCGGGAAGACTCGGCCGCACATTCTCCAGCGCAGCCCGCCATCCTTCGGTGTTTCCGACGGTGCTGCTCACTCCGTCGATCGGAGTGCCGAATACGAGAGCGGATGCTCGAGCGAAGGAGGCGGCTCCGGCCTTCATGCGCACTGCATGTGCGAGCGCGCCGACGCCGCGTACGTATATGCCGGGGCCTCCGAGATGAGTGGCTCTCGTCAGATCCGGATCGAGGATCGCGAGATCTCTGTCCAGGTTTTCCGCGAGAGCGCGCGTGTAGGTCGTCAGCACGATCGCTGCGTTCTGCTCACGTCGAGCCAGGTGCCGAGCGCGGTGGAGCAGGACCACTGTCTTGCCCGTTCCTGCGCCCCCGGTGAGACGGAAGGGTCCGTTGAAGTCATGAGTGGCGTAGCGCTCTTGCTCCGGGTGGAGGAACACCCGCCACGCGCCGAAGTCGCCTCCTTCTATCACCTGACGCAGCGCTTCGTCGCTCTCGATGAACGCGAACTGCATGCGAGCGGCGGGGTGCTCGAGGGCACGCAGAATGCGATCGTCATCTGATTCGTCAGCCGCTGGCTCCGTTGCCGCCGAGTCGTCGAATCCGAGGTCGGAGCGGATCTTTCCGAGCTCCTCTCCGACCGCGAGCGCGAGGGCGGCTCGTTGCTGCCACGCGTTCTCGAAGCTCTCCGCGATATTCAGCACGGCATCCTCTGACGGAGCCGTCAGCAGAGCGCGGGCATCCGCCCTGTCGAAGCCCAGGACATCGATCAGATCGCGAAGGGAATAGTTGAAACTGTTCTCGAGAAACGAGAATGGGGTGCTCGTGTCGGCTCTCGAGACTGTTGGCGCCTCAACGGCACGCGCCTTCGGCTTCGATGCGTCGATGAATTCGGCGATGCCATTGACAGGGTTGCCGTCGAGAACTCTCGTCTTGGCGAACTCGATGCCCTCGTCGTGGGGCCAGGTGCCCACGTAGACATAGGTGCGATTGCCATCGCTCGAGTCGAAGCGGTAGAGCACGGCACGCCAGCCATCGGTGACGCGGCCGGTCCTCGCACGCGGGTCCGCGGCATTCGTCATCGGCTTGATGCGGAGGCCATCCGTGGTGTCGTCTTGGCGCAGCTTCTGGATGAACGCGAACACGCGCATCTCGATGGCTTTGTCCAACTTGGGCGGCTTGACGCCTTTGATGTCGGTCCAGAGCACATTCGGCATGCCAGCGCTACCTTCATTCGATTCGATGCTTCGGCGGCCATCGTATCGGTGTGGCCGAATCCAAGATCGGATAGGGCCCTCCTCGAGGAGCGCCCGCTCTGCGGGTAACGTGGAAGCTTGTGCGGGCGGGGACGAACGAAGACCTAGACCATCCTCTTCGTGCCCGGGAACGTCCCGGATTCGAATCGGACCGAGGGCAGTCGCTCAGTGTTGTCGACCTCTTCGCCGGGTGTGGCGGGTTGACGCTCGGGACCGCGCAGGCGCTGTACGAGCGAGGTGCATCGCTTCGCATACCTCTCGCGGTCGACTTCGAGCGGACCGCGGTCGATGTCTATCGCGCCAACTTCCCTTTGGCCGATCGAGTCGAGCTCGACTCAGTGGAGAACTTCTTCGACGGCGAGCTCGGTGCCACTGCGACGTTCGTCGAGACTCGCACCAAGATGTCCATCGGCGCTAGTCCGACAATGCTGGTCGGTGGACCTCCGTGCCAAGGGCACAGCAATCTGAACAACCACACGCGCCGGGTCGATGCGAAGAACGCGCTCTACCTGCGGATGGTCCGAGCGGTCGAGATCCTTGCTCCCGAGATGGTGCTCATCGAGAATGTGCCCGCGGTCCTTCGGGACCGCCACGATGGTGAAGGCGTTGTGAGCAGGGCGGTCGCGCATCTCGAATCCCTCGACTACCACGCCGAGCACCGCGTGTTGTCCGTGAAGGACCTGGGAGTCGCGCAGACCCGCAAGCGTCACCTTCTGCTCGCCACGAAGACTGCCGATGTTTCGCCGAGACAGGTGTTCGAGCGCGTGCAACAGCTGCGGGTACATCGCGATCTGAACTGGGCGATCGGCGACCTCTGTGACGTGGATGGGGGATCCGCCATCGATCGCCGTCCCGTAGCGAAGCCGGAGAATCGCGCTCGCATGCAGTGGCTGCTCGACCATCCCGAGGAGTTCGACCTTCCCAATGAGCTCCGCCCCGAATGCCATCGCGGCGAGCACAGCTACAAGTCGATGTACGGACAGCTTCGGTGGGACGAGCCTGCGCAGACCATCACCAGCGGGTTCGGCAGCATCGGACAGGGCCGGTACATGCACCCTGAGCAGGCTCGGGCGCTCACCGCGCATGAGGCGGCCCGCATTCAGGGCTTTCCCGACTACTTCGACTTCTCGATATGCCCGACACGCAGCGCGTTGGCGACCATGATCGGCAATGCAGTTCCCCCACAACTAGGGTCAGCCGTTGTGGGGGCTCTGCTCGACATCCGCGAAATCTCGCGCAACTCGACTCTCGCGGCGGCACGAGACAGTGCGTGAAGCCTGCCGGACGGCTCGATGCCGTCGGAGGCTCTGGCCATACTGAAAGGCTGTCACGCAGAAAGGACGCTGATGTCGAACGTCATCGCCGAGCCATCGGAGACCGTCTCCCGCGAGGTTCCCGAGGTGGGACGCCTCGTCAATATTCGAGGCGCCCGTTGGTCGGTGACCGATGTCTCTGCTCAGTCGCTTCCACGATCCAGCGCTGACGATGGACGCGCCGAGCTTCAGAACGCAGTGACTCTGCAGTCGATCGAGGAAGACGACTACGGGCACGAACTGACCGTGATCTGGGAGCTCGAGCCGGGGCGGAGCATCGTGCGCGAGCAGGGCCTGCCCGAGCGGATCGATCCGACGAAATTCGACAACCCGACGACGTTCGCGGCTTACCTTGATGCGCTGCGGTGGGGCGCCTTGACGAGTGCGGATCCGCGGACGCTGCAGGCACCGTTCCGCAGTAGCGCCACGGTCGAGGATTACCAGCTCGAGCCACTGCGACGGGCTCTCGAATCACCGCGCGCGAACATGCTTCTCGCCGATGACGTGGGTCTCGGCAAGACGATCGAGGCAGGGCTGGTCATCCAGGAGCTGCTGCTTCGCCACCGTGCTCGTTCGGTCATCATCGTCTGCCCCGCGGGCCTCCAGCTGAAGTGGCAGGAGGAGATGCGGGACAAGTTCGGCCTGAGCTTCGAGATCGTCAACTCCGAGACCATGAAGGATTTCCGTCGCACGTTCGGCGTGCACGCGAACCCCTTCCGCGTATATCCGCGCGTCATCGTGTCGATGTCGTGGTTGCCGTTGCCGCGAGCCGAACGTTTGTTGGACGAGGTGTACGCAAGCGTGCGCGATGCCGGAACGGCCATGAACCGGGCGTTCGACGTCCTCGTCGTCGACGAAGCTCACCATGTCGCGCCGGCAACGCCGAGCCGGGGAACGAACGACCGGAAGGCGCGGTACGCCATCGACAGTCAGCGCACTGTCGCCGTGCGTCGACTCGCCGAAGCCTGCGAGCATCGCCTCTTCTTGAGCGCGACTCCGCACAACGGCTACACAGAGTCGTTCACCGCTCTGCTCGAGATGATCGATCAGCAGAGGTTCGCGCGGGGTGCCGACCTCGATGAACGGGCTCTGCGCGACGTGGCCGTGCGGCGACTCAAGAGCAACCTTCCGAAGAAGGGGTTCAAGCAGCGAGAGGTGAAGCCGCTCGTCTTCGAGCCGACGGACGCCGAGGCTGAGGCGTACACGCGTCTTATCGATTTCACGACCCGGCGCAACGAGGCGGTGAAGCAGGAGCGCGGGAGGCGGGCGTCCGATCTTGCCACGCTCATCCTCAAGAAGCGATTCTTCTCCTCGCCCGTCGCCTTCGCTTCGACGGCCGAGGCCTACCTTGCGACCCACGGCGACGATGCGCTGGACATCCCGGACTACGACGATGTGCTCGGCGAGGAGGCATCCGATGAGGAGGAGGGCCGACTCGAACAGCCCGAGCTCGAGGCGCTGCGTTCAGCCAAGCGTGCTCAAGTCGGGCTCACCGACAAGGACATCGCCGATCTCGAATGGCTCATCTCCTGGGGATACCAGTACGAGGGGCGGCCGGACAGCAAGCTCCAGGCGCTTCTGCAACTGATCGAGGGCTTCGTGAAAGTGCCGGGCCTCGGCTGGAGCGACGAGCGAATCGTCATTTTCACCGAGTACGTCAGCACAATCGAGTGGTTGAAGGCAGTTCTCGATGCACAGGGCTATGGCGGCGAACGGCTGGCCGTGATCGATGGGCCGACGGATGCGGAGGCCCGCGAAGACATCCGCGCACGCTTCACCACGCCGCCTAGTGACGAGCCGGTGCGCATCCTGCTGGCCACGGATGCCGCCGGCGAGGGCATCGACTTGCAGACGTACTGCCACCGACTCGTGAACTTCGACATCCCGTTCAACCCGAACCGGCTCGAGCAGCGTATCGGCCGCATCGACCGTTACGGGCAGACGCAGGATCCGCTGGTGTGGCACCCGCAGGCAACGGGGGACAGTTCCTATGCCAAGGATGTCGATCTGCTGGCCCGCGTCGCGAAGAAGCTCTCGCAGGTGCGCCGCGACCTCGGGTCGGCATCCGAGATCATCGCTCCTGACCTTCAGCGTGAACTCGGCTTCGGTCAGGGGCCGGCGCGCAAGGAGAAGACCGACCTGGGCGAGCAGGTCATCAACAAGGTGCTCTATGACGAGCGCGCGATGGGTCGCGAGCTGACCAGGCTGGCCGAGCGCCTCGACAGTTCGCGCGACCGGATGCACCTGCACGAGCAGAACCTGCTGCGCGTGATTTCGGAGGGCTTGCGCGTGTCGGGCCAGCCGACTCTGCGCAAGGTGGATGATCCGCGCGGCGATGGCGTGCTGTACGAGGTGCCGAAGGGTCTAGCGAAGTCGTGGGTTCCTGCGCTCGAGGGGCTCGACACTCGGCTGAACCGCGGCGTGTACCGCCCGCTTACGTTCGACGAGGACCGTGCCCGCGAGCTGCCGGAGGCCGTGTTCGCACACCTCGGGCATCCGCTGGTGCAGCGTGCGGCGCGAGAGCTGCGCGGCCAGGTGTGGACGCGTACTGATCAGGTGCGCGGAGTCAGCGCCGTGGTGGTCGATGGCCTCGACCAGTCGTTCGCGGCCGGTGTGGCGCGGCTCGTCCTCGTGGGCGAGGGCGGCGTGCGGCTGCACGAAGAAGTCTTCCTCGCCGGCACCCGCCTTTCTCGCAGGCAGGAACTCGGTATCGACAAGGCCGAGGAACTGCTCGCCACCGCGCTGGACGGCTCGCGGCTCTCGGCTCCGGGCGAGGCGACGCTGAAGATGCTGGCGTCGAGATGGAATCAGGACGCGGGTGACTTGGACGGTGTCGGCGCCAGAGTGGCCGAAGCCGTGACGAGGCGTGCGGAGCGGCGCCAGCGTGAGGTCTCGGATGACCTCGCAGGTCGGCGCGAAGCCGATCTCGCGGCGATCGATGCGATCTTCGACCGATTCCGCGGAACCCTGACGGAGACGCTCGCGCGGGCCGATGAGCAGCGGCGAGCGGGGGAAGAGATGCTGTTCGAGCTGCCCGAGGAGAAGCAGCAGCGTGAACGCGATCTCGCGCGAGTGCGCAAGCGCCTAGAGACTCTCGACGAGGAACAGCGCTCCGAGCGCGACTCGATCGAGCGCCGATACCGCAACGTGACCGCGCACACGTTCGTGGCCGCGCTCGTGTTCGCCCTTACCCCCGGCGACGTGCGAAAGCTGGAGGCGTAAGTGGCCGAGAGAGACCCGTGGGAGTGGCTGTCGCTGGTCGATCCCGATGGCCCGTTCCTGTCGAAGGCGGCGCTGCGCTCGTTCTACAAGCAGGGACTGCCCAAGGCCGATTCGTCGGTCGATGACGTCAACGCGACATTCGTCGAGGAGCACGCGCGCTGGATGAAGGCATCCGCCAGCTCCGGCGACGACACCGTGCACGAGGCTCGTGACCGGTGGGTGACCGTGGTGCTGCGCGACCTGCTGCGGTGGGGCGACGAGCTGAACCTGCATCCGGCGGCTTCGCTGATCGCGCACTCTCCGAACGGCGCCATCGACGTCGCACCATGGGCGATCCTCGAGACCGACGGCGCCCCTCGTGCCCTCGTGACGGTAGTCGACCCCACTTCCAATCTGCGAGCGACCGGGACCGATGGCTGGTCGGCGAGTGCGATCGACCGCATGGCGCACTTGCTGCGCGAAACGAAGGTCACGATCGGCATCGTGACCGACGGCCGCTGGTGGGCGCTCGTCTCAGCGGTGAAAGACGTGACGACGGCGAGCGGCTACTTCGACGCTCAGCTCTGGCGCGAGGAGCGGCAGAGCCGGGACGCCTTCTTCGCGCTCGCCGGCTTCGATTCGATCGCCGGCGGCCTCCCGGAGCAGCGGCTGGACTGTGTCTTCGCGGAGAGCGTCGCGAGCGCGGAGCAGATCACCGAAGCACTCGGCGATCAGGTGCGGCGAGCGGTCGAGCTCGTGCTGCAATCCTTCTCCGACGTACACCTTCGTGCGCTCGCCGAGTACGGCGAGTCGCCCCTGCCCGAAGACCCGAAGCTCGTGTACGAGGGCGCGGTCACCGTGCTCATGCGCGTGGTCTTCCTGTTGTTCGCCGAGCAGCGCGGACTTCTTCCCGACCACGAGCTGTACCGTTCGGCGTACGCGATCTCGGGCATCCGCGAGCGGCTCGCCCGCGACGCCCAAGCGACGTCGGCCGAAGCTCTCGACCACACCTGGGAGACCTGGCACCGGTTGCTCGCCGCGAGCAACGCGGTCTTCAACGGTGCATCTTTCGAAGACATGCGGATGCCCGCATACGGCGGCTCGCTGTTCGATCCAGACCGCTTCTCGTGGCTCGAAGCAACGGACGGCCAGGGTCGGCTCTTCGTGCGTGTCTCCGACAGGGCGATGCTCGAGGTGCTGAGCGCCGTGCAGATCGCCGTGGTCGCAGGCGATGCCCGACCACTGTCGTTTCGCGATCTCGACGTGGAACAGATCGGGTATGTGTACGAGGGCCTGCTCGGGTACTCGGCGGCGTACGCCCCGGAGCTCATCGTGGGACTGGAAGGAAAGGCGGGGTTCGAGCCCGAGATTCCGCTCGCCGAGCTCGAAGAGATCGCGGATGCTGCGTCGAGCCCCGCCGACTTCGCGAAGCGTCTGACCGAGCACCTGAAGAAGACGCAGGAACACGCCAAACCGAGAACGGCGAACCAGCTTACGAAGGCGTATTCCGTCCTCAACCCGGAGGCAGAGGCGGATGCCCGCACCAAACTGCGGCACGCGCTGCTCGGCGATGACGAGGCGGTCGAGCGACTTCTGCCGTTCGCGGGGCTGATCCGCGATGACCTGCGCGATTTCCCCTATGTCGTGCCTGCGGGCGGCATCCTCATGACCGAATCGCCGCAGCGCGCGAACACCGGCACGCACTACACGCCCCGGTCCCTCGCCGAAGAGGTCGTGCTGTATGCGCTGCAACCGCTCGTGTACTCGCCGGGCCCGCTCGATACAGAGAGCGACACGGAGTGGAAGCTCAAGTCGTCGGCGGAGATCCTCGAACTCAAGGTCGCCGACATTGCAGCCGGATCCGGCGCCTTCCTCGTTGCTGCCGCGCGCTACCTCGCCGATCGTCTGATCGAGGCCCGCGAGATAGAAGGGATGGACGTCGGCGCGGAGCCCGACATCAAGCGGTGGGCCGTGCGCGAGATCGTCGCTCGCTGCCTCTACGGTGCCGACATCAACGGCATGGCGGTCGAGATGTGCAAGCTCTCCCTATGGCTCATCTCGATGGACCCCGGCAAGCCGTTCTCGTTCGTGGATGACCGCGTCTTCCACGGCAACTCGCTGCTCGGCGTCACGACCGAAGCTCAGCTCAAGGCGCAGCACATCTACCCGAAGCAGTCGATGAAGCGTCAGCTCGCCGCGTTCGACGTCGACAAGGACCTCGAGGATGCCGCGCGGCTCCGCCGCGAACTCGCTTCGGGACAGGTCGATGACGCTGACCCTATGCGTTCGACTCGCGCGAAGCGGGTGTTACTTGAGCAGTCGTGGGAGGTGACGGCGAAGCTTCGCAACGTCGCTGACGGGATCATTGCGGCGGGGCTGCTGGAGGGCGGCAAGCCCGGACGCAAGCTCGAGGAGCGCTACGGCGAGCTCGCGGAAGCGCTCCGGGACGCGTATCCGGCTGACGGTTCGGTCAGCAACCGCCGCCGACTCGACGCGATTGTCGACGCCGGACTCACGCCGACCGTCGACACCGGTGAAGCGCGCTGGAAGCCGTTGCACTGGATCCTCGAAGCACCCGACGTGATCCATGACAAGGGCGGCTTCGACGCGATCATCGGGAATCCACCATTCCTCGGCGCCAAGAAGCTCTCTCCTGCGATGGGCGGGAACGTTCGCGAATGGATGGTGAACTCCATCGCGGGTGGCGCCACGGGCAACGCAGACCTGGTTGCCTACTTCCTGCTGCGAGCGGCGGCACTAGTAAGCCAACTGCGTGGACAGCTCGGGCTGATCGCCACGAACACACTCGCTCAAGGCGACACTCGACAAGTCGGCCTTGACCAGCTGGTCGATGGCGGTGCGTTCATTCAGCGAGCGGTTCAGAGTGCCCCCTGGCCCGCGAAGAGTGCAGCGCTTGAGTACGCGGCTGTCTGGGTGGCGACGGGACGCCGTGCCGCACATGTCCGCCCAACCTGGGGCGGGAACCGCGTCGCGAAGATCTCCACCCTCCTTGAGCCCCAAGGTCGCGTTTCAGGGCTCCCCGGCAGGCTTCAATCTAGTAAGGGAACAGCGTTTCAAGGATCGATCGTCCTTGGCAAGGGTTTCATCCTCGATGACCATGAGGCAGCCCGAATGACGGCAGAAGACGGTCGCAATGCATCGGTTCTCTTCCCGTATCTGAACGGTGAAGACCTGAACAGCAGGGCCGGAGGCGATGCCTCGAGGTGGGTGATCGACTTCGGCGAACGCACGGCTACGCAGGCCCAAGTGTTCTCCGATCCGTGGCAGCACCTCGTCGACATGGTCTACCCCGAGCGTTCAACCAAGGATGCAACCGCATACCCCCGAATGGTGAACGAGTGGTGGAAGTACTGGAACCCACGGCCCGCGCTCTACGGCGCGATTCGCGAACTTCGCTTCGTCTTCGCGATTGCTCGTGTCAGCAAGACAGTGATGCCGCTGCTGTGTCCCCCCGATCAGGTCTTCAGCGACGCCACGGTCGTATTCGCTACGGAAGACTTCGCCGACCTCGCGTTTCTATCATCGATGCCGCATCAGACGTGGGCGATCAAGTACGGCTCCGGCATGCGAAACGACCCGCGGTACACGCCCTCCGACGTCTTCGAGACACTTCCGCGCCCTGAGAACACCGATCGTATGCGCGAACTCGGAGAGCAGCTCGACCGCGAGCGCCGTGAAATCATGCTGCGCCGACAGCTCGGTCTCACTGCGCTGTACAACCATGTGAACTCACCCGATGTACAGGGCGATGCCGACGTCGATCTCATCCGGTCGATCCATGTGCAGATCGACGAGGCGGTGATGGAGGCGTACGGCTGGACTGGAATTCAGCTCGACCATGGCTTCCACACGTACCGGCAGATGGAGCGGTGGACGGTGAGCCCGGCGGCCCGCGTCGAGATCCTCGATCGACTGCTCGAGGAGAACCACCGACGCGCGGCGATCGAGGCGCAGCAGAACCCGAAGAAGGCGAAGCGCGGGAAGACCCTCGAGGAGTCCGAGAGGCCTGAAGGAGCGATGTTCTAGTGGCTGACGAGTCGACAACGACTTCCGAGCAGGTGCGGGCCGAACTGCTCGGCCTGCTCGAGCGCGATCTCATGGGCCCGTGGGACGGGCCCGACGAGGCGATCATCGGCACGCCGCGCGCGCGGTACCTCGTCGGTGCGCTCGCGCCGATTTCGATCGATGAGCCGTCGGCCGCGCAGGCGACCACCGCCGACCTGGTCGACGACGACGCCAGGGACTCCGACCTCAGCATGAGCCGAGACCAGCAAGGGTTGCCCGCCCTGGAAGATGACGAGGTCAGCGATGGCGACGGGCGTGAGAATACCGACGATCGTGGACCCGAGTCGAAAATCATCGCGCCGGCGTCGATGGGCCTCCGGTTCCGCGTCGCGCGCGACGCCCCGCCGCTGCGGTTCACCCCCAGCTGGGGCCGGTACTCTTCGCGGCGCGAGACCGACGGGGCGGGCATCATCAAGACGTATTACGACCGGCATCCTGGTGGGCGGCCGGTGGAGATCGACGTCACCTCCATCGCCCGGGGAACCTCGGAACGTGTCGAGATCGAAGACGGGCAAGTCGCCCTCGATGTCGAGGTCTACGACCACCATGGTGCGCTCGTCGTCGAAGCCGCACTGCTGAACACCGTCGTGACCGGGCGTGAGCTGCCACCGCGGCTCTGGCTGTTCCAGGCCACACTCGGGGTGGAAGCGACCGACGGATCCGCCGTGTTCCTCCCCACCAGAGACGCGGTCGAGCGTGACCGCGAGCACCGCGACGCGGAGGCTCAACGGCTCGACCTCCTCTATCGGGATCGCCTCGAGTTCGCGATCGGCCGCACCGCGTCCGCCACCTGGGAACTGCCCGCTGTGGATTCGCGGCGTGCATTGTCCGTGCGAACCACCTGGTTACCCACCGCCGAAGTTCCGCAGACCCTCGCGCCGGAGGTGCCCGGTGCCGTGCTCAGCATGCGGACGCTCGAAGATGCCACCCCCGACGAACTCGAAGCTGGTCTTCGGCCGCTCATCACCGGTTACGACGAGTGGCTCGCCGGCGAGGCATCCGAGGCAGCGAACCTTCCTGGTTGGCTGGGAGCGCAAGCGGATCTCGGGCTCGACGAAGGAAAGCTCGCCTCGAAACGACTGCAGGACGGCCTCGCGGTGCTTCTGGCCGACGAGCGCGCTCGTACGGCCTTCGCGTTCATGAACCGCACCATGCGCGACCAGCGCATCCATTCGCAGATCGCCGGTGCCCGAGCGGCGGACAGGTCGCTCACAGAAGCGGACGCGCGGGCCGCTGTCGAGGCGAAAGGCGACGGCGCGGCATCGTGGCGCGCGTTCCAGTTGGCCTTCATCCTCATGCAGCTGCCCGCCATCGTCGACCCGACTCTGCCACGTCGATCATCGGACCTTCCTCGCGCCGAACTGCTGTTCTTCCCGACCGGTGGCGGAAAGACGGAGGCGTACCTCGGCCTCGCCGCCTTCACGTTCGGGATGCGACGCCTGCAGGGCGTCGTCGACACGCCGGACGGCAAGCTGGATGGCGGTGACGGCGTCACCGTGCTCATGCGGTACACGCTGCGGCTGCTCACCTCGCAGCAGTTCCAGCGCGCCACCACCCTCATGTGCGCCGCCGAGCTCGTGCGCCGCGATGACCCGGCTCTGTGGGGCGACGCGCCGTTCCGGATCGGTCTCTGGGTGGGGTCGAGCGTAAGCCCGAAGCGCTACACGGATGCCGCGAAGCAGATCGCCGACGTGCGTTCGGAAGACCGTTCGACGGTCTCCGCCTACGGCCTGACCGTGCTGCAGTTCTCCCAGTGCCCCTGGTGCGGCACCCTCGTCAATCCGCGCACGGATGTGGAAGCCGACGATACGGAGCAGCGCATCCGGGTCTACTGCGGGTCACGCAGCCGATGCCCCTTCCGCAAGGGCGGCGAGGCCGTGGACGGGCTGCCGGTGCTCACCGTGGATGACGAGATCTACCGGCATCCGCCGACCTTCCTGCTGGCGACCGTCGACAAGTTCGCCCGGCTCGCGCGGGAGGGTGAAGCGGCCGCGCTGTTCGGATACGTGTCGAAGAAGTGCCCGCGCCACGGTTATCAGCACCCTGACTCGACGGTATGCACGGGCGAATCGCACAACACGAAGAAGGCCCTGGGCCTCACGTATCCACCGGTACAGGTGCAGACTGCAATGCGATTGCGACCACCGGATCTCATCATCCAGGATGAGTTGCACCTCATCACGGGCGCACTGGGCACTGCGGTCGGCTTGTTCGAGGGCGCGATCGACGTGCTCTCGACATGGCAATCGGGCACGGATGCGGCCACCGCCTCAACCGTGAAACCCTTGATCGTCGCGTCCACGGCGACGGTGCGCAAAGCGGTCGATCAGGTGCGCAAACTGTACGCCCGCCAGGTGCAGGTCTTTCCCCCGCAGGTGCTCAGTGTGAGCGACACGTTCTTCTCGAAAGAAGTGGAGATCACGCCGAACACGCCGGGACGCCAGTACGTCGGCGTCTGCGCCCACGGTGCGCGCCTGACCCTCGCGGAGATTCGCGTCAGCGAGATTCTGCTGCTCGCAGGCCAGAGGCTCTTCGACGAGCACGGGGATGCCGCCGAGCCCTACATGACGCTCGTGGACTACTTCAGCTCGACTCGCGAACTCGCGGGCATGCGCCGGTACCTCGACGATGACGTCGCCACGCGAATCTCGCATCCTGACGCGTCGAGCGGATATCCGCGCCGCGCCACCAACGGGCTGCGCATCGGGGAGCTGACGTCCCGCATCTCGTCCGCCCAGATCACCGACACACTCACTGAACTGGCTGTTCCGTTCGACGCTGACAAGGACACCACAGCGGCGCGCGCGCAGTGGGGAAAGATCGCGGCCGCCGCAACCGCACAGGGCAAGAAGCTGCCGCCGCGAGACTGGGCTTTCGATGTCGTCCTGGCGACATCCATGCTGCAGGTCGGCGTGGACGTGCCCCGGCTCGGACTCATGCTCATCGTGGGACAGCCGAAGAACACGGCGGAGTATATTCAGGCGTCATCGCGCGTCGGCCGCGAGGCGGCGAAACCGGGCCTCGTGGTCACTTTGGCGAACCGTTCTCGCCCCCGCGACATGGCCCACTACGAGCAGTTCGAGCACTACCACGACACCTTCTACGCCAACGTGGAAGCGCTGTCGGTGACGCCGTACTCCGACGCGGCGATGGAGCGCGGACTCACCGGTTTGATCGTGTCCGCGGCCCGTGTCGCCGACGCCACCGTGCCGGCTGCACAGTCGCTCTCACCCGACACCAGGGCGGGTGCCGGTCGGATCGCAGCGCGTCGAGCCGCCGCGGATGATCTCGTCGCGCGCATCGCCGCCCGCATCTCGATCGCTGCCGACGACGACGGCGAGGCCGCGAAGACGGCCGTCAGCAAGCTCGTGCTGCGCCTCGACAAGTGGACAGAACAATCCGACGTCGTCAATCAGGGCCTGACCTACGTCAAGGAGTCGCTGCCGGGCCAGTTCGTCAAACCATTGCTGATCAGTCCTGCGGACGAGATCTCAGAGGCGGGCGACAAACTCTTCCAGGTGGCGAACTCGATGCGCGAAGTGCAGCCCGAGATCAGCCTGCGGGTCGCGCCGCAGCAGCTCGCCGAACCTGAATCCACGATCGCTCCGAAGTGGGCGTTCCCCAATAAGGCGGCGAAGACCAGATGACCGATTCGATCGACGAAGCCGGCGGGCGAACCGACGACGCACAAACTGCCGCCAGCGCCGAGGATGTCGTCATCGGCATCCCTGCAGCCATCGCCGACACCTTTCTCGATGATGACCAGAAATCGAAGAACCGTGCCCGCGTGGGATCGATCCGCCCGAACGGCATGCTCTACACCTCGGGAATCGGCTCCACGGTCGACCTTCCGCACATCGCTGTCATGCCGCAGGGGCTGGACGCGTGGGAGAAGACTTACGCGCGTCAAGGCGGCCCCGTGCTGGTGCAGGTGCCCCGGCTGCTGGACGCCGTTCGCCGTGAATTGGGGCCGCTCGTGCAGGAGTTGCGCCAGCCACCGTGGGTACCCGACGACGATTCGCCCGTCGGCATTCCGACTCGGATCTTTCCGGCCTGGCTGCGCTGCACGGGATGCGACAAGCTGGCTCCCGTCTCATCGGGCTTCTTCGACTTCGAGAACACGAGCAAATACCGGCCTGACAAGGCGCAGTTCGTTCACAAGCACTGCAAGGGGCGCCCTGGCAAAGGGCGCAAGGAGGGCGTGCTCAAGCCGCGTCCTCGCCCTGCCGTGCCTGCCCGTTATCTCATCGCGTGCACGAACGGGCACCTCGACGAGTTCCCGTATCGGGAATGGCTGCACCGCGAAGACGGCAACCCTGTGGAATGCTCCGCACAAAACCCGCAGCTGCGGATGATCGAATACCGGTCCAACCTCGGACCTGCGGTCAGACTCGAGTGCGTGCAGTGCGGGACGACACGGAACATCGCAGAGATAACGCGTGCTGGTGGCGAGAAGCTCCTTCCGGCGTGCCGGGGCCGGCATCCGCACCTTCCGACCTACGCGCCGGCGGACAAGCCCTGCCAAGGCGAAGTGCGCCTAATGCTGCTCGGCGCCGCGAATCAGTGGTTCCCGACCACTGTGAGCGTGCTGGTGCTGCCGTCACGCAAGGTGCCCACCATCGCTGACCTCGCGCTCGAAGTCATGGGGCTGCCCCCGCTCACAGCGAAGAAGCTCACCTCGATTGCGCAGGTGCAGATGTGGCGCGACTGGAACCCCGACGAAGCGGCGGCATTCGCGGGCGTGCCCGACGAGCAGATCGTCGAGGCGGTGAAGGTCGCGCTCTTTCCGGCGCTGCAGGCGGTGACACCCACGACGGCTCAAACACACGATCCGTACCGCCTTCTGATTCCCGAATGGGAGACGCTCACTCATCCTTCGGAGTTCGAAACCGAGTCACGTCGTGCGGGATTCAAGGTGCACTCCGAACCGGTGCCGGCGCCGCTCGAGCCCGTGGTCGCCGATGTCGTCGCCGTCGACCGAATCCGCAAGGCGAATGCGTTCACCGGCTTCACTCGCATCGACGCGCCCGACCGCGTCGGCGGCGAGCGCGCTCGCATCGCGCCGCTGTCGCAGAACGGCAAGCCGACCTGGGTGCCGGCGACCGAGGACCGCGGAGAGGGCGTCTTCATTCGATTCGCCGAACACGCGGTCGCGGCCTGGGAAGGTCGCGTGCTGCATTCGAGCGTGTGGGCGGATCACGTTGCAGCCCACGAGCGCAACCTCGCGCGACGTCAGAGCCAGACAGGGATCGTGCTCGACCCCGACCTGCTCATGCCACCGCCGCGCTACTGGGCCATGCACACGATCTCGCACCTGCTTATTCGCGAGATGGCCATGTCGAGCGGTTACGGATCCGCGTCGATCGCCGAGCGCATCTACGCGTGGACGGGGACCGACGAGCGGGAGCCAGCCGCGGGCATCCTCGTGACCACGACTTCGCCTGACAGCGAGGGAACCCTCGGCGGTCTGGTCGACCTGGCTCGCACGACCCGCCTCGACGAAGTGATGGAGGACGCGATCCATCGAGCCGGGCGCTGCTCATCCGACCCGATCTGCGCCGATCGAGTACCGAAGGGCCAAGAGGACTTCTTGCATGGGGCAGCGTGCCACTTCTGCCTGTTCCTTTCGGAGACATCGTGCGAACGAGCGAACCGGTTCCTCGACCGGAGGTTCGTGCTGTCGCTCGGCGCCGGATCGAAGGATGTGCGCCCGCTGCTCGAGAACGTGCACTGGAACGCGAGCTGAAAGATGCCTTCTCCGCTCGTGGCCCTCGCAGCGTGCGTCACTGCGCCCGTCGCCGTGGCACTCGCATCGAGCCTCGAGATCGACGGCAGCCTCACCCAAGCGCTGTCGGTGCTGGGAGCGGATCACCCGGCACGGGATGCATTTCGTTCGGGCTTCGAGCTTCTCGGAGCGGCCTCGCTCGCCGCGGTTCTTCGCGGATACGCACTGTCACGGGAAACGAGTCGAACCGATATTCGTCCCGTCTGGAGCGGACCGACCTTTCCTGGTGACGGTGACCACACCACCGCGGCGCTCGCACATCTGGCCGATGAAGCGACCACGGACATCTTCGCGTCGACGTTTTCGGCGACACTCGACTCTGCGTTCATCGACGCGCTGTGGCGGGCGATAGCGCGCGGCGTCGATGTGACGATGCTCGTGGACAGCACCGTGAACGACGGTGCGACGGCTGCCGCGCTTCAGAAGCGACTATTCGGTGCGCGATTCCTCGGCTATCGGCCCGCCGGCGGAGGCTACGGCGTGCAGCACGCGAAAGTGATGATCGTGGACTCGGCCGTCGCACTCGTCACGAGTGCGAATCTGTCGATCGCCGCAGCGCAGAGCAACCTCGAGGCGGGCGTTCTGATTCGCGACACAGCGTTCGCAACCGGAATGCGTCAGCGGTTTCGCAGTCTCGCGCAGACGCCGGCCATTTTCGCTCTCTCGCCAGCTCCGAATGGTCCGGCGAAGGGGTCCTCGCCGAAGGAACCCGATGGCGGCTGAATCGTGGGCGACTTCGGCGGGCACCCGCAAGTCGATGCTCGCGAACAAGCGGCGCGACACAGCACCCGAAATCGCAATACGACGGCTCCTTCACGCGCGCGGGCTGCGATACCGCGTCGACTTCGCGCCTGTGCCCGGCGTTCGGCGCCGAGCGGACATCGTGTTCACTCGCGTCCGCGTAGTCGTGTTCATCGACGGATGCTTCTGGCATGGATGCCCGGTGCATGCGACGCATCCGAAGCAGAACGCCGAGTATTGGGGACCGAAGCTCGCGAAGAACATGGAACGTGATCGAGATACGGATCGGCGGCTAGAAGCTGCTGGCTGGCGAGTATTCCGATACTGGGAGCACGAGACTCCCGAGGCTGTCGCGGAGCGGGTCTCTGCGGTCGTCGAAGCGGCAAGGACGGATGGCTGATGAGCGGGAGCGGGTGCTAGGTGGCGAAGACGAGAAGCCGTGAGGAACAGGCTGCCATCAGGCAGGACGTGTTCCGCTGGCTCGACGACCAACTCGCTTCGGGAAAGTGGGAGCTGACACGAGCGGAGCTCGTGAGTTACACGTGTTCCGGTGAACGCATTCCGCTTCTCGACCAGGGACGCGGCATCCGAAATCCGGCAGACTTCGATTCGACCCTCTCGGTCATGACGAGCGCGAAAAGCCATTCGTACGACGACGAAATTCTCGAAGATGGCATCATCCGCTACTCGTATCGCGCGCAGGATGGCGGCGACAACAAGAAGCTCGTCCAGGCGTTCATCGATCGGGATCCGCTGGTCTACTTCCGCGGAGTTCGGGACGGGGTGTTCGTCGCCTACTATCCCGTCTACGTCATCAAGAACCTTCCGGAAGAACGCACCGTGATGCTCGCTGCCGACGAAATGTTCCGCTTCTTCGGCGATCCGTTGGAGATGACAGGAGACGCTCGGCGATATGCCGAGGGGATCGCGAAGCGTCGACTCCATCAGCCGCTGTTCCGTGCGCGCGTGATGCACGCATACGAAGAAACATGCGCGGTGTGCTCACTGAGACACGCTGATCTCCTCGATGCCGCTCACATCGTCGGCGACAGTCATGACGAGGGTCTTCCGATAGTGACGAATGGCCTCGCGCTCTGCAAAATCCACCACGCTTCATACGACCGGAACTTGCTCGGGATCACACCGGACTACGAAGTCCGCATCAATCAGAAGCTCCTGGATGAGGTCGACGGACCGATGCTTCGGCACGGATTACAGGACATGCACGGGCGACGAATCATGATTCCGAAACGCAAAGCGGAGCGACCCGATCAGAACCGCCTCGCGCTCAGGTTCGCCGAGTTCGAAGCGGGGTGAGATGCCGAAACACTGGCCGGAGCCGTGTCGTCAAGCGGCGTCGACCGATTCCGCGTCGTACCGATTCAGCTCAGCCATGAACCACTCGAGGGCTTCGACAACGGCGGCACGGCCATCCGCGTCGGCCAGGGCTCCGATCGGGAACGGTGGGCGTTTCTGCAGCCGGTCATCGTCGAGCTGCACTCCTCTGGCGCGGTTGAGGCGTAGGCGCAGTTCGTCGCGGAGCTCGGGCTCGTCGAACGGTGCGCGGACGGCGAGGTGCTGGAAATCCGTCTCGACCGTGCCGTAGGGGTAGATGACGAGAGGCCAGATTCCCTTGGGACGTCGTGGACCGGTTCCCGCCTGGAGAGTGCAACTCGCCTCAGGTCCTGAGCCGAATGTGAAGTAGCCACCCAGCCGCCGCCACGCGTTCATGAGCTCGACTACGCCCTGCACCGCCAGAGGCGAGTGCCGACTGCCGAGTTCCGCGATGAAGGCTTCGCGATCCTCCGCGGAGTCGTCGTCGGGGTCGACATCCGAGCGCACGGTCAACCCGATGAGGTCGCCCAGTTCCTGAACACTCAAACGTTGAGCCTCATCGGCATGCCCTTGCTCGCCGAATCGAATGCCTTCCCCCTTCAGAACGCTCCCAACGTCCCGGCCGTCGTGCTCGCTTCCGGGAAGCCAGCCGAATCCGGAAGATATCGTTCCGGCCCGCTGGAGAACGCGCCAGGCGCCGGGGACCTCAACGCGTCCGAGGTATTGGCCCAGAGGAACGGGATGAGTGTCGGTCGCCGCAGCGACGTCGCCGTATGATGCCCAACGCCCTTCCGGAATGGCAGCAACTACATCGTTGACAAGGCTCCAGGATTCACTCGGTCGTGCAACATCGGCCGTGGCGATCGGGCCCGCCCACAGTTCGCTGATGCGGGACGCGAGGATTCTGCCGCGCTGAAGAATGTCGGTGCGGGTCCATTCGTCGTGTCTGGCGATCTCCGCGTTGAGCCGAAGTCCCGAGCCCTCGAGGAGTTCGCGTTTCTTCGAATACGGTGCATTGCTCAGCTCGGAGTTGTATCCCGTCAGAGTGAGGTTGGCCAACGTGTGAACAAGCGAATCGTGCAAGACGTCGGCGGATTCGTATTCGCCGAGGTCGGCGCTCAACTCCTCGCGCCAGACCGGGTTGAGGGACTGCGGCATGACGTGTTCGATCGTTGTCGAGCTCAGATCGACCTGCTCCTTTCCCCTGAATTCACCGCTGGCAACGCTCAGCGGAGTCGCCTCCTCGAGCCATCCGAGGATCGCCTTCCGCTGGTTCGGTCGGCCGGAGAAGTAGAACGGGCGGCTGACCACGGCATCCGCAAGCTGTGCATCCGTAGCGAAGTACTTGCGCCCCGTGGAGAGGTATTCGTGAAGTCCAGAGATCGGTTCGGAGGTTCCGATCTCGAACGTCGCCCGCTGCATGATTCGTCCGAGCGAATTCGCGGATGCGCCAATCAGAACTCGCCGGATCATGAATGACTGGAGGAGGTGAAGCCCTCGTGCGGTCGATGCGTCATCCAACGCACCGATGTCCCGCAGGTGGAGAAGCCGAAGAACCATCGGGTCCGATGCCAAGAGGCCCCAGGCCTTGAGACGGTCCAACTGGACTCGCACCCCGCGGTCCTGTTCCTCCTCAGGATGCCGCATCAGTCGAAGAAGCGACGACATTCGGCTGTAGCGCTTGATCTCGGACACGATTTCCGGCTGGGCGAGATGCCGAAGTCGATTCACCTGAAGCGAATAGATCTCGCTCTGTTTGGCGGTGGGCTCGTTCCAGACATAGTCGATCCAGAACAAGACCTCGAGATCGCTGCTGGAGAGATTGCGCTGCATCGGCAACCACCAGGAGTCGTAAACGGACTCGCCATCCGATCCGAGGCGCATGAACAAGTAGTTGCGGAGTAGGTCCCCCTGGGTCAGCTTCATGCCGGTGTTGTTGAGCGACTCGAAGATGCGGTAGACGTTGTCGTTCGCATCCGCCGTGATCGACACGAATGCCAGACCCGTCAGTGCGGCCGCCTCGATTCGCTGGATGTCGGTGTCGTCCTCGGGATCATCCGCCGCATGCAACTGAGCTCGGAAGAAGCGATAAGCCTCCATGACGCCGGTGTTCGTGGCCCCGTCGGTATTGCCATCGATGATCGATCGGTAAGCATCGCGATCAGCCTGAGTCGGAATCAGCTTGAGCCGGTCGTCGCCTGACCGGAACCGATCGATGAGGTACGTCTCATGGATACGGGCTGCGTTCTGCGACTCGTCGCCGTCCACCTTGCGGTAGTGGTCGCGGATCGCGCACAGCAGGACGCTGAGCGTCGTGAGGCGCTGCTGGCCATCGACGACCAGGAACTCACTCGCAGCTGGGCCGATCTGACCCATCGAGAGCACGAGCGAACCTGTGAAGTGCGTTGCATCCGGGGTGGCTTGTCGCTGATCCGTGAGCTCCACGAGGTCGTCCCACAGTCGCCGCAACTGTTTCGGGGTCCACGAGTACGGGCGCTGGTACAGCGGCACCCGGTACTGCGATGCGCCGCTCAAGACACTCTGAAGTCGGGTTTCCTGAACGAACATCGGTGTCCTCACGTGCGGATCGAATAGGCGTGATCAGCGTAGCGGCGGCGGGTTCGGCTCGGAGGTCGGAGCCTGGCGAGCGACGCATCCGGCTCCGGAATCCCGGTGACCTACGCCGTCGGCGTTGAGCAGCCCAGTGATATCCAGATCGCGTTGCCGCACGCCAGTATCGACCCATGAGCTCTGCTGCCCCACCATCCGACCACCTCGTGACCCGGATGCTCGCGCTCGCCGACACGCAGCCATCCGCCCGCATCGTCCTGGGCATCGTGGGCGCGCCCGGTGCCGGCAAGTCCACCCTGGCCGAGGGTCTCGCCCGCGCTGCGGCAGACCGCGGTCGCGGCGACGAGGTGGCGGTGCTGCCGATGGACGGCTTCCACCTCGCGGACGCCGCGCTCACCCGGCTCGGACGCCTCGACCGCAAGGGTGCGATCGACACGTTCGACGGCCAGGGCGTGCTCGCGATGCTGCGCCGTGTCGTCGTCGAGCGCGATCACACGGTGTACGCGCCCGCCTTCGAGCGCACGCTCGAGCAGCCGATCGCGGGGAGCATCCCGATCGACCCGGGCGTGCGTGTCGTGATCGTGGAGGGCAACTACTTGCTCGATCTTCAGGAGCCATGGCGGGGCATCCGACCGCACCTCACCGAGGCGTGGTTCGTCGAGACGCCCGACGACGTGCGGGTGCCTCGGCTGATTGCGCGTCACGAGAGGTTCGGCAAGAGCCCAGCGGATGCTCGCGCCTGGGTCGCGCGCGTCGACGAGGCGAACGCACGCCGCATCGCCGGCAGTCGCGAGCGTGTGGATCTGGTGGTGCCGCTCGGCGGGTGAGCGTGGCGGCGGAGCTTCGAGTGCCGCGCTCTGCCGGGTGAGCGCGAGCGGGTCGTTGGCGCAGACCTTCGGCTTCTCGTTCCCCTGTATGACGACAGCCCTGAGTCAGCAGGCCTCGAAGTAGACGAACGATTGCCTCGGGTGAGGCAGGCGGCTGAAGCAACCCCTGCCGCAACCGCGCATCCGTCAGCGCCGTCGGCCGCTGCCGGATGTACTCCGCGAGCCCCTCAATGTCGGCGTAGATCGACGCGAAGTTGTAGCCGAACCGGTGCTCGAGCTGGTGGCGGATGTTCCGCTTCGCCTCGGCAGCGATGGTGTAGGTGAAGACTGGCGCGTTGCCGCCCGGCAAACGTCCCGCTCGCGGACGGGAGAGTCGCATTGGTATCGAGGCGAATCGCCGCACGTCGTCGGCGCTGCGGCGTTCAGGCGCGGACGCTTACGCCACCGGGGTGCGCAGCATTTCGGTCGCGAACGCGCGGCCTGCGGCGTTGACCTGCGGAACCAGGCCGCGTGGTCCCGGTCGGCCGAATGCGCCCGCGTTCCGCATCATGTTCAGCGCGTCGACCACCAGGGCGTGCACGTCGGCGTCCGTCAGCGGCGTGCCGTCGGCGGAGACCCAGCCGAGCACTTCGAGGCCGAACCCCACACCCTCGACGCCTCGCCCGCCATCGACTCGCGGGTCCAGGTCGCCCGCGGCCAGTTCCACCGCGATCAGCACGATCACGTCGCGATACGGGCCGAGGCGGGTCTTGCGCACCACGGATCCGGCCAGGTGTCGCCACAGTGCAACCGGGTCGTCGACGAGCTTCGTCGCGGCTGACGTGGCATACAACACGCCGTTCCGTTTGCGCAGCATGCCCAAGTGGGTCGCATCCTCGCGAAGGTTTCTGATCGGAGCGGTGATGTCTTCGCGGTTGGCCTTGCCGTACCAGGCCTCGGTCCAGCCGAGCTCGTTCATCGCTGCGTGCACCACCGCCGGCGGTAGCCAGCCCGCGCCGGTCAAGCGGATGCCGTCGGTTCCCGCAGCACGGATCATCCACGCGAACGGCTCGACGATGCCTCGCGCGGTCTCGGCGTCGAGGGGCGCGACGTTCAGTGCGCCGGATCGAGCCAGATGTCCGCGCAGCTCCGCGGCGATGGGCAGCGGCATCCGCTCGAGCAACGCGGCGATCGCCGAACCTGGAGGAACCGCCCCGACATCGGGCTGCGAGGTGGCGGCATCCGGCGCGAACCGCAGCGCGAACTCGCGGTTGATGTGCTCGATGTCGACCGCCTCTGGGTCGAACGGGTTCCACGGGCCGCTGACCCATTGAATCCAGTCGGCGATCTCCTCGTGCTCCGGATGCGCAGCGTTCGCCAGGATCTCCAGCTTCTCCTCGTACCCACCGATGCCACCCGCGTCGTCGAGCGGTGCTCGCCGACTCGCGTTCACGAGCGCTGCGCGCGGGGCCTTCGGGTCGTGGATGCGCTCGATCACCTCGATCACGTGCACCCAGCAGTCGCCGAAGTCGTACTCGTAGAACAGCGGATCGTCGGAGTCGCCGAAGACTTGGGCGAGCGTCCATTCGTCTTCAGGAAGGTCGTCTTCGGGAAGGTCGTCGATCGTCGTCATTCCCCAGACGCGCGGCTGCCGCCCGATGCGCGGCAGGCCGTGCGCACGCGACCACGGCTCCTCTTCCATGAAATGGTGCAGGTGCGAGTTGCGCCAACCGAACGCCAGCTGCAGCACGTCGTGGAACTCATCGAGCCGCAGACCGGAATCGACCTCGAGCTGTCGCCAGATGAGCGGGTCACTCCCGGCGATCGAGACGCGCAGGCGCAGCAGGTCGGGGGAGGGCGACGCGGATGCCATGGCATCCATTCTCGCGTTCAGTCCACTCCGGCGCGGAACCAGCTCTGAACCGCCAGATCACGTTGTAGAGATTGCACGGCGGCTGATCGATCGGCTTCCACTTCTGACCGACGTGCGCTCTCCATTCCGGAATCTCCCCGCAGCAGATGCGGTGGCCGAACACGCGGAACAGCGATGTGCGCAGCATTGCCTTACGCGCGCCGCATCGCGGCGTGCGGCGCCCGCGCGGACGTGGTCGTGCGGGCGTGAGCGCGCGGGCCTGTGTGCAGGGATGAGCGTGCGCGCGCGAGGGCGCCGACCGCCCATGGGAACCAGCAAAGCGCCACAGATATCGGCATCCGCCACACGTATCGGCATCCGCCACACGTATCGGCGCATCGGCTACACGTGTCGGCGCCGATGTCGCCGCAGGAATCGGCATCGGCGACACGTATCGGCATCCGCTCCAGGCTTTTCGTGTAGCGATTGCCGATTCGTGTAGCGCGTCGCGTGGGATGCGATTCGCGCAGCGTGAACTGACAGCGGATCCTGCCTCGTTCGCTAACGTTCCATGTTCCGCTGCAGGTAGGCGATCACTCGCTCCGTGCTGAACCCGAGCGCCGCCATCCCGTCGAGGTACTTGCTCGTGAGCGCCGCCGCGCGCCGGTGCGTCTCGTTGCCGGCGAGGTCCTGGGCGACCGTGGTGCCGTTGCGGCCGCGGGTCTCCAGGTATCCGGATGCTTCGAGCTCCTTGTACACGCGGGCGACGGTGTTCGGCGCCAGGTCGAGGTCGGCTGCGAACTGCCTGACCGACGGCAGCTTGTCGCCCGGTGCGAGTTCGCCCGAGGTGATCTGCGCGACGAGCTGATCGCGCAGTTGCTCGTAGAGGGGCTCAGGCAGCGCCGGGTCGATGGTCAGCATGATGGCCAGCATGCCACGAGCCGTCGGCGACGGGAGGGCACACGATCCACGCCCGAGGCGCATCCTCCTGGTCCAAGATCGACCTATGCACAGTGCAACCGTCCACGTGGTCGCTGCGGTCATCGTGCACGGCGACCGCGTGCTCGCCTGCCGCCGCAACGCGGAGCGCGAGGCGGGCGGGTTGTGGGAGTTCCCGGGCGGCAAGGTCGAGCCGGGGGAGTCGGCGGTGGACGCGCTGATGCGGGAGATCCGCGAAGAGCTCGGGGTGGGCATCCGCGTCGGCGAACTGCTGCATCGCGGCGCCACGCCGGTCAATGGCAAGCTCGTCGACCTCAGTTGCTACTGGACGACGCTGACGGATGCCGCACCCACCACGAGCACGGATCACGACGAGATCCGGTGGATCCGTCGTGACCGGCTCGGCGAACTCGAGTGGCCGGAGCCGGATCGGGCGGCGGTGGCGCTGCTCGTGGCCGGATCCGATGCCTCCGGATCGTGAGCCGGCGGCTGCTCGATACGCGGGATGCGGCTGGAGGCAGACGTCAGCCTTGTCCCGTCTCCGCGTGCGCGTACGCATTCACGACCGGAACTGCGCACGCATCGAAATCTGCGACGTTGCGCGTGGCGACGCTGGCGTGCCGAACCCGGGCTATCGCGGCGATCTGCGCATCGAGAACGCCGATGGGTCGACCGGAACTCTCGCGTACGGCGACGATCTCGCCATAGAGATCGGCGGCACGCACATCGAAGGGCAGTGTTCGATCGCGGATCTCGTCGAACAAGGCGTCGGCGCGATCTTGAAGGCCGTGCCGACGCTCGCCCGGAGGCAGACGGGCGATTCCGTAGCGGATCTCCGCCCGAGTCACCGTCGTCGTATAGAGGTCGGGCGGTGAGACCGTGGCCAGCCAGGCATCCATCGCGGATTCCCCGGCCATGAGGGCGGAGACGATGTTCGTGTCGAGAACGATCATGCGCCGAACTCGACAGCGCGCTGCGTTTCATCAGAGCGCCGACGCTCGGGCAGCGCAACAGGATCGTCGCCGAAGTACCGCCGGATGCTGTCGACCAGGCTCACCGGTTCGTCCCGCTGCTCATCGAGGACCGGCGACCCCGAACGCAGCCCGGATCTGGCGCGATGCGGACGACCTGGTCAGCAGTCGGGTCACCTATGTCGAAGTCGCCTCCGCGCTCGCGGCGTCACGACGTCGAGGGGTCACGACGAAGGCGGACTTTCGATTCGCCCAACGGGTGTTCGAGGGAATGTGGGATCGAGTGGCGGTCGTCGAGGTCGATGAGCTTCTGGCCCGGAATGCGGCACAGGACGCGGAGCGCTTCAAGCTGCGGGGATTCGACGCCCTGCACTGCGCCTCCGCACGTTCCACGAACTCGACCGATCTCGTCGCCGTTTCCGGCGACCGCCAATTGCTGGCCGCGTGGCGGCCCGCCGGGATCGCAACGGTAGACACGCTCCGATGACCCGAACGCCGAAAGACTCGGCGCTCGGCAATGGAACCCTCGCGCTTCTCGACGAGTTCCGCTCGAGCCACCCGCACGCGCGCAGCCTGCTGATGGACGAGCCGGCACTGCTGGCGCACCATGACCTCTGGGTGCCGGAGCCTGTTCCTTCGCACGTCGGCCTGCACCGGCTGACGGAGGCCGAACAGCGCACGGTGGCGTGCCTTCGCGCTGAGAGAGACGTGCGCCTGGAGCAGGAGCGGGTGCCGTGGCCGCACGCCTCGGCCATGCTGCGTCGCGCCCTCGTGTGACCGGGATCGTGGCCGGGCGATCCGCCGCAAACGCACGACGCCCGGCCACGGGCATCCGTCACCGCTTGCCGGCGGGCTGACGGATGGCCGCGTTGATGCGGTTCCACACATTGATGGTGCCGATCGAGAACAGCAGCGCAGCGATCTCCTTCTTGCTGAAGACCGCGGAGACCTCGTTCCAGAGTTCGTCCGGCACGGCATCCGTCGTGTCGGCCACCCGCGTCACCGCCTCGGTGAAGGCCAGCGCGGCGCGTTCGCGGGCGGTGAAGTACGGCGCCTCGCGCCAGGAGGCGACGGCGGCGATGCGCTCGTGCGAGGTGCCGTCCACCTCGCGCAGCTCACGGGTGTGCTCGACGGTGCACCACGAGCATCCGTTGATCTGGCTCGCCCGCAGTGTCACCAGGTGCAGGATCACCTCGGGGATGTCGGTGGATGCCGCCACCTTGTTCATGGCAGCGAGTGCATCCATGCCGCCCTCCAGGAGGAATGCGGGGTGAGGCATGCGCGCCCGTACCGCAACGATGGCGTCGGCGTCGGAAGCGGCGGGGGCCTGCTGCAGCTGCGTGGTGTCGGTCATGGTGTTCTCCTCTTTCATGAGATGTCACACCGCCGCGATTTCGGCGGTCATAACGGGGACGCCAGTATTGACCCGCGACCGGAAGGAAACGTGACATGACCGACCAGGATTTCTTGGCTGCGCAGTTCGAGGGGCACCGCGCGCGCCTGCATCACCTCGCCTACCGCATGCTCGGTTCGGATGCCGAGGCCGACGACGCCGTGCAGGAGACGTGGCTGCGGCTCTCCCGCACGGGCGGTGACGACATCGACAACCTCGGCGGATGGCTCACCACCGCCGCGTCCCGCGTCTGTCTCAATCTGCTGCGATCGCGCGCGACTCGCGGCGAGACGGAGTACGAGGAGACTCTGCCCGACCCGATCGTCGAGCCGGCGCACGCGGCGGGCGACCCTGAGGCATCCGCTCAGCTGTCGGATGCCGTGGAGACCGCGCTCTTGCTCGTGCTCGATCGGCTGAGCCCCGCTGAGCGCGTCGCGTTCGTGCTGCACGACACGTTCGACGTGCCGTTCGAGCAGATCGGACAGCTGCTGGAGCGCTCGCCGGAGGCAGTGCGCCAGTTGGCCAGCCGCGCACGAAGGCGCGTGCGGGCGGATGACGGTGTGGATGCTTCGGGCGCGTCCAGCGGTCGTCGCCTCGTCGATGCCTTCTTCGAGGCCGCTCGAAACGGCGATTTCGACCGGCTGGTCGCGATTCTCGCTCCGGATGCCACGCTGCGGGCCGACGACGGGCGCTCGGCGACGGCGATCGTGCGTGGTGGCTCGCAGATCGCGTCTCGCGCACTCATGTTCGCCACCCCGCGCGCCGCGCTGCGTCCCGTGCTCATCGACGGTTTGGCCGGCGTGCTGGTGACGGTGGAGGAGCGGCCGGTGTCGCTGATGGCGTTCCGTGTGGACGCGGGCCGCGTGATCGGGATCGACGTGTACTCGGGGGAGCGGCTGGCGGGCATCCGTCTGCCGGCGTGAGGAGCGTCAGTGCTTGGCCTTGCATGGTCCAACAGGGCTGTTATATTAGCGCTGTGACATCCTCGAGCGAGCCAGAGCCGCGACCGCAGCGTGTGACCGAGCTGCCGAGCACGATGCGCCCGCTGAAGACGGTCAGACAGCGCATGGATTCGGGCATCGCGGAGGCCTACGAGCGTATGGGCATCGAGGGGGTGCGACCGCGGTTCAGCATGGCGGTGATGTTCCTCGATGACGGCGACACGAGCATCCGTGACCTGGCGGAGCGGTGCGGGGTGACGCATTCCGCCATGAGCCAGTCCGTTTCGGCGATGCGCACGGCGGGTCTCGTCGAGTCCGAACCCGGAGCGGATGCCCGCAGTCGCGTGATCTCGCTCACCCCGCGCGGCAAGGAGGTCGCTTCGGTCTTCTGGCGGGAATGGTACGCGACGGAGGCGGCCGTTCGTGAGGTGGCAGAAGAAGCGGGAGTGGATCTCGACGTGATCGCAGCCGGGATGGACGCAGCGCTGGACCGAGAGTCGTTCGCCGACCGCGTGCTGCGGCACCTTGGTGAGGCCGCTGATTGAGAGGGGGTCGCTCGGCGGGTTTCGACGCGCGGTCCTTCGGGTCGCTGCGGGGCCGGCGGCAGGGGCGGTAGCGCGATGAGCCTGCGGGAGCATGTCGTCGACATCCGTCCGCTGCGTGATATCGCGGCGTTCCGATCGTTCTGGATCGGCACCACGATCTCGAGCTTCGGCAGCCAGCTGAGCGCGTTCGCCCTGCTCTACTACGTGTGGGAGCTCTCGCACTCCGCAGCGCTCGTCGGGCTGACGGGGGTCGTGTGCGCCGTGCCGCTGGCGGTCTGCGGGCTGCTCGGCGGCACGCTGGCCGACCGGATGAACCGGCGGACCCTCCTGTTGACCATGCGGCTGGCGCAGATGGCGTCGTCCGCCACGCTGGCCATGCTCGTGATCGTCGGCGTCGCGAACGTGCCGATCGTGTACGCGTTCATGGGCGTCGGCGCGGGGCTGGCATCCATCTCGGTTCCCTCGGCCCAGACCTTCGCACCGCGACTGCTCGACGGCGAGAGCCTGGGCGCCGGCCTTGCGCTCATGCGCCTGTCGTCGCAGTTCGCCATGCTCGCCGGCCCGTTCGTGGCCGGTCTCCTCGTCGACAGCCTGGGAGTCGGCATCTGCCTCGTCGTCGACGCGGTCACGTTCGTCGCTGCCCTCTGGGGGATCGCGAGTCTGCCGAAGGCGGTAGGCGAGCCGCAACGCGGGGCAGGAGGCGGCAAGTCGGAGCGCGGCATTCTCGGCGCGTTGCGCTACCTCGTGCGCACTCCCGTGCTGGTCGGTGCATTCGTCGCCGACCTCAACGCCACGGTCCTGGCCATTCCGACCGCGCTGTTCCCGGTGATCAACGCCGAACGGTTCGGCGGGTCGCCGATCACCCTTGGGCTCATGCTGCCCGCGGTCGGACTGGGCGGCATCCTCGCCGGAGTGCTCTCCGGACGCATCACCCGGCAGCCCCGGCAGGGCGTCGTGATGGTGATCTGCTGCGCGGTCTGGGGCGCGGGAATCGCGCTCTTCGGGCTGAGCGGATGGCTGCCGCTCGCACTTCTCGGCCTCGTGATCGCCGGCGCGGCCGACACCGGCACCGTGGTGAGCCGCGGCACCATCGTGCAGCGATCGACTCCGGATGCCCTGCGCGGCCGCATGAACTCGCTCGACTTCCTCGTCGGTGCCGGCGGTCCCAGCCTGGGCGATCTGCGGGCCGGCATGGTGGCATCCGCAACCTCTGGTGCAGTGTCGGCCGTGAGCGGAGGGCTCGCATGCGTGATCGGTGCCGGCGTGATCGCCGCGGCCATTCCGAGCCTGCGCTCCTGGCGCGCGGATGCCGCGGAGCGGGAGAACGAGGTCTCGCCCTCCCCAATGGAGCGCTGAGCCCACACTCCACCGGTTCGGATGCTCGACACGCGACGGCGCACGCCTCGGGCTTCACTTGGAAGAGATGCGATCGGTGCATGCAAAACGCATGCATGCGGCGCAGAATGGAGGCATGCCTGTGACGATCACGATCCGGTCCGTGCCCGACGACGTGCGGAATGCGCTCGCGGCCAGGGCCAAGCGACAGGGAAAGTCGCTCCAGGAGTACTTGCAGGGCGAACTCCGCAATCTGGCTGACAAGCCGACGGTGGAGGAGTGGTTCGACCGTGCGCGGCGGCACGCCGCGCAGCGCTCGCGGCTCGATCTGACTGGCGAAGAGATCGGGGAACTGATCCAGGAGGACCGTGCCGAACGCGAGGCACTCCTTCTCGAGCGCGTCGAAGGCGAATGGTCGAAATGAAGCGGCTGGTGCTGGATGCCTCCGCGGTCGTTGACGCCATCAGTGGCGGCGCGGCTCGGGTGTTGCCGGATCACGAGGTTCAGTACTTCGAACCCGCGGTCATGCCTTATGAGGTGGCCGACGTCCTTCGAAAACTCGGCGTGAAAAGGCGTACGACCCTGTCCGACCAGGACGCCGAGTTCGAGTTGTTGATGGAATTCCCCGCCACGTACAGCTCTTGGGAGACTGTGGCAGATCGCGTGTGGGCGCTCCGGCACAATCTGACGTCGACGGACGCCAGCTATGTGGCAGTGGCCGAACTGGCAGACGCGGTTTTGGTGACGACGGATCGCAGACTGGCGGACGCTCCGGGCATCCGCTGTGCCGTCGAAGTCCTGCCCTGACGGGCTCGCCGCTCCGCCCTTCTTCAGACGACATCGTGATGGGAGTCGCCGTCGGGTTCGTGTCGAAGCATTGGATCGAGAACCCGCCGCGCACAGGCAAACGCGCCCGCGTGGTTCGACCGCCGACGCGGCGTAACACGCGCAGAGCACGATCCGGCGCATACGTAGAATTGGGATACCAGCTCAGACGGCGGCAGCCGCCCGCCCCCATCTACTCGACTGGTGCATCCCACCCTTCAGGAGTCTTCCGTGGCCTTGATCGTGCAGAAGTACGGCGGATCATCCGTCGCCGACCCCGAGAGCATCAAACGTGTCGCGAAGCGCATCGTCGAGACGCGCAAGGCGGGCAACGAGGTGGTCGTCGCGGTCAGCGCCATGGGCGACACGACGGATGAGCTGGTCGACCTCGCGCACGAGGTGACGCCGATTCCCGAGCCGCGCGAGCTCGACATGCTCCTCACCGCGGGCGAGCGCATCTCGATGGCGTTGCTGGCGATGGCGATCAAGTCGATGGAGTACGACGCCCGATCCTTCACCGGCAGCCAGGCCGGCATGATCACGGATGCCCGTCACGGGGCCGCGCGCATCGTCGACGTCACGCCCGGGCGCATCCGGGAGGCTCTCGACGACGGCGCCATCGTGATCGTCGCGGGCTTCCAGGGCTTCAGCCGCGAGTCGAGGGACATCACCACTCTCGGACGCGGCGGCTCGGACACCACAGCCGTGGCGCTGGCTGCCGCGCTGGATGCATCCGTGTGCGAGATCTACACCGACGTCGACGGAGTCTTCACGTCGGATCCGCGCGTCGTTCCGCTCGCCCGCAAGATCGATCACATCACGAGCGAGGAGATGCTCGAGCTGGCCGCGGCGGGCGCGAAGGTGCTGCATATACGCGCAGTGGAATATGCGCGTCGCCACGGCGTGACGCTGCACGTGCGCTCGTCGTTCAACAACGGCGAGGGCACATACGTGCTGAACGAGATTTCCGACGACTACGCCGAGAAGCTCGCGGCGCTGCAGGAGAAGCTCCAGAAAAGAGGCAACACAGTGGAAGAGCCGATCATCGCCGGCGTGGCCACCGATCTGACCGAGGCCAAGATCACGGTCGTGGGCGTGCCGGATGTTCCGGGCAAGGCTGCTTACATCTTCAAGGTGGTGGCCAAGACCAACGCCAACATCGACATGATCGTGCAGAACGTGTCGGCGGCGGCGACGAGCCTCACCGACATCTCGTTCACGCTGCCGAAAGGCGACGGGCAGAAGGTGCTGCAGGCGCTGCGTGCCGAGCAACAGGACGTGGGATTCCAGTCGCTGCAGTACGACGACCAGATCGGCAAGCTCGCTCTGGTCGGCGCGGGCATGCGGTCGAACGCCGGCGTCTCTGCGAAGCTTTTCGACGCGCTCTACACGGCCGGCATCAATATCGAGATGATCTCCACCAGCGAGATCCGCATCTCGGTCGTCACCCGCGCCGACACGGTGGCAGAGGCGGCGCGGGTCGTGCACAAGGCGTTCGGGCTCGACTCCGACACCGAAGCCGTCGTCTACGCAGGCACCGGGCGGTAGTCCCGCTGGAGGGGCGGTACTCCCGCGGGTTGAGTCTGTCGAAACCGCGGAGTTGGGTGGTTTCGCGGGTTGAGCTTGTCGAAACCGCGGAGTTGGGTGGTTTCGCGGGTTGAGCTTGTCGAAACCGTGGAGTTGGGTGGTTTCGCGGGTTGAGCTTGTCGAAACCGTGGAGTTGGGTGGTTTCGCGGGTTGAGCTTGTCGAAACCGCGGAGTTGGGTGGTTTCGCGGGTTGAGCTTGTCGAAACCGCGGAGTTGGGTGGTTCCGCGGGTTGAGCCTGTCGAAACCCTGGCGCCGGGCGGTTTCGACAAGCTCAACCGGCGGGAGGGGCTCAACCGGCGGAAGGGATTCACCCGCCGGGAGGGGCTCACCCGCGGGATCGGAGCCGTCGCACCCTCGTGCTACGGTCGCGCCATGCCGCGCGCCAAGACAGTGCAATCGCCTCGCATCGACCCCGTCCTGCTCGAGGGGCTGACGGATGCCGACCCCTCCGAGCTGCGCGCCCGTCGCTCGCACGAGACGCTCCGCTTCGTGTCTCCCGGGGAGGATTCGCGCGCGCTGGCCGGTGCAGACATCCCCGGCATCGACCTCTCGGAATGCGAGCTCGTCGGGCTGGACCTCTCCGACGCCAAATTCATCGACTCCCGGATGCGGGAGACCCGGCTCGACGGGGTGTCGGCATCCGTACTGGCCGCCCAGGGTGCCGACTGGCGCGACGTCGAGTTGCTCAGCTCGCGTCTTGGCGCGATCGAAGTCTACGAGAGCACGTGGAATTCGGTTCGCCTGCACGGTTGCAAGCTCGGGTTCGTCAACCTGCGGGCGTCCGAGCTCATCGATGTCTCGTTCGAGGATTGCACCATCGGCGAGCTCGACCTCGGCGGTGCGACAGCTCACCGTGTCGCGTTCGCGGGCTGCAGGATCGGCGTGCTGGAGGCATCCCACGCCCGGCTCACCGATGTGGATCTTCGCGGTGCGGACATCGACACGGTCCACAGCATCGCGTCGCTGAAGGGTGCAACAGTCTCGTTCGAGCAGCTCATGGTGCTGGCGCCCGCGCTCGCCGGTGAGTTGGGGCTGAGGGTGGAGTGATGGTCCCCGTGCGGCGAGCGGGTTTCGACAGGCTCAACCCGCGGTAGGGGGCGACCCGCGGCGGGGCTCGACCCGCGGCGAGGGGGTTTCGACAAGCTCAACCCGCGGTAGGGGGGGTGACCGCGGTAGCGGGGCGACCCGCGGTAAAGGGGGGCGATACGCAGGGCCCGATCAGTGGGTGAGGGCTGCCAGCGTCTTCGCGTACTGGGCGTATCCGGCGGCGGTCGGGTGGTACGCGTCCGAGCCCGTGAGCACGAACCACGGCTTCTTCGCGTTGACGCCGTGACCCCTGAACTGCACGTCGACGAAGCGGATGTCCGTGCCGACCGCCCTCTGCTTCGCCACCGCCTTCGCGATGGTCGCGTCGAGCGACGCCACGGCCGTGTCGACGGCGATCGCCGCTGACAGCTCCTCGGATCCGAGCGTGTTCTCGTTGATGACGGGCAGGTCGTAGAACAGCGGATAGTCCGCCACCAGGATGCGCGCATGCGGCGCCGCCTTCGCGATCGCCTGGTATGTCTTCTCGAGCTTCAGCGCCAACGTGTGCAGCAACGCGACAGAGGTCGCCACGGCCGTCTTGCAGGCATCCGTCTCGCCGCGCCCGCAGGCCGACGGAAGCACGCTGACGTCGAGGTCGTTGCCGCCGATCGTGATCGTGACCAGATCGATCTGCGGGTCGAGTGCGTCGATCTGGTGTTCGAGCACATCCGAGGTGGTCGCGCCGGAACAGGCGACGAACCGGGAGAGCACGATCGTCTTCGACTTCGCGAGCTGCTGCGGGAATCCGTGCGGGCTGCGGCGGCACCGGCCGGTCTCGTCGCCGGCGCCCATGCCCGCCGAGTACGAGTCGCCGAGCGCGGCGTAGCGCAGCGGATCGGATGCCGTTCCCGTGCGCAGCGTCGAGGTCGGACTCGGCGTCGGCGTGCTGCTCGTAGCTGCCTTGGGCGCATCGAAGTGGTCGGGGCCTCCTGAGCCGGACTGCGCGCATCCGGTGAGGACCATCACTGTCAGAGCCACGGCGACGAGCGAGGCGGTGTGCGCACGTGCCGTTCGGGTTCGCCTGCGCATCCTGCGAGGGTAGTGCGGGCATCCCGGAGGCGGGTGGACGGTTGCTGGACGAGTCGTCAGCGCGGCTCGAGACGGAACGTGCGGAACCCGGTGTCGACCTGCCCGCCGCCTGCCGAACGCGAGCGGAGGCGATCGCCCGCGCGGCGCATCCGTTCCGCGGTCACGTCGGCGATCGTGGCGAAACCTGCGGCGGCGGCCTCGGATCGGGGCGACGTGCGCTCGTCCCGCTGTACGAGTATGAACCGGCGGTGGCCGCCGTCGTCGGCGTTCTGCTCCATGACCGCCTGCGCCGTCGTGCCGGAGCCGGCGAAGAAGTCGAGCACGAGGTCATCGTCCGACGTGGTCACGGCCATGAGCGTGCGGAGCAGGGCGACCGGCTTCGGCGCGTCGAACAGGTGGTGCATGCCGAGATCGTCCAGATCGCGCTGCCCCGTCATCGTGCTCGGCCCGATCACGACGTCTTTCATCGTCATGCCGTCGACGTCTCGCACCTTCGTGCGGATGCGAAGGCGTTCGCCGCTCGCGTCGAACTCGAGTTCGTCGCGGTCGGCGAGCACGCGAGCACGGCTCCAGCGCCAGGCGTGCCAGTCGATCCCGGAGCGATGGTTCGGGTGCGGCATGGCGGTGACGAAGCCCTCGAACGACGTGTCGTCGTCGATGTCGGTGACGCGCACCTCGCCTGTTTCCGGCTGGTAGTGGATGCGGAAGACCATCGTGGGCGCGGTGCGCTCGTTGAACCGCGAGTTGGTGTTGTAGAGCTCGTTCTTCGTGACATACGGGCCCTTGCCGTCGTGCTTCACGGCGTAGCCGGGGCGTCGGTAGACAGCGGGCATGAGGGCGTGCAGATCGGATGCCGACCCGCGGAACCGGGCGACGGCATCCGCGTTCCTGGCGAAGCAGAGGATGTATTCGTGCGTGCCCGCCGGGCCCCCGCCGGGGAGCTGCCGGCCTTTGAGGTTGCTCACCCAGACGATCGTGGCGACCACATTGCGGGCGCCGAAAACCTCGGCCAGCAGCAGCTCGAGCTGGGCGACCTCGTTGCCGTCGATGCTGACGAATCCGACGCCGTCGTCGGTGAGAAGGTCACGCGCGAGGATCAGCCGCGGATACATCATGTTCAGCCACGCGGAGTGGGACGGCCCGAAGTCGTCGTTGTAGACGAAGTCGTTGCGGGTGTTGTACGGCGGATCGATGTAGATCAGCTTCACGGTGCCGGCGTGCGTCTGCCGCAGCAGCTTCAGCGCCTCCAGGTTGTCTCCTGCGATGAAGACGTTCCCGGTGGATGCCCCATCCACCGACTCGTCTTCGGCCTCGCGCAGGTTCGTGGTCGCCGGTGTGGCGGCGCAGAGTGCCGCCGCACGCTTGCCGGGCCACTCCAGTCCGTACCGCTCGCGCGAGTTCTCGACGGCACCGCCGGAGAGCTCCTGCCGGAGCAGGTCGAAGTCGACGCGCATTCGCCGCTCGCCCGCCTCGTCGGCCGTCTCGGCGACCACGTGCGGAAACAGGCGAGCGATCGCCTCGATATTGCCGGCGAGTCGGCTGCCCGGCGGAGCATCCCAGACATCCACGAAGATTCCTCAGGTTCAATCGGCTCGGCTGCGCACGACACTTGCGCACAGCACAGCACAGCACAGCACAGCACAGCACAGCACAGCACAGCACAGCACAGCACAGCGGCACGGTGAGCGTATGCTGATATGTATGCGTACCACCATATTGCTGCCGGATGAACTCTACCGCGAGACGAAGCGACGGGCGGCGGGCGAGGGGCGCACGATGACCTCCTTCATCGCGGAGGCGCTGCGAGAGCGGCTGGGGCAGGCCCCGTCAGGCAGCGAGCCCTTCGTGGTGGATGCATTCGATGGTGGCGCCGCGCTTCCCGGCGTGGACCTCACCTCGAACGCGGAGCTGCTCGAGCGGATGGAATCGGATGCGCCCACCGATGGGGCCGCGCTCCAGCGAGACCTGATGCGTCGGGGCCGCTGACCATGCGGATGGTCGATGTGAATGTGCTCGTCGGTGCGTACCGCACCGGAACACAGCACCACGATGAACTGGCGGAGTGGCTCGAGAACGCCGTGAACGCGCCGGCCCCGCTCGGGCTGACGGATGCCGTGCTCGCGGGGTTCGTACGCGTCGTCACGCACCCCCGCATCTTCGAGGTGCCGACGCCGCTGTCGCTCGCGCTGGCCCAGGCGTCCGCTCTGCGCGACGCGTCCGGTACGGCAGTGGTTCTGCCCGGCGCGAGCGCGTGGTCGATCTTCGTCGGCCTCTGCGCGAATGGCAACGCCAAGGGCAACCTCGTGGCGGACTGCATGCATGCCGCCGTCGCCATCGAGGCCGGAGCAACCTGGGTGACGCTCGATCGAGACTTCACCCGGTTCCAGGAGCTCACGGTGGAGTCGCCGCTCCAAGGCCGATAGGCGGGCTCCCCGTCAGGAGCGCGGACGCAGTCGCAGGCCGGACATCCCGCCGTCGACCTCGATCGCCGTGCCGGTCGTGGAGCCCGCGGCGGGGCTCGCGAGGTACGCGACGGCATCCGCGATCTCGTCGGGGGAGACGAGCCGTCCGTGCGGCTGCCGGGCCGCCAGCGCCACGCGCTCTGCGGCGGGGTCGGCTGCCGAGTCGAGCAGTCGGCCGACCCAGGGGGTATCCGCCGTTCCGGGGCTGACCGCGTTGACGCGGATGCCATCGGCAAGGTGATCGGCGGCCATCGCGCGAGTCAGCGACAGCACAGCGCCCTTCGACGCCGAATAGAGGGCACGCTGCGGAAGGCCTGCGGTCGCGGCGATGGACGCCGTGTTCACGATGGCGGCCGCCGGCGATCTACGCAGGTGGGGGAGTGCGGCGCGCGAGACGCGCGCCATGCCGATGACATTGATGTCGAAGACCCGGTGCCACTCGGCATCCGGGTTCGAGGCGACGTCGCCCTGGGCGCCGATGCCGGCGTTGTTGACGACGATGTCGAGGCGGCCGAACTCGTCGACGACGCGCTGCATGCCGGCCACGACAGCGGCGTCGTCGCCGACGTCCACGCGCACGGCGAGGTCGGCGTCGGCGGCATCCGTGTTCAGATCGAACACGGCCACCCGTGCGCCGTCCGCGCGCAACCGGTGCGTGATCGCGGCGCCGATGCCGGACGCCCCTCCCGTGACGATGGCGACGAGTCCGGTGAAGTCGGTCATGATGGTCCTTCCTGGGGCCGTCCCGTGCCCGCGCGTCCGCCGACCTGATCGTGGGGCCCGATGGCGAGCAGTGCTGCTTCGGCCTGAAGTGGCGGCGAACATCCGAGGTGTGGGCGTGCGGTGGCGGCGTTCCCCACGATTGTGGCACATCCTTCCCTGGTTGACGAGGCAAACATCGGATGTTTAGGCTGGCAGTGGATGCCCGACAACCCGCCGTGCGTTCGGAGAGGGAACACCATGAGCACGATCGTCGCCGTCGACACCAGAGACGTGCGGTTCCCGACGTCGCTCTCGCTCGACGGCTCCGACGCGATGAATCCCGACCCGGACTACTCCGCCGCCTACGTCACGCTCCGCACGGATGCCGGCGACGGGCTCGACGGGCACGCGTTCGTGTTCACGATCGGGCGCGGCAACGACGTGCAGGTCGCGGCGCTGGACGCGCTGAGCGATCACCTCGTCGGCCGCAACGCCGAGGAGCTGCTGGCCGACATGGGGGCGGCATCTCGCCTGCTCGTGCACGACTCGCAGCTGCGCTGGCTCGGCCCGGAGAAGGGCGTCATGCACATGGCGATCGGCGCCATCGTGAACGCCCTGTGGGATCTGCGCTCGAAGCGAGCAGGCGAGTCGCTGTGGCTCCACCTGTCGCGGCTGAGCCCGGAGGAGCTCGTCTCGCTGGTCGACTTTCGCTACCTCACCGATGCGCTCACGCCTGACGAGGCGTTGCGCATCCTGAAGTCGCAGGAGCCGAGCCGCCAGGAGCGCATCGAACAGCTGCTGGCACACGGCTACCCCGCATACACGACGACCCCCGGATGGCTGGGCTACTCCGACGAGAAGCTCGCGCGGCTGTGCCGCGAGGCGGTCGCCGCGGGCTTCGGGCAGGTGAAGCTGAAGGTCGGCGCCGACCTGGCCGACGACATCCGCCGGTTCCGCATCGCCAGGGAGGTGCTCGGACCGCAGTATCCGATCGCGATGGACGCCAACCAGCGCTGGGGCGCGCAGGAGGCGATCGACTGGGTGAAGGCGCTCGCCGAGTTTCACCCCGCCTGGATCGAGGAGCCGACGAGTCCCGACGACATCCTCGGGCACGCCGCCATCTCGCGCGGCGTCGCCCCGATTCGGGTGGCGACGGGCGAGCACGTGCAGAACCGCATCGTGTTCAAACAGCTGCTGCAGGCAGGCGGCATGCAGGTCATGCAGATCGACGCCACCCGTGTCGGCGGTGTGAACGAGAACATCGCGAATCTGCTCCTGGCCGCGAAGTTCGGCGTTCCGGTCTGCCCGCACGCGGGCGGAGTGGGGCTGTGCGAGGCGGTGCAGCACCTGTCGATGTTCGACTTCGTCGCCGTGACCGGCACCATGGACGGCCGCATGATCGAGTACGTCGACCACCTGCACGAGCACTTCGCGACCCCGGTCGTGGTCGAGAACGGACGCTACGTCACCCCGACAGCGCCTGGTGCGGGCACCGAGATGCTCCCCGCGTCGCTCGACGAGTTCGAGTGGCAGGCAGCCCGAGCGGATGCCTCGGCATGAGCGAGTACCGCCGCTTGAGCCCGTACCGTGGGTCGAGCCCGGACCGCGGGTCGAGCCCGTCCCGCGGGTTGAGCCCGGACCGCGGGTTGAGCCCGGACCGCGGGTTGAGCCCGGACCGCGGGTCGAGCCCGGACCGCGGGTCGAGCCCGGACCGCGGGTTGAGCCCGTCGAAACCCGCTGACCGCGGGTCGAGCCCGTCCCGCGGGTTGAGCCCAAACCGCGGGTTGAGCTTGTCCCGCGGGTTGAGCCCGTCGAAACCCGACGAAGACCCTGCCGCTCTCCGTCCGCTCGGCTTCGGGGCGGCCTCCATCGGCAACCTCTACCGCGAGGTCTCCGACGATCGCGCGCACGATGCGCTGGATGCCGCATGGAACGGCGGCATCCGCTACTTCGACACCGCTCCGCACTACGGGCTCGGGCTCAGCGAGCGCCGGCTCGGCGCGTTCCTGCAGGGCAAGCCGCGTGACGAGTTCGTGCTCTCGACGAAGGTCGGGCGGCTGCTCGAGCCGAATCCGCACTTCTCGGGCGGACGCGACCTCGCCCACCAGTTCGACGTGCCGGACCAGAAGGTGCGGCGGTTCGATCCGAGTGAGGCGGGCATCCGTCGCAGCCTCGAAGACTCGTTGGGGCGTCTCGGGCTCGATCGTGTGGACATCCTGTACCTGCACGATCCGGATGCCTACGACCTCGATCGCGGCCTGCGCGAGGGGCTGCCCGCCCTGGCGAGGCTGCGCGACGAGGGTCTCGTGCGGCGGATCGGCATCGGGGTGAACGACGCCGCTGTGGCTGCGCGTGCCGTGCGCGAGGGCGACCTCGACCTGGTCATGATCGCCGGGCGGTACACGTTGCTGGAGCAGCCTGCGCTCGAGGAGTTGTTCCCGGTGTGCCGCGAGCGCGGTGTACACATCGTCGCAGCGGCCGTCTACAACTCGGGTCTGCTGGCCAGTGGTGCTCCGGCGCCGGATGTCACCTACAACTACGCGGCCGCACCCGCGGAGCTCATCGAGCGGGCTCGCGCGATCGCACGGATCTGCACGGAGTACGAAGTGGAGTTGCCGGCCGCCGCGCTGCAGTTCCCCTTGCGCGATCCGATCGTGGCGTCGGTCGTGGTGGGCACCGCGAATCCGGATGCCGTGCGCCAGAACCTTCAGCGCATGGTCGCGCCGATTCCGGCCGAGCTATGGGCCGCGCTCGCTGCGGAGGGCTTCATCCCGGCATGAGGCGCGGCCTGCGCCGCCGCGTGCGCGTGGGCACGTCGCGGCGCGAGTGCGGGCATCGCGTGATCGAGAAGTCAAAACTTGCTGGCATCCAAGAGGATTCCCGCAAATTTCGACTTTTCGATGGCGGGGAGGGGGCAGCTGTGCTGAACGCAGGGTCGGCGGTGCCGGCCGATGGTCCTGTGGAGAATCGGCGCGGGGGCGCACCGCGGCGGCGACACTCGAACCATGCGATCGCCGCGGCCCTTACCGCCTCACCTGACTGGTTTCGTGTTCCGCGTGAACGAGACCGGGTTTCATGACCTCACGCCGAGCAGGCTTCGTAGCTCCCTGTTGGACGCACCGTTCCACGGCATCCGCAGTGTCGGGCTCGCAGGGACGGGCACCATGGAACGTTGTCGGCTCTATGTGCCCAGACTGCGGAACGGACAACTCTTCTCCCATGTCACGGCGGCTCGGCTCCTGGGCATTCCGGTTCCCGTTCACCACCAGTCGTCAACGGTCCTCCACGTCGCCTCCGTACGCGGCGCACGAGTGCGCACTCGCGGCGTCGTGGGACACGTTGTTCCGGATGCCGTTCTTTCGTTCGTGGAGGAGCTCCCCGTGGTGTCTCCGGCGCAAACGTGGTGCCACCTGGCGCCTATGGTCTCGCGTGGCTACCTCGTCGCGGCGGGCGATTACTTGATCTCCGGGCTGCGGCTCCAGGGAGGCTTTCGCACGTCGTCGTTCTGCACTCGTGAGGAACTGGTGCATGCGGTCGCACGGCATGGCTCGCGCCGCGGCGCTACCGCCCTCGGCTGGGCGCTGCCGCTCCTGCGCCCTGGAGTGGATTCCCCGAGGGAGTCCATGTTGCGCCTCGCGATCGTCGCGGCGGGTCTTCCGGAACCCGTGATCGGGCATCCGGTGCCCGTGGCGGGAGGCGTGGTCCTGCATCCTGATCTCAGCTACCCGCATCGCAGGGTTGCGATCGAGTACGAGGGAGATGACTATCGAAGAGACCGCACGCGCTGGCGTAGGGATCTGCGCAGGATCGCGCTCCTCGAAGAGGCGGGATGGCGTGTCATCCGCGCTACGGACGACGACATCGCCGATCCGACCAGCATCGTGCGGATGATCAGCACGGCGCTGTGCTGAGGGGCATGGCCCATCGAGAAGTCGATTATTGCGCTCATCTTGATCGAGAATTCGCGATTCTTGACTTCTCGATGCCGGACGCTTCGCCTTCCGATGCAGCCGGCGGGAGCGTGTGATCCGGGCCTCAGTGCAACCCGTAGAACTGTGTGGCCGTGCCGTGCTCGATGGATGCGACGCCCCGGGCATCCACGTCCGCTGTCGCGGCTGCGCGGCGCACGCGGTGACGCCAGCCATCGAATGTGCCGCGGGCGCCGGTGAGGGCGCTGACCGGCCAGTCACTGCCGACCATGGCGCGGTCGGGTCCGAACGCCCGCAGGGCGTGCCCGAGGAAGCCCTCGGCGTGGGCGTCGAGCGCGTCGGTCCCGGATGCCTCGGCGGCGAGCCCGCTCAGCTTCACGCGGGCACGAGGGAGGCGCGCCAGGCGGGTGATCGCCCTCGCCCATGCGCGGCCCGGGTCGCTCTCGATGCCATCGTCGACCGACGGCTTGCCGAGGTGGTCCAGCACCGTGGGAAGCTGAGGCACCTGCTCGAGCAGGTCGATCACAGTGTTCAGTTGCCGATGCCGCACGCACACATCGAACGTCAGGCCGCGAGCGGCGAGGGCGCGCAAGCCGTCGAGAAGCGCGGCGCGGCTTCGCGGGTCGGTGAGCAGGTCGTCCGGCTCGTCCTGCAGCAGATGTCGCACACCCGCGACGCGTACCCGACGCACTGTGCGCTGCCCGGCCGCGGCTCTACCTGCTGTGCTCTCGCTTGTGGTGCTCCGGCCTGTCGTGTTCTCGTCTGTGGTGCTCTCACCTGTGGTGCTTCCACCTGTGGTGCTTCCACCTGTGGTGCTTCCACCTGTGGTGCTTCCACCTGTGGTGCTTCCACCTGTGGTGCGCCGGTTCGCGGCATTCAGTGCGAGCAGCTCGTCCAGGTGGGACTCCAGCGCTGCTCCGCCGCGGAGGTCCGCATCGGCGACGATCGCGGCCAGCTCGGGCCAGGCATCCGTCATGCCGAGCACCCAGCGCACCTCGTCGATCGCCCGCCCGGGCAGGCATCCGGCTTGCACGAAGACGTGTCGCCCGGCCGCCCCGTGCTCCCGATCGAAATCGCCAGGAAGGAATGCGCGGTTGAGCACAGGCAGGTCGTCAAGCCACGGGTATGTCAGCCGCGCCGGATCCCAGACGTGCACATGCGCGTCGATGAGCGCTGAGTGTGGCGGCGAGGCGGCTACGGTCACGTCAGTCGAGGCCCATGTCGATCACCGGCTCGGCGCGCTGCTCATCGAGGCACCACACCTTCTCGAGCGGCAGGTAGCCTTCGTCGCCGTCGGGGCCGAGGAATCCTTCGACGAATCGTCCGATGTGCTCCTGCCAGCGGCGGTCGGCTTCGTCTGCGCGGATCACCCGCATCGCGTGATCGAAGTCGTCGCACTCGACGAGGTGGAACAGCCGGTCACCGGATCGCCAGATCGTCCAGTCGCGGATGCCCGCCCGATCGAACAGCGCGCGCAGGTCGTCGGGCACCCGAGCGTGCTCGCGGAGGTAGTCGTCGACGGCGCCAGGGTGAAGAGTGGAGTGGAGTGCGATCCTCATGTGCGGTGATCCTCCTTGTCGGTGACTGGTACTGTCCGGCGTCTCGTGTTGCTCGTTGTCTCGTGTTGCTCGTCGTCTCGTGTTGCTCGTCGTCTCGTGGTGTTCGTTGTCTCGGTGATTCGTCGACCTGCTGACTCGCGTGGGCCAGGTTGGGAGCGATCCGGATTCTCGCTCCGGCGCCGCGGTTCGAATACCTCAGGCGGTGGCGCCGACCGCTGCCCGCAGCCAGTCCTCGATGCCTGCGACGTGGGTCAGCGAGTGCGCGGAGGCGAGTTCCGCGTCGTGCTCGCGCAACGCCGTCAGAATGGCGCGGTGCTCGGCGATCGTGCGCTCCGCCGCACCTTGCTGCGTGAGTCCGCGCCAGATTCGCGCGCGAACGGTGTGGCTCGAGATCGATTCGATCAGCTGGGCCAGGTAGTCGTTGCCGCACGACTCGCTGATCACCTGATGGAACTCCAGGTCGTGCTGCACGAGCGCCTCGACGCCTTCGTCTCCGGTCGTCGTCTCGAGTAGACGGTCGAGGGCATCCAGCTGATCGTCGGACATCCGTCTCGCGGCAAGGGCTGCGGCCGCCGGTTCCAGGATGCGCCGCACCCCGAAGATCTCGATCACCGAGCGGTCGTCGTGCAGGTCGACGACGAAGGAGAGCGCCTCGAGCAGGAGCCGGGGTTCCAGGCTCGTGACGTACGTGCCGTCGCCGCGGCGGACATCCAGAACCCGGATCACCTCGAGCGCCTTCACCGCCTCGCGCAACGACGAGCGGGAGAGCCCGAGGCTCTCGCTGAGCTCCTTCTCGGGAGGAAGACGATCGCCGGGGGCGAGCCGCCCGCTCGTGATCATCTCCTTGATCTTGAGGATCGCCTCATCGGTGACGGCCATACGCGTGATCGTACCGCGTGCGCGTGCGAGACATCGGATGTCTCGGAAGTGGTCTGTCCGGGTCCGTGACGCCGAGGGTCGGGTGCCCGCGCCGAGACTGCGGATGGGTCGCCGAGGGTCGGGTGCCCGCGCCGAGACTGCGGATGGGTCGCCGAGACTGCGGATGCGCCGCTGAGACTATGGATGCGCGCCGAGACTAGGGACTTTGATCATAGTCTCGCGGTCGCATCCGCAGTCTCGGCGACGTGGCTGGGATTGCGCCCACGCCCACTGGAGGGTCCAGCGCAAACGCGCACGGGGCGGCCTGGTGCGCACCCACGGGTCGGGCCGGCGCAGCCCACCCATAGGCCGGTCCAGCACAAACGCACGCGGGCCGGCGCAGCCCTGCCACGGGACGGGCCAGCGCAGCCCGCCCACGGGTCGGTCTGTCACAATGGAAGGCCAACCCACATCAACGGCGACGGCCGGCGTCGTTGCGCCTGCCGTACGGACACCAAGGAATTCCCATGGGCAACGGATTGACCGTAGGCATCGTCGGCGCCACCGGGCAGGTCGGCACAGTGATGCGACGCATTCTGGCTGAGCGCGACTTTCCGGTCGAAACGCTGCGCCTGTTCGCGACGAGCCGCTCGGCCGGACGCGCTCTTGAGTTCAAAGGCGAGCAGATCCTCGTTGAAGACATCGAGACGGCCGACCCGTCCGGTGTCGACATCGCACTGTTCTCCGCGGGCGCGACGGGCAGCCGGACGTACGCGCCGAAGTTCGCCGCGGCCGGCGCCGTCGTGATCGACAACTCGAGCGCGTGGCGGATGGACCCCCAGATTCCGCTCGTCGTGAGCGAGGTCAACCCTGAGGCGATCGGTGATGCGCACAAGGGCATCATCGCCAACCCGAACTGCACCACGATGGCCGCGATGCCGGTATTGAAGGTACTCGATGCCGAAGCCGGGCTGCAGCGGCTCATCGTCAGCACGTACCAGGCCGTCAGCGGGTCAGGACTGGCCGGGGCGCAGGAGCTCGCGGAGCAGGCCGAGGCGGCCGTGGCCTCCGGCAACCTGCTCGACCTCGTGCACGACGGATCGGCTGTCCAGGTGCCGGAACCGGTGAAGTACGTGCGTCCGATCGCGTTCGACGTCATTCCGCTGGCCGGATCCATCGTCGACGACGGTCTGAACGAGACCGACGAGGAGAAGAAGCTGCGCAACGAGAGTCGCAAGATCCTCGGTCTGCCCGAGTTGCTCGTGAGCGGCACCTGCGTGCGCGTGCCCGTGTTCACCGGTCACTCGCTGTCGATCAACGCCGAGTTCTCGCGTGCGATCAGCCCCGAACGCGCCACGCAGCTGCTGAAGGATGCCCCCGGCGTAGCGCTCGCGGATGTTCCGACCCCGCTCGAAGCCGCAGGCAACGACGCGAGCTATGTCGGGCGCATTCGTCAGGATCCGGGTGCGCCGGAGGGTCGCGGACTTGCGCTCTTCGTCTCGAACGACAACCTGCGCAAGGGTGCCGCGCTGAACGCGGTGCAGATCGCGGAGCTCGTCGCGGCGAACCTGCGGTCGGCCGCGGTCGTCTGACGTACCTAGGGTTGAGCTCGTCCATTGGAGTGCGCCGCCGCGCGACCGAGTAATGGCGGGGGCAACGCACCGCTGGTGAGCGTAGCCTGCCCTGAGCTTTGTCGAAGGGTCGATACCACCTTCAACGGGCGCCAGATTTCGAACTTCAACGGGTGCCGTTTCGACCTTCAACGGGTGCCGGGTTTCGACGCTGCGCCAAGCTCAGGGCAGGCCGCGCTCAACCCACGGGAATGCCGCTCACTCGTCCGGCGTTGCAGCAGCGCTCCCCGTGACGGCCGACACCGAGGCATCCGTCGCACCGCTTGCTTCGAGATGCGCCGACGCATGGCGTCGCCGTCCACGGCGAGACCGCGCGACGGCCCCGACCATCACAGCCGCGGCCGCGATGACGAGCGGATACACCAGATCGGCGCCCTCGAGCACGAGCAGGCCGAGCACGAGTACGCAGGAGAGTGCGGCCATCCACCAGCCGATGCTGCGGCGGGGCAGGAGCACGAGCGCGCTCGCGACGCCCATGCCGTAGATCGCGGCGCCGATGCTCGTGTGCACGAGGATGATCGGCTGCAGGTCGGGCAGCCACGCCACGACGGCGAAGTAGAGCGCCATGAGCGCGGCGCTCAGAAGTAGACCGCGGCGTGCGATGCCGCCGCGCTCCGCGCCGTGACCGAACCAGGCGGGCAGATCGCCGTCCCGTCCCATCGCCGCTCCGAGCTTGCTGAACGCGGCGAAGTACGCATTGAAGACGCCGACGACGACGATCACGGCCACGCACGCGACGACGACGCTCCAGCCACGGCCCAGTCCGACGGTGACGAGATCGAGCAGCGGGGCATCCGAGGCACCCACCCCCGGTCCGAGCACGCCCACCACCACGGTCTGGATCGCGATGTACGCCACGGAGACGATGGCCAGCGCCAGCGCCGTCGCCCGTGGGATGTCCCGCCGCGGCCGGGAGAATTCGCCTGCGATGCCCGCGACGGCTTCCCACCCGGCGAATGCCCAGATGTACAGGCTCACCGCGACGCCCACGCCGCCGAGACCGTGCGGGAGGAACGGCGTGAAGTTCGCCGGGTGCACGTGCGGCGCGGCGGCGGCCAGCGCCAGCACGAGGATCGCCATCAGCGCTGCGCTCAGCAGCAGCTGTGCCCAGCCCGCGAAGCGCACTCCGAACAGCGTGATGGCTGTCGGCACGATCACGAGCGCCGCCGCGACCAGGATGACCGTTCCGCGGTCGCCGCCGATGATCGCCACGACGTACTGCGCGGTCATGATCGCGGCGACCGGTGCACCGATCGGCGTTCCGAAGTAGAACCAGTAGCCGACGATGCGGGCGGCGGTCGGGCCGAAGGCGCGACGGGCGAAGGTGGCGACGCCACCGGCATCCGGATGCCGTTTCGACAGTGCCGCGAACGTCGACGCGAGTGGAACGGAGATCACGGCCAGTGCCGCGACCGCGAGGATCGCGCCCGGTCCTGCCGCACGCGCCGCGAGCGCGGGAAGCAGCAGGATGCCCGTGCCGAGCACGGCCGCCACGTAGAGCGCCGTGCCCTGCGCGAGCCCGATTCCGCGGTGTCGATCGTCGGTCATGGCATCAGTGTCCATGGCGCGTCCGACACGGAAGACGGGGTTCCGGGGGCGGTGACCGCATCTTGGCGAAGGTTGTCCGAATCCTGATGCTCGGGGCGAACGGCGACGGACTCGCGCGCATCGAAGCGCCCCATCTGGGTACGGGACGGCGATCATGTACCCATGACGTACATCCAGACAGCGCTCGACGTCGCCGACTGGCGTCGCCGCATGTTCGCACTGTACGAGCTCGTGCGCGAGCTGGCTGAGGAGGACGCGTCAGCGGCCCACGCCGCCTGGGTCGTCGAGCGCGATGCGCTTTTCGCGACGCATCCGTCGACGCCGTTGCTGCCGGAGGATCGGGCGTCGTTCGCGGGACTTCCTGTGGCTCAGTACGACCCGGATTGGCGTTTCGAGCTGCCGATCGAGCAGACCGAGCCGGCCGATCTCGATGTGGAGACCGGTACCGATGGGGTCGTGCCATTCGAGCGCATCGGGGTTGTAAGACTGCCCGACGTCGGATCGCTGGATGTCTGGCGGCTGCGTTCGTACGGCGGCGGACTCTTCGTTCCGGCGAAGGATGCCTCCGCCGGGCGACCCGACGGAACCTACGGCGGCGGGCGGTACCTGCTCGACACCATCAAGGGCGCCGACCTCGGATCGGGATCCAGGACCGGAAGGCTCGTGCTCGATTTCAACTTCGCCTATCACCCGAGCTGCGCCTACGACCCGGCATGGGCGTGCCCGCTCGCGCCGCTCGGCAACACGGTGCCCGTCGAGATCCCGGTGGGGGAGCGGTACCGCGCCTGACCCCCGCAAGGAGCACTCCGCAAACGCCATAGAATTGTTCGAGTGAGTGATTCCCGAGCCCCGTTAGACGTCGTCCTCATCGGCGGGGGCATCATGAGCGCGACCCTCGGCACCATGATCCAGCGGCTGCAGCCGGACTGGAAGGTTCGCGTGTACGAAGTTCTCGGCGAGGTGGCTCAGGAGAGCTCCAACCCGTGGAACAACGCAGGCACGGGCCACGCGGCGCTCTGCGAGCTCAACTACATGCCAGAGGCGAAGGACGGTACGGTCGACCCGGCCAAGGCGATCAGCATCAACGAGCAGTTCCAGCTGAGCAGGCAGTTCTGGTCGTCTCTCGCGCAGAAGGGCGAACTTCCGACCTCGTTCATCAGCTCGACCCCGCACATGACGTTCGTGCGCGGCGGCGAGAACGTGAAGTACCTGCGCAAGCGTTACGCGGCGCTCAAAGACCAGCCCCTGTTCCGCGGCATGGAGTACTCCGAAGACCACAGGGTGATCCGCGAATGGACCCCGCTGCTCATCAAGGGGCGTACCCGCGAACCGATCGCGGCCACGCGCATGGCTACCGGAACCGACGTCGACTTCGGTGCGCTCACGGCCGCCCTGTTCGAGGGACTCGTGGAGCGTGGCGGCGAGCTCTGGCTCAACTGCCGGGTCAAGGGCATCCGTCGTACTCGTGAGGGCAACTGGCGCCTGAGCGTGAAACACACGGTGGGCAACACCCCGCACACCGTGGATGCCCGGTTCGTGTTCGTGGGAGCCGGCGGCGGCGCGCTGCACCTGCTGCAGTCATCCGGAATCAAGGAGATCAAGGGCTTCGGCGGATTTCCGATCAGCGGCAAGTTCTTTCGCACCACCAACCCGAAGGTGGTCGCCCAGCACCACGCGAAGGTGTACGGCAAGGCGGCGGTCGGTGCGCCGCCGATGTCGGTTCCGCACCTGGATACCCGCGTCGTGAACGGGGAGGCGTCGCTCATGTTCGGGCCGTACGCCGGGTTCAGCCCGAAGTTCCTGAAGAAGGGCTCCTGGTGGGATCTTCCGGGCTCGGTGCGCGGCGGCAACCTCGGGCCCATGCTCGCGGTCGCGCGCGACAACTTCGACCTCATGAAATATCTGGTCGGTGAGCTTCTGGCATCGCGTGCCAAGCGGCTGCGCGCGTTGCAGGAGTTCCTGCCGACGGCCAAGAGCGAGGATTGGGAGCTCATCACCGCCGGCCAGCGCGTGCAGGTGATGAAGAAGGATGCCAAGCGCGGCGGGGTGCTGCAGTTCGGCACCGAGGTGGTCGCGGCATCCGACGGTTCGATCGCGGGTCTGCTCGGCGCGTCGCCCGGGGCGTCCACCGCCGTGCCGATCATGCTCGACCTTCTGAAGCGATGCTTCCCGCAGCAGTGGGGGCAGTGGGAGCCGAGACTCCTCGAGCTGATCCCGACCATGGGCAGCACGCTGAACGACAAGCCGGAGAAGGCCGCCCGGGTGATCGCCGAGACCTCGAAGGTGCTCGGCCTCGACGACTGAGGTCAGGCAAACACCGCGTCCGAGTTGTCGAGGCTACGGTCCGTGAGCCAAGACTATGGATGCGGCGTCGAGACTATGGATGCGGTGTCGAGGCTATGGATGCAGTGTCGAGACTACGGCCAACGACCGAAGTCTCGGCGACTGAATCGTAGTCTCGGCGATTCTGCGGACGCCGACGCGGGTTGGTACCCGGGCGGCAAGTCTGGTAACGTCTCGCGAGCTATGAAGAACTGACCGCCTTCGTCCCGCGCATGAGGCTCGACCCCTGCGGGTTCGCGACACATCGATGTCGCACCGCAGCGCACCCGACGAAGAACGGTCATCAGTCACCGTGACGGTCGTGCGTTGCGCGCGCTTCACGGGGGCGTCCGGCCGATTCTGACCTCGGATGCCAACGCCCGGCGGGATCCTCCGCTCGCGTCGGCGCCTGTCGTCGGCGTCTCGAGCGAACCGATTCGGGCCGGCACGGCCGTTCGTGGTCGTGCCGGCTCCAGGGCTCACCGAGCCCGGAGAGACGGTTCCATGCCAGTACGTTCCCCATCCCCTTCCCCCCTCGATATCAACCACATCGGCGCCGAACCGATCGACGCCGGCCCGGTCGGGTCCAGCCTGATCGAGTCCGGCCCCGTCGAGTCCGGCCCGGTCGAGTCCGGCCAGGTCGAGTCCAGCCCGGTCGAGTCCGGCCCGATCGAGTCCAGTCGCAACGACACAAGCCGCTTCGGGTCCAGCTCCGTCGACACCGTGAGTTCCTTCACTGCGCCCGCGACCGTCGCAGACTACGTGCGCGCCGACGGCGTCTCGCTGAGCTACGGTGTGCGCCCCGTGCTGACGGATGTCGCACTCACGGTTCCGCCCGGCTCCCGCGTCGGCCTGATCGGCGAGAACGGCGTCGGCAAATCAACGCTGCTGCGCGTGCTGGCCGGTGCGGAAGCGCCGGATCGCGGAGCCGTCGCGCGCCCGACGCGCACCGGATTCCTGTGGCAGGAGGTGCGGTTCGCGCCGCACGAGACGCTCGACTCCCTTGTCGAAGATGCTCTCGCGGAGGTGCGCGCCGTGGAACACGAGCTCGACGCGGCGGGCGTGGGCCTCGGTGAGGCATCCGCGCCGGAGCAGCTCGAGCGTGCATCCGCGCGGTACGACGCGGCGCTCGCCGCCGCCGAACGAGCGGATGTCTGGAGCATCGACACGCGCCGCGATCGCGTGCTCGAGGGCCTGGGCGTGCAGGGCATCCCGCTGCAGCGCACACTGGGCGAGGTGTCAGGGGGCCAGCGCAGCCGTTTCGCGCTCGCGGCACTGCTGCTGAGCCGGCCGGACGCCTTGCTTCTCGACGAGCCCACCAACCATCTGGACGACGACGCCGTGGGGTTCCTGCAGCGCCAACTCCTGCAGTGGAGCGGTCCTGTGCTGTTCGCCAGCCACGACCGGGTCTTCCTCGACGCCGTGGCGACGACGCTCGTCGACCTCGATCCTTCACGTACGAGTGTCACCGCACCGGGCGATGACGCCGGCCGGAGCGCATCCGGTGCGTCCGGACGCGGGCAGGTGCAGGCATCCGGAAACGGTGCGACGGTGTTCGGACGGCCCGCGACGGGCGAGGGCGCGTTCAGTGCGTACCTCGACCACAAAGCGGCCGAGCGCGAGCGCTGGGAACGGCGATACCGCGACGAGCAGGACGAGCTGAAACGGTTGCGGCACTCGACTGCCGTCACCGCTCGTTCCACGCATGCGGCAAGGGCTCCACGCGACAACGACAAGTTCATCGGCGTCTTCAAGGGTGCGCGAGTCGACGCCCAGATCGCCCGTCGCGTTCGCAACGCCCAGGGGCGCGTGGACGAGCTCGAACGCAACCAGGTGCGCAAGCCGCCGGCGTTGCTGGCTTTTGCGGGCATCCCGAGCGGATCGCATGGGCTCGACGAGGCGGCAGGCACGCTGATCCAGGTGACGGATGCCTGTGTGCATGACCGCCTGCAGGTTCAGCGCCTGCGCGTCGAGCCCGACGGGCGGCTGCTCGTCACAGGACCCAACGGTGTCGGCAAGTCCACGCTCCTCGGGCTGCTCGCCGGCACGATCGCACCGGATTCCGGGTCGGTCGTCCGCCGCAAGGGCCTGCGGGTCGGACTGCTGGAACAGGACGTGCGATTCCCCGAGCCGCACGCCACGCCACGGGTGCTCTATGCGAAGGCGATCGGCGAACGTCGCGCTGAGCAGCTGCCGCTCACCTCGCTCGGCCTGATGGCTCCACGCGATCTCGACCGGCCGGTCGGCTCGCTCTCGGTCGGGCAGCAGCGCAGGTTCGCATTGGCACTGATCATCGCGAGGCCGCCTCACGTGTTCCTGCTGGACGAGCCGACGAATCATCTGTCGCTCGCCCTGGCCGGAGAGCTCGAGGATGCCCTCGGGGGCTACCCGGGCGCGGTGGTCGTGGCCAGCCACGACCGCTGGCTGCGGCGGCGCTGGTCGGGCGTCGAGCTCGCCCTGGCGCCGATCGCCATCTCCGCTGCCGGTGATCGCGGTAGGCCCGCCGGTTGAGCGTCACCGCGAAGCTGCGCCGCCCGAAACCCGCGTCTTGGTTGCGGCTTCAGGTCGCACTTTCTGTCGGTCTCCTCGAAACTGACCGAGAGAAAGTGCGACTCGACCGCGTTTCGCTTGCGCGAACATAGAACAAGTGTTCGAATAGTCTCATGCGGTGGAGCGGGCAGGAGCTCATGGTCGAGCGGGGCGATGCCCTGCCCGGCCTGGCCATGCTCAACAACCTCGTACGCTCGGTGCGCACTCCCGAGTTCGCCGGTGTGACGTTCCATGAGGTGCTCGCCAAGTCCGCGCTGAACAAGGTTCCAGGAGGCGGAGGCGCCCTCCCGTTCGGCTGGACGATCAACCCGTATCGGGGTTGCCAGCATGCATGCCTTTACTGTTTCGCCCGGCCCACCCATCGGTACCTCGAGCTGAACATGGGGACAGACTTCGACCGCGAGATCATCGTCAAGGTGAACGTGGCCGACGTGTTGAGGCGCGAACTGGCGCGTCCGAGTTGGGCTGGGCATCCGGTCGCGCTGGGCACCAATACCGATCCGTATCAACGAGCCGAAGGCCGTTACCGGCTGATGCCCGACATCATCGGAGCGCTCGCAGACTCCGGCACGCCGTTCAGCATTCTGACGAAGGGCACGCTGTTGAGGCGTGACCTCGACCTGATCGCAGATGCCGCCACGAAGGTTCCCGTCGATCTCGCGATGTCGATCGCGGTCTACGACGACGAGCTGCAGAAGTCGGTGGAACCGGGAACACCGAGCACGAGAGCCAGGCTCGACACCGTGCGGGCAGTGCGGGAACACGGCCTCGATTGCTCGGTGTTCATGATGCCGATCCTGCCGTACCTCACCGATTCCCGGGCGCAGCTCGACGCCGCACTGGCCGCGGCAGCGGATGCCGGAGCGAGCTCGGTGCTGTACACGGCTCTGCACTTGAGACCGGGCGTGAAGGAGTGGTTCATGATGTGGCTCGAGCGGGAGTATCCGGAGCTCGTCGAGAAATATCGGGCCATGTACGCGTCGAAGGCGTACGCACCGGTGGAGTACCGCAAGTGGCTCGCCGCGCGCGTCAAACCGCTCATCGCCGCGCACGGGCTGCGGCGTGGGGAGGAGGATCCGGTCACCGGCGGCGTTCGCTCGGCGGCGCTGAACACCATGCGCGACGAGAAGGGCGACCGCGTGCGGTTCGAGGCAGCGTCGGCGGTGAACGCGCCGGGCGCCCCCGAACCGGTCGTGCCCGAAGAGCGCCTGACGCTGTTCTGAGCCTGCCCCGTGTACCCCGAAACGCGTGCCAGCGGAGCCCCTCGCGATCGGGGTACAGGGCTGGGGTACAAATTGGGTGCATCGCCGTGTCATAATCCTCACGATGTCTCTCGGGGTTCCGGCCCAGGTGGCGCGCGAGGCCGGCAACCACGCGGTCGCACGGTCGACGCAGGTCGCAGCGCTCATCTGCCTTGCCGCGGCGACGGCATCCGTGCTGGCGCCTGGACTGTTCCTCGACGTCGAGGTGCGCTGGTGGGCGACCGGCTCCCTGCTGCCGATGGCGGCACTCATGGTCGTGGTGATGGTGAAGGCCGGCCTTGCCGCGATGGTCGCCTACATCGTCGTGGGCGTGGCATCCACGTTCGGGTACACGATCGCTCTGCTCGAGCAGACCTACACGTACACCGACACGAACCTCTTCGTGGTCGCACTGCCGCTGGTGGCGTTGATGCTGATCGGCGGATCAGGGTCGGATGCCCGCATCGGGGTACTCTGGGCGACCGTCGCCTATGCGGCGGGCGACCTGGCCGTCTTCGGTGCCGCGACCGTGGCGCATCGCGAGTTCCGCTTCGACTCCGTCTCACTGGCCACCTATGTGTTGTTCATGGCGCTGCTCCTGTTCCACGGGGTGACACGCAGCGCCTACCGCGGCGCGCACACCCTGATCATGCGGATGCTCCGCCAGCAGCACGCCGACGAGCTCCGCCGGGCACTCGTGGCGGAGCTGCGCGCCGAGTTGCACGACACCACGCTCAGCGAACTGGCTGCGATCGCGACCGCGGAGCCCGGTCCCGTGCCCGAGGCGTTCCGCGCGCGGCTGCAGTCGGACATCCATCACTGGACCGACGAAACGCAGCGCACGCAAGCCTTGACCGAGACGGACGAGCGGGACTGGCGCGGAACGGAGCTCGCCCAAGCAATCGCTCAGGCCCGAGACGCAGGCCTGGTCGTGGACGTTTCGGGAGACTTCGGTCCTTACACGTCGCTGGCGCCGGGTGCCCGCCGCGCCGTCGGCCTCGCCGCCCGCCAGTGCCTGGTGAACGTGCTGAAACACTCCGGACAGTCGGCGGCCGACGTGATGCTCTCGGCATCAGGTGGTGCCGTCTCATTGGTGGTCGTGGACGCCGGCCGCGGCTTCGACGTCGGCACCCTCACAGCCGAGGGCAACGATCGAATGGGGCTGATGCACTCGGTCATCGAACGGGTGGAACGCGTCGGCGGGTCCGTGTCCGTGTTCTCCAAGCCCGGAGCGGGCACCTCCGTGCTCATGGTCGTTCCGCTCGTCCCGTCTGAGGATGCCGCCTGATGCACGACGTGATCCTCGACCGTGCGCCGATCCGGCTCGATCCGATCGGCGCGGCGGCGGCGTGGGGACTCGCGCCGCTGGTCGGCGGGATGTCGGTGGGGTACGCGCTGCTGCAGAGCATCCTGAATCGGGACGAGATCGTCTCGCCCGGGCTCGCGGTCGCGGCAGTGTGCCTGCTCGTCGCGGCCGGGACGGTGCTGTCCGTCGCCGTGCACCCCGCTATCGGGCGTCTCAGTGCCGGAGGCGCGGCCCTCGTCGTCGGAGCGGCCGTGGCCGCTTCCGTGTTGTCCGCGCTCTCGACCTGGGGACACAACCGCCTCGTGCAAGACGACTGGGGACAGATCGGCGTCGCGCTGATCGTCTTCGGCCTGCTCTGGATGCGCCCGCCCTGGGAGATCGGCGTGTTCGGCGTGTTCGGCGCGCTCGTGGTCGGGCTCCTTGCCGCCGCGCAGCACACCTCGCTCTACATCACGAACACGCCGTATGTCTACGCGGTCGTAGCGGCCACGCCCGTGCTCGTGCTGGGCTGCGTCGCCGCCACGGTCGGTGCGATCATCGCGAGGTTCAGTTCCGAATGGACCGTGTCGTCCGAACGCGGCATGCGCGCCCTGGAGCCCGAGTTCCGCATGCTCGAACACGATGCCCTTCGACGCGCCCAGCTCGACGAGTTGCGCCAGGCGACGCTGCCGCTGCTGGCATCCGTCTCGGAACGCGGATTCATCACCCAGTTCGATATCGACACCGCGACGGACGTGTCGGCGCGGCTGCGCGAACATGCACTCGAGCAGCTGCGCGTGACGTGGGTCGACAGCCTTCTGGCGGACACCAGGATCGACGAACAGGCGGTGCACGATCCCGAACGGCTGCTGCCGCACATGCCGTCGCGCGAACGTGCTGCCTTCAGCGCCTTCCTCGTCGAGTCGGTGCGCATCGGCGCGCTCGACCCCGTCGGTGCAGTCATCACGGTGCAGCGCAGTCCCACCGTCGACAGCTCGGAACGCACGAGATTCGAGCTCTCGATGCGCATCGCGGCCCACTGGCGATTCGTGCGACGTACGGCCCGCCCGTTCGTCAGCGTGCTGCGTTCGCTGAGCGGCGATGCCGCCATCACGAGAAATGGCTCCACCATGATCATGAGGTTCGGATTTGTCCCGGCGTGAGGGTCGCACCCCGGTGCGTGTGGGCATCCTCGATGACCACGAGCTGCTGCTGGACAGCCTCTCGAACTGGGTTCGTGAGCACGAGCCGCTGTTCGAGCTCGTCGTGGCGGCGCCCACATGGGTGGAACTCGTGCACTCGGCAGCGTTCCCCACCGATCTCGTGCTGATGGACCTCAATCTCACCGAGAAGGTCTCCATCGAGGCGCGGGTGCGAACCTGCCGGGCGGCGGGCGCTTCCGTCATCGTGCTCACCGCGCTCGACACTCCGGAGGAGCGCGAACGCTGCCTGAGGGCCGGTGCCCTCGCGTTCCTCTCCAAGGCGCAGCCGGTGCGTGAGGTGATGACGACCGCGAAGGCCGTGATGGGACTCGAGGATGCCGACCCCGCCGAACCCGCGCACGCCTTCTCGACCGCGCTGCCGCCGGCGAAGCCGAAGCTGAGCGACGGCGAGCGGTGGGCGCTTCTGCTCTATGTCGAAGGACACTCCACATCGCAGGTGGCAGACGAGATGAATGTGCAGTTCGAGACGGCGAAGACGTACCTGCGGCGCGTGCGGGAGAAGTATCAGCGCGCAGGCCGGCCGACGAGCACACGCTCGGACCTGGTGCGCCGCGCCGCGGAAGACGGCTATCTGACCTGAGTGGGCCGCGCCCCCAGCGCGCGAATACGATGACGGGGTGGCGAAACTGTACTTCCGGTTCGGGGCGATGAACAGCGGCAAGAGCACGGCGCTGCTGCAGGCTGCGTACAACTATGAGGAGCGCGGCCATCGCGTGCTGCTGGCGAAGCCTGCGATCGACACGAAAGGTGACGCCGGCATCGTCTCCCGTCTCGGCGTCACGCGGGATGCCGACTTCAGCATCGACCCCCAGGCCGACCTCTACCATCGGTTCCAGGTGCTGCGCGAGCGCACCGTCTCGCGCTTCGGCCGCGACGTGAGTTGCCTTCTCGTCGACGAGGCGCAGTTCCTCACAGAGGCCCAGGTGGATGACCTGCTGCGGATCGCCATCCTGGAGGATATTCCGGTGCTGGCATATGGCATCCGCACCGACTTCCAGACCGTCGCATTCCCCGGCAGCCGTCGGTTGCTCGAGGTGGCGCACAGCCTGGAAGAGCTGAAGACCATCTGCCGGTGTGGACGCAAGGCCATCTTCAACGCACGCACGATCAACGGGGTCTTCGTGTTCGACGGCGACCAGGTCGCGATCGAGGACGGCGATGATGTGGTCTATGAGTCGCTGTGCGGCGGGTGCTACCTGCAGGAGAGCGGTGGCACACTCAACAACGGGCGCCGGCACTGGCCGTTGACGGGTTCTGCCGTGGCCTACGCGAGCGAGCCCGACCCCGACTTCACGTAGCGTTGCGGGAACGGTCGGTTCGGCTCGTCCGAACCGTGTCGGACAGGATGTCTGCGGTTCCGGGCAGCATGGTCGCATGTCTATTGCACTGCTTCAACCGGAGGGTCTCGTACGCTCTCCCGCCTTCAGCCATGTGGCCGTTGTTCCGCCGGGAGCGACGACTGTGTATCTGGGCGGTCAGAACGGAGTGGATGAGACGGGGCGGGTCGTCTCCGACGACATTTCCGCACAGTCCGTCCGCGCGCTGGAGAATGCTGTGGTCGCGCTCCAAGCGGCCGGTGCGACGCTGGACGACGTCATCCAGTGGAACATCCTGTTCGATGAGCGCGCGGACCTTCGCGCCGCTTACGGTGCGATCGCGGCGAAGCTCGCCCGAGACGGGGCGCCGCCACTGGTCACCAGCGCCAGGGTCGCAGGTCTCGGCGTTCCCGGGGCGCTGATCGAGCTGAGCGCTGTCGCGGTGACCGAGCGGGAATCCGCCGCCGAATGACCCTGGGCCTGCACGTGCCGGGAATCCTCACGCCGGCAGGCGGTTGAACGAAGGGTGACCGAACTGCGCAAGGTGCCCCTCAACGTGCTCGACCTGGCCACCCGCGAGGCGGGCGCGGGCAACGCGGATGCCGTGGCCGGCAGCATCCGTCTCGCGCAGGTGGCCGAGAGACTCGGGTTTCACCGCTTCTGGGTCGCCGAGCATCATGGGATGCCCGCGGTCGCGTCGAGTGCGCCCGCGGTGCTGATCGCGGGGATCGCGGCGCGTACCGAGCGCATCCGGGTAGGCAGCGGGGGAGTGATGCTGCCGAACCACGCCCCGCTCGTGGTCGCGGAGCAATTCGGCACGTTGCGGGCCCTGTACGGCGACCGGATCGATCTCGGCATCGGTCGTGCGCCCGGCACCGATCAGGCGACTGCCGCCGCTCTCCGGCGCAGTGCGGATGCCCTTGGTGCCGAGGACTTTCCGCAGCAACTCCTGGATCTGCTCGGCTTCTTCACCGGAGGGTTCGCGCCGGACGACCCGCTCTCCGGCATCCGTGCCGTTCCCGGTCTCGGCGATCTGCCGCAGATCTGGCTGCTCGGCTCCAGCGGATACAGCGCTCAGGTGGCGGCTGCGCTCGGCCTTCCGTTCGCCTTCGCACACCACTTCGCGGGCGAGCACACCGAGGAGGCTCTGGCGCTCTACCGCGACCGGTTCAAGCCCGGCGCGACTCTGGAGAAGCCGCACGCGATGATCGCGGTCACCGTGCTGGCCCACGAGGACGCCGGCGAGGTGCGCAGACAGTCGCTGCCGGCCGCGATCTCGTTCCTGCAGATGCGACGCGGCCAGAAGCCCGAGCCCGTCTCGGTCGAGGAGGCCGCATCGCGCGAGTTCAGTCAGCTCGAACTGGACTTCATCGCGCAGCGGAACGCCCGGCAGGCGCTCGGCACTCCCGACGTCGTGCGCGTCGCTGCTCGCGTCGCTGCTCGCTTCCACCGGCGCCGACGAGCTCATGATCGCCTCGGGCGCCGCCGAATCGCATGCCCGCGTGCACTCGCTCGAGCTCGTGGCGGACCTCTTCGCCTGAGCCCCGCGGCGCCGCGGCCGGATCCCGTCCGCGTGATGAGCCGCGGCCGCGGCTCAGGCTCGTAGTCCGGGCTTGACGGCGATTCGGCCGCCGCCCATCCGCTGCAGCAGGAGCTTCTCATCGGTGCGCGCCAGCCACTCGTCGATGGCCTTCCTGGCGCCCTGCCAGTGAGCGTAATCGTCGAGCAGAAGTACGCCCCCAGGCACGACCCGGTCGTACATGTGCTCGAGCTCGTGTGCGGTCGAGTCGTACCAATCGGTGTCGAGACGCAGTAGCGCGATCTGCTCCGGGAGGATGCCGGGAACGGTCTGCTCGACGGGGCCTTGCACGAAACGAAGCCGCTCCTTCGGGTACGGAACGTCGGCGAATCCGGCCTTCACCTCCTCCAGCGACGCGTATGCCCAGATCGCGCTGTCGCGCTTGTTGTGCGCCGAGCGCTTCAGCCAGCGCGAAGGATGCACGCCGTCCCAGCGCAGATCCTTCTCGGACGGTTCCGTCATTCCCTCGAACGTGTCATAGAGGTACAGCTCGCGGTCGAGGTCGCCGCATTCGGCAAGGGTGCGTGCGACCGCTTGCATGCTTCCCCCGCGCCAGACCCCGCACTCGACGAAATCGCCCGGGATCTTGTGCAAAGCGACGTACCGTGTCGCCGTGATCAATGCATGCAGCTTGTCGACGTTCGTCATGGTGAACGGCGAGACGGCGCGGATGATCGACGCCATCTCGTCGTCGAAATCCAGCGGAATTCGCGGCTCGCCGAGGCTTCGCTCCGAGGCGGGCGCCGACTTGCCGGATACAGCCCAACCGGATGACCGGCGTGAGACCCTGCGGAGCTGAAAGCCGGTCATTCGGCCGATGGCCTCGTTGATGCTGTGCATTCGGGACACAGCGACAGCAAAGCACACACCTATCAACCGCGACCACTGTGGCGGATGCGAATGCGTCTGGATGCGCTCCCGACATCCCGACGAATGCTCCACAGTTGCCATTCCCCAACACCCTGGCGAATGAAAGAGGGACCGCCTGACGGCAGTCCCTTTTTCATTGGTCGGGGTGACAGGATTTGTCCCTACCGCCCCTCCACACGCGGCTTTGCCGCGCGCGGAGCCTCCGGCGGTGGGGGCCCACCTGCTCCGCAGGTGCCATTCCCCAACACCCCGGCGAATGAAAGAGGGACCGCCTGACGGCAGTCCCTCTTTCATTGGTCGGGGTGACAGGATTTGAACCTGCGGCCTCTTCGTCCCGAACGAAGCGCGCTACCAAGCTGCGCCACACCCCGATGGCCCCGAAAGGCCTCCATAAGAATACACGGTGGCGGGGGTCCCGATGACGACGCTAGGTACAGCCTGGCGGTCGTGCTCGGTGGTCAGTGGCCCTTCCCAGGCTGGGTTCCCGGCCCGGGTGGGTTCGGGCCGTTCCCCGGGTTCCCGCCGTTGCCGCCGGAGTTGCCGGAGTTCCCGCCGTTGCCCGGGGACGGAGTGCCCGTAGCCGGCGGCTTCGAGCCGCCACTGCCGTAGATGAGCTTGTTGTCCGGCGCCGGGAAGGCGCTTCCGCCGTACACCTGATTGAGCGCGGTGTCGATCTGCTTCACGATGTTGAACTTCACGTTGTTGCCTTGGATGCCCTTGAAATACACGTAGTGCATGTCGGTGGCTCCCGAGATCAGCCCGACCCACGTCGCCTGGGCGACCTTCGAGGTGGAGGTCACCAGCCAGTTCTCATGCGCGAAGTCGGTCGTGCCGGTCTTGCCCATGATCGGCACGCCGTCGTTGGGATTCGCTCCCGTCGCCGTTCCGGCGGTCATCACGTGCTGCAACGCCCAGGTGACGGTCGCGGCAACGTTCTCCGGGATCGCCTGCGTACAGGTGGTCTTCGGCACCGCGATGGCCTTCCCATTGGCATCCAGTGCCTTGTCGATGGCGACCGGGGTGCACATCCGTCCGCCGTTGGCGATGCCCGCGTACGCGCTGGCCATCGTGAGCGGTGCGATGTAGTTCGTTCCGATGATCATCGGTGGATTGATGACCCACGGATTGCCGTCGGGTGGCGGAGCGGGATTCGCCGAGTGCACGCCCAGCGCCTCTGCCGCGTTCGAGATGTTGCACAGGTTGAGCTTGGTGCCCATCATGGCGAACGCGGTGTTGACGGATGCCTCCGTCGCCTGCAGCACCGACATCGTGCCGCCCTCGGACGATTCATCGTTCGCAACGTTCCACACCACGTTGCCGAATCCGTCACCACACGTCGCGAACTGGGACTCCGGGAACGAGTGCACGTTCGCATTGATCGACTCGTAGAGCGAATGGCCGGCCTCGAGCCATGCCGTCAGGTCGAACGCCTTGAACAACGAACCCGTCTGGAAGCCGTTGGATCCGCCGTACGCGTAGTCGGTCGTGTAGTTGACGGATGTCGTGCCGGGCGGGGCGCCGCCGCTGTCGTCGTACTGCTTGTTCTCCACCATCGTGACGACCCGGCCCGTCCCGACCTCCATCGACACGTTCGCACCGCCGAGGTCGAGGTTGCCGTACGTCGGCGGGATGTAGTTGCTCAGCGCGGCCTGCGCCGTTCCCTGCAGATCGAGGTTCAGGGTGGTGTACACGTTGAGCCCGCCCTGCTGGAACAGTGCTTGTCGTTGATCCGCCGTCTTGCCGAAAGCCGGATCCGACAGCATGATGCGCTGCACGTAGTCGCAGAAGAACCCGGCATCCGATTGCACAGCGCTCGAGCATCCCGACTGCTTCGGCGTGATGTGCGGCTCGACCTTCGTCGCGACCGCCTGCTCGTACTCCGCATTCGAGATCTTGTGGTTCACGAGCATCCGTTGCAGCACGTAGTTGCGACGCTCCAGGGTGGCCGGAAAACCTTTCGCCGCCACGTTGTCGGACGAGCTCGACTGGTCGTCGATGCGAAGGTAGTTCGGGTTGTTGAGAATGGCGATCAGGGTCGCGGCCTGCGGCAGGCTCAGGCTCTTGGCATCCGTTCCGAAGTAATACTGCGCCGCCGCCTGGATGCCGTACACGCGACCGCCGAAGCCCACGATGTTGAGGTAGCTGAGCAGGATCTGATCCTTGCTGTACCGCTTGTCGAGACCGATCGCGTACCGGATCTCCTGCACCTTGCGTTGCACGGTCACCCCGGTGGCGTCGATGTAGCAGGCCTCGAACTTCGCCTGCTGCTGCTTCTGCACCGTGGGGGCGGCATCCGGGTCGACCGCGTCGTCCTGCTCACAACGCTGCACGAGGATGTTCTTCACGTACTGCTGGGTGATGGATGATCCGCCCTGCACGTCCTTGCCGCTGGCGGTGGACAGCGCCCCGCGCACCGTGCCGAAGACGTCGATTCCGCCCTCGCTGTAGAACCGGGGGTCTTCGGTGGCGACGGCGGCGTCCTTGACCGTCTGCACGATGCCCTCCCACGGCACGTCCTCCCGGTTCTGCGCGTAGAACGTGGCGATCGGCACCTCCTGACCGCCCTTGGTCGCGTAGAACGTCGTGGTCTGGTCCAGTGGTTGCGGGGCGAGGTAGTCGGGCAGCCCGTCGAACATCCCGGTGCCGTCGCTGACGGCCAACGAAGCCACGGCGACCACCGGAGTCACGGCGCTCACCATGAGCACACCGGCGACCGCGCTCATCGCGATGAACCCTGCAAGAGCACCCCAGGCGCCGACACGTGACGTCACCTTGTCGAGGCTACGCTCGCGGTTCGCCTACGTCACGAGCGGCATGCGGATGTCGCGTGGTTGGAACCTCCCGCGGGTTGAGCTTGCCTGTCCCTCCCGTGGGTTGTGTGAGGCTCGCCCCTCCCGCGCGTTGTGGGAGCCTGTCCCTCCCGCGGGCTGTGCGAGCCTCGCCCCTCCCGCGGGTTGAGCTTGCCTGTCCCTCCCGTGGGTTGTGCGAGCCTCGCTCTTCCCGCGGGTTGAGCTTGTCGAAACCCGTCCAGGCTCGGTTTGACGAGCTCAGCCGGCGGAATGGCTCACGGAAGCTTGCCGATCGGGTTCGTGCTGGTCGGCCTGGGTTTGGGCGTTTTCGTCGGCGCAGGGACGGGACTGTTCGTCGGTGTACCGTTGCCGCCACCGTTGTTGCCGTTGCCGGACTGCGTCGGGTTCTTCGCCGCTCCGTAGATGAGCGAGCTGGGTGGCGTGGCGAACTCGGTGCCGCCATAGGCGGAATCCAGTGCCGCCAGGATCTTGCGGTCCGCGTAGAACTTCGAGTACGCGAGCGCCGTCCCACGATAGTCGTAGGCGCGGAGGTCGTAGGAGTGCGAGATCTGGCCGACCCAGATGGCGTTCGCCACCTTCGAGCTCGAGGTTACGAGCCAGTTCTGCCCGTAGTGGTCGGTCGTTCCCGTCTTGGCGAGGATCGGCGTGCCGTCGTGCGGGTTCGCTGAGGTGGCCGTGCCTGCGGTGATGACGTGCTCCAGCGTCCAGGCGAGGGCGGCGGCGACCGTCTGCGGAATAGCCTGCGTGCACGTGGACTTCGGAACCGCCACGTTCGAGCCGTCGTTCGTCACGACCTTGTCGATGGCGACGTTGCTGCAGAACTTGCCGTTGTTCGCGATTCCGGCATACGCGGTGGCCATGGTCAGCGGAGCGATGTAGTTGGTGCCGATCACCATCGACGGTACGGTCTCGAACGGGTTGCCTCCCTGGCTGACGGGGGCGGGATTGGCTGAGTGCACACCAAGTGCTTTTGCCGCGTCGGCGATGCCGCACAGGTCCGTCTCGGTCGCCATCTGCATGAAAGCGGTGTTGACGGACTCCTCGGTCGCCTGAAGCACGCTCATCGTCCCGCCCTCGGAAGAAGAGTCGTTGCTCACCGGATACGTCCCGCCGCTGAGCGGTTGGCCGTTGCACGCGAAGGAACTGAAGGGGAACGCGTACCCGGAGTAATGCGCGTTGACGCTCTCGTACGCGGTGTGCCCGCTCTCGAACCAGTCGGCGAGGTCGAACGCCTTGAAGGATGACCCGGTCTGGAAGCCATTCGACCCGCCATATGCGTGGTCGGTGTTGTAGTTGATCGCCGTGCTTCCCGGTCCGGCGCTCCCTGAGTTGTCGAACTGCTTGTTCTCCACCATGGTCACGATGCGTCCCGTGCCGACCTCGACGGAGACGTTCGCACCCCCGATGTCGACGACCGGATCCGTAGCCGGCACGTACTCACTGAGCGCGCTCTGCGCAGTGGACTGCAAGTCGAGGTTCAGCGTCGTGTACACCTTCAGGCCACCGCGCTGAAAGCGCAGCTGCCGGTCGTCCGCCGTCTTGCCGAATGTCGGGTTCTGCAGCATCACGTCTTTGACGTAGTCGCAGAAGAAGCCGGCGTTGTACGCGACCGCTGACTGGCATCCGGACTCCTTCGGCGTGATCTTCGGCGTGATCGGCGTGGCGACCGCCTTGTCGTACTCCGCCTCGGTGATGGAGTGGTGCACGAGCATCCGTTGCAGCACGTAGTTGCGCCTGGCGAGGGTCAGCTTGAACTTGTTCGTCGCGTTGTTCGCCGGGTTCTCCGAGGCGTCCTGGTCGATGCGCAGGTTGGCCGGGTTGTTCAGCATGGCGACGAGAGTCGCGGACTCGGGGAGCGTGAGGTCTTTCGCATCGACTCCGTAGTAGTACTGCGCCGCCGCCTGGATGCCGTAGACCTGGCCGCCGAACCCGACGATGTTGAGGTAGGACTGCAGGATCTGCGTCTTGCTGTAACGCTTGTCGAGCCCGATCGCGTATCGGATCTCTTGAAGCTTGCGTGCGATGGTGACGCCGGCCGCATCCTGGTAGCACTGCTCGAACGTCGTCTGCTGCTTCTTCTGCACAGCGGCGGAGGCGTTCGGGTCGACCTGGTCCTTCTGGTCGCAGCGCTGCACGAGGATGTTCTTCACATACTGCTGCGTGATCGACGAACCGCCCTGCACGTCGCCGCCCGTGCTCGTGGCGAGCGCGCCGCGGATCGTGCCGTAGACATCGATGCCGCCCTCGGAGTAGAACCTCGGATCTTCGGTGTCGACAGCGCCATCCTTCACCGACTGCGCGATCTGACTCGACGACACGTCTTGCCGGTTCTGTGCATAGAACGTGGCGAACGGCACCTCCTGGCCGCCCTTGCTGGCGTAGAAGGTGGTCGTCTGGTCGAGCGGCTGCAGGGCGAGGTAGTCCGGCAGGCCGTCGAACGTGTTCGTCGCGTCGCTCACGGCCAGCGAGGTCACGGCCGCGGCAGGGGTCACCGCGGCGACCACGAGCACTCCAGCCACCGCGCTCATTCCCACGAATGCTGCCAGGGCCCCCCAGGTTCTGCGAGTCGTCTGCACCCGAGCACGCTACGGGGCGAGTCTGACCCGTTTGTCCGTGCCGTCTATGCCGTCTCTCAGAGAAGCCGGTATGTTGGCCGACCTCCCGCCGGTTGAGTAGCCCGCGAAGCGGGCGTATCGAAACCCGACTTCAGCGAACGTCGAATCCGTCGTATGTCGTGTCGTGCGGCACCAGCGTGACCAGGGATGCCTCCGGTCGGCAGGCGAAGCGCACCGGGGAGTAGATGGACGTGCCGAGCCCCGCCGACACGTTCAGGTAGGCGGCGCGCAGCGCGTGAGTCCAGGTGCTGAGACCCTTCGCCTGGCGGCGGGGGAGGTCGCAGTTCGTGACGAGTGCCCCGATTCCCGGCACGCAGACCTGTCCGCCGTGCGTGTGCCCGGCGAAGATCATGCTCGCGCCGTTCGTGACGAAGGAGTCGAGGATGCGGCGGTACGGTGCGTGCGCCACGCCGATGGCGATGGTGGGGGCAGGATGCTCGCCGGAACCGCCGTCCGGCCACGTGGCATCCGTCACCTCGGATGCCCGCAACTCGTCGAGCTCGCCGGTCACCCGGTCGAGCCGGTCGAAATTGCGGTGCGGGTCATCCACTCCGAACAGTTCGAGGCGGGTTCCCCTGACGTTCAGCGCGCCGGCGTGGTTGTCGAGGTCGAGCCAGCCGAGGTCATCGGTGAAGTACCGGGTGAGTTCGTCGGTGTCGAGGTTCGACGGCTTGACGTGCAGCGTGGACGGGCCGCTGAAGTACCGCATCGGATTCTTCGGGACCGGACCGTAATAGTCGTTCGACCCGTTCACGAAGACGCCCGGCGTTCCGCGGAATGCGTCGAGAGCGTACTCGACGCCGTCGAACCCTCGCTCGTGCCCCAGGTTGTCTCCGGTGTCGACGATGAGATCGGGCACGAAGGCGGCCAGCGAGCGGATCCACTCCTGCTTGTCGCGCTGCCAGGGCGCCATGTGCAGGTCGCTCAAATGCAGCACGCGAATGGGCTTCGACCCCGAGGGCAGCACCGGGGCGCTGACCTGGCGCAACACGTACCAGCGCCGTTCGATCAGCGTGCCCCAGAGAAGTGCGCCGGTTGATGCCGCGCCCAAGGCGAGGGCGACGGTTCCGATCGCGCTCGCTCCGCTGCGGCGGGTCATCCGCCGCTCCCGCCGCCGCCATTCTTCCGCGACGTTGTGATGGTGACCGTTGAACCGGTGGTGGCCGGAGTGTTGGCGGCGGGATCCGTCGAGACCACCTTGCCGGCGGGGTCGCTTCCGGGAGCCCAGCTCACGTTGAACCCGGCGGCAGTCAGGGTGGTTGCGGCGTCTTGCCCCGACTTGCCCGTCACATCAGGAACGGTAGCTTGGTTGCCCTTCGAGGTGTACACCGTGACGACCGCGCCGATGCCGGCACCGCTGCCTGCCGGCGGGTTGGTGCTCGCGACGGTGCCCGCCGGCTGGGCCGAATCGACCGGGCCGCCGTCCTGATACGTGAAGCCCAGGCCCTCGAGGGTCGACTGCGCGTCGGCGGGGGACTTGCCCGTCACATCGGGAACCGTCACCTGCTTCGCCTGGAGCACGCTGCCGCTCGGCTGCTGGAACTGGTCGCCGCCGTAGATCTTGTTCAGAGCCGCGATCACCGGCCTGGCGACGTAGAGCTTCGCGTCACGCCCACCGTGACCGCCGAGGCTGAAGTTGCCGAAGTTGACCCAGGCGCCGTTCGTCTGCTTGGTCTGGCCGACCCACGAGACGGTCGCGGTCTTCGAGGTCGAGGAGACGAACCAGTTCTGCGCAGCCGAGTCGGTGGTGCCCGTCTTGCCGAAGATCGGCACGCCATCACGAGGATTCGCGATGCTGCCGGTCCCGCCACTGACCACTCCTTGCAGTGCTTTGATGGCGCCGGCGGCCACATTCGGATCGGCGCCCTGCGTGCACTTGGTCGGCGTGACAGGAAGTTCCTTGCCGTCCGGACCGAGGATCTTGTCGATGCCCACAGGGGTGCACCACTTGCCGCCGTTCGCGACGCCCGCATACGCGCTGACCAGCGTCAGCGGCGAGAGGTCATTCGTTCCCAGGATCGCCGCCGGGTTGCCGAGGAGAGGATTCGCAACCTGCACCTCGTTGCCGGCGGCGTCTTGCGTCCAGACCTTGTCGCTGGCCGGGTGGATGCCCATGTTCACTGCGCTTTGGCGGATGCCGCACAGGTCGAGCTTCGTGCCCATGACGGCGAACGCCGTGTTCACGGAGTTCGCCGTCGCCCTCGACACGCTCATCGTGCCGCCCTCGCCGGCTCCGTCGTTCTCGACTGTCCAGCTTGCAGCGGGCGACGTGTCCGAGCACGTCGTGTGCCACTTGTTCGCCGGGAATGTCGTGCGCGCCGACGGCGCGGTGACCATGTCGTTGATCGAATGCCCTTCCTTGAGCCATTCGAGCAGCGTGAAGAGCTTGTACGTCGAGCCGGTCTGGAAGCCGCCTGATCCGCCCTCGTTGAAGTCGGTGTTGTAGTTGATGCCCGAGTAGTTGGGATCGTTCGAAGCGGTCGCGGTGTAGTTCGTGTTCTGCACCATGGAGATGACGCGGCCCGTGCCGACCTCCACGGAGAGGTTTGTTCCGCCGAGTGCGACGCCAGGCTTCGATGCCGGGACGATCGAACTGAGCGACTGTTGCGCGACGCCCTGGACGTCCAGGTTCAACGGTGTGTAGATCTTGAGACCGCCCGCCCGGAGCAGCGCGTTGCGCTGGTCCGCCGTCTTGGCGAGACCTGTGTCTTCAGAGACGAGGTGCTGCACCCAGTCGCAGTAGTACGCGGCGTTGTACTGTGCCGCAGTCTCGCATCCGTTCGGCTGCGGTGTGATCTTCGGCTCGATCTTGGTCTTGACGGATTCGTCGTACTGCTTCTGCGTGATCTTGTGGGCTTTGAGCATGCTGCGAAGCACATAGTCGCGCCGATCGAGCGTGCGTTTGAACCCGTTCTCGGCGTTGTTGCCGGGGTTCGTCGCCTTGTCCTGGTCGATGCGCAGGTTCGCCGGATTGTTCAGGATGGCGACGAGCGTCGCTGCCTGCGGCACAGTGAGGGTCTTCGCGGTCGCGCCGAAGTAGTAGCGAGCGGCCGACTCCACGCCGTACACCGAGCCGCCGAAGCCGGCGATGTTGAGGTAACCCTTGAGGATGTCGTTCTTGGAGTACTTCTTCTCCAGCCCGATCGCCTGCTTCATCTCCTGCAGCTTGCGGGAGATGGTGGGATCGGTGGCGTCGTTGTAGCAGTCCGTGTACTTCTTGTCCTGGGCGGCCTGCTGCTTCTTCTGCTCCTCATCGAGCTTCTTCTGCTCCGCGTCTGAGGGCGTGCCGGTTCCCTTGAAGGTCGGTGCGGGCACGATGATGTTGTACGTCTCGCACTGCTGCACCTTGACGTTCTTCACGTACTGCTGCGTGATCGATGATCCGCCTGACGTCGACTTGTGCAGCAGTCCGGTCAACACGATGGCTCGAGCGGTGCCCTCGATGTCGATGCCGCCGTGCTGGTAGAAGCGCGGGTCTTCCGTCGAGATCGTGGCATCCTTCATCGTCTGAGAGATGTCGTTCCAACCCACCTCGACGCGGTTCTGCGAGTAGAAGGTGGCGATCGGTACGGGCTGGCCGCCCTGATTCGCGTAAATGGTGGAGACCTGGGGCAACGCGCCGATCTGCAGATATTCGGGGAGACCGTCGAACGCGCCGATGCCGTTGTTCGCCGCCATTCCGGTGACCGCTATCGCCGGCGTCACTGCTGCTGTCACAAGAAGGCCGGCCACGACGCTCATTCCTACGAACGCCCCGAGCTCGCCGAGCGCGCCTCTAGCCGTGGGTTTTTGGGCAGACATGAGGCCCAGGCTATCGGCAGAAGCTGGCAAAGCGCCCGCCGGTTCTGGTATGCGAACAGTGGCCTCCGCGTGGCACGATCGACGAGGTGGCCCGTCGGGGCCGTCATGATTCCTCAAGAAAGAAGGACACATGCGTCGGTGGGAGTACGTCACCACACCGCTGATCGTGCACAACACGGCGGCGATCCTGAACAACTGGGGGTCGGAGGGCTGGGAGCTCGTGCAGGTCGTCACCGGCCCGGAAGGCGGGCTCGTCGCCTACCTCAAGCGCGAGATCGGCGAGGACGACTGATGGGCGCATTCGAGGCCCGCCTGACCGAACTCGGCATCGAGCTCCCCGAGGTGGTCCCCCCGGTCGCGGCCTATGTCCCGGCCCTGGTGAACGGCTCACTGGTGTACACCGCGGGACAGCTGCCGATGGTCTCTGGCGCGCTGCCGCTGACCGGCAAGGTGGGCGACGGACACGGGCTCGTGCCGGCGGATGACGCCGAAGACCTCGCGCGCACGGCGACGCTCAATGCGCTGGCCGCCGTCAAGTCGGTGATCGGGTCGCTGGACCGCGTCACGCAGGTCGTCAAGGTCACCGGCTTCGTGGCATCCGCCCCGTCGTTCACCGGGCAGCCCGGTGTCGTCAATGGCGCGTCGCTGCTGCTCGGCGAGGTGTTCGGCGATGCCGGCCGTCACGCGCGCTCTTCGGTGGGCGTCGCCGTCCTGCCGCTGGATGCCCCGGTAGAGATCGAGCTGATCGTCGCCTTCGAGTAGCGGGGCCAGGTCCACCTCATCGGTCGGCCGTTGCGCCGACACGGATCGCCGCGCCGAGACTTTCGCCTCTGCATCGCCAGACGCCAGCGACCGATCGGCCTCGATCGACCGATCGGCCTCGGCCGAGCGGTTGGTCTCGGTCGAACGGACGGTCTCCATCGAGCGGTTGGTCTCGGTCGAGCGGACGGTCTCAGTCGAGTCGTCGGTCTCAGTCGAGCGGTTGGTCTCGGTCGAGCCGTCGGTCTCGATTGAACGATTGGCCTCGGTCGAACCGTTGGTGTCCATCGAACGTTGGTCTCGGTCGAACGGACGGTCTCCATCGAACGGTCGGCCGGAAAGCGTAGGGTCCGCCGGACAAATGCGACGCAAGCTTCCGGCGGATCGTGTGTTTTCCGGCCGACCTCGTGCCGCGGTGAGGCACACTTCGTACCGCAGTGGGAAACGCGCGGGACGGGGATGCACGCTGCGTGTCCACAAGGCGCGCGCAAGCAAGGTTCTGCACAGTTCGTGCTCGATGCCATCGTGCCCGTATCGGAACGGGCACGCTCGCGTACATGGATGTCATTTCCCTGGTTCGTGAACGTGGCGGCGCGATGCACCGATCCTCATTGCGGAGTGCAGGCATCACGTCGTATCGGATTCGCGCGGAGGTAGCCCATGGCCGTCTCATCGCGATCGGTCGAAATCGAATCGCGTTGCCCGGCGCGTCGCCGGATGTCATCCGCGCCGCGGCTATCGGCACGCGACTCACCTGCGTCACGGAGGCGCACCGGCGCAAGTTGTGGACCTTCAGCGATGCGAGGTTGCACGTTGCCGCTCCCGAGGGATATTCGGCGCACCACCCGAAAAGCGATGACATCATCACCCACTGGTCGCAGGGTCCGGTGCCGATCGTCAGAGACGTCGCCGTCGAACCCCTTGCCAACGTGCTGTTCCACATCGCGCGATGTCAGCCATTGGACTACGCCGTCGCGACCTTCGATTCCGCACTCAACAGCAAGGCGATCGCGCCGCAGGAGTTGCGTCGCCTGGCGGCTGTCGTCGGCGGAAGGTTCGCGGCGGTCGTCGCTGCGTCAGACGGCCGAGCCGACTCGGGCGGCGAGACTTTGTTCCGGGTGCGGATGGCCGCAGTAGGCGTCCACGTCGAGCCGCAGGTCGTGATCGACGGACATCCGGTCGACGGCCTGATCGGCAAGAGCCTCGTCATCCAGGTCGATGGGTTCGGTCCACACCAAGACCCGAAGCGGCGCGCGCGCGATCTCGCCCAGGATCGGCGGCTCAACCTCCGGGGTTGCACAGTCTTCAGGTACTCCTCGTGGGGAGTCGAGAACCAGTGGCAGCAGGTGGAGCACGAGGTTCTAGGCGCCATCGCGCAGGGCTTGCACGAGCGATGACCGCATTCTCGGCACCGAGAGGTTGCCAATCTAGCGAGATCGGTCGCCGTCAGGTGGCGAGATCGGCTGTTGAGGTGGCGAGATCTGCTGTTGAGGTAGCGAGATCTGCCGGAAACCGCACGATGCGCCGGATGGAATGGGTTCATTCATCCGGCGCATCGTGCGGGCGGGAGGCCCATCGATGCAAGCTGTCGATGCAAGCCCCGCGATACAAGCCGGCGACGGAAGCCGCCGGCGATCCAGGCCGCAGGCGACCCAGGCCGCAGGTGATACAGGCCGCCGACGACCCAGGCGGCCAGCCATCCAGGCCACCAGCGGTACAGGCCGCCAGCGATCCAGGGCCGCCAGCGATCCAGGGCGCCGACAGGCGGGCTCAGTCCTCGACGGGGACCGGGCCGCTCAGCTTCTCCGTGATGATCGACATCACCATGGTGTCGGCCAAGGTCGTGGTGTCGCCGACCGGGCGTCCCTCCGCGACGTCGCGCAGCAGACGGCGCATGATCTTGCCGCTGCGAGTCTTCGGCAGTTCATCGACGACGTAGATGTCACGCGGGCGCGCGATCGCACCGATCTGCTGGGCGACGTGGGAGCGCAGCTCGGTGTTGACATCCGTCGCCCCTGCAGCCTCGCGCTGGTTGCCCTTGATGATCACGAACGCCACGACGGCCTGCCCGGTCGTGTCGTCGGATGCCCCGACCACCGCGGATTCCGCCACGAACGGATGCGCGACCAAGGCCGACTCGATCTCCGCCGTCGACAGTCGGTGGCCCGACACGTTCATCACGTCGTCGACCCGGCCGAGCAGCCAGATCTCGCCGTCCTTGTCCTTGCTGGCACCGTCGCCGGCGAAGTACTTGTCGCCGAACTTCGCCCAGTACGTCTCCTTGTAGCGCTCCGGGTCGCCCCAGATGCCGCGCAGCATGGACGGCCACGGCTCCGTGACGACGAGCAGGCCGCCCTCGTCGGCGCCGACCGACTCACCGGCATCCGTCACCACATCGATGGAGATGCCGGGAAGGGGCACCTGGGCGCTTCCGGGCTTGAGCGTGGTGACACCGGGCAGCGCAGAAATCATGATGGCGCCGGTCTCGGTCTGCCACCACGTGTCGACGATGGGTGTCGTGTCGCCGCCGATGACCTCGCGGTACCAGATCCACGCCTCGGGGTTGATCGGCTCACCGACTGACCCGAGCACGCGCAGTGACGACAGGTCGAACTGCTGAGGAATCTGCCGTCCCTGCTTCATGAAGGAGCGGATGGCCGTGGGCGCCGTGTAGAAGATGCTCACCTTGTACTTCTCGATGAGCTGCCACCAGCGGCCGGGCTCGGGAAAGTCGGGCGTGCCCTCGTAGAGCAACTGCGTCGCCCCATTGGCCAGTGGACCGTAGACCACGTAGGTGTGCCCTGTGACCCAGCCGATGTCTGCTGAGCACCAGTAGACATCCGTCTCCGGGTGCAGGTCGAACACGGTCTTGTGCGTGTAGGCGGCCTGGGTGAGGTAACCGCCGGAGGTGTGCACGATGCCCTTCGGCTTACCGGTCGTGCCGCTCGTGTAGAGGATGTACAGCGGATGCTCGGCCGCGAACGGCTTCGCCTCGTGGTCCGCGTCGACCTGCGGCATCTCCTCGTGCCACCAGAGGTCGCGCCCCTCGAACCACGCGACGTCGTTGCCGCCGCGGCGCACGACGAGCACGTTCTCGACGTTCGTCCCGCCGTCGGCGAGTGCGGCATCCACCGCATTCTTCAACGGGAACACGTTGCCCTTGCGGTAGCCGCCATCGGCCGTGATCACGAGCTTCGCGTTGGCGTCGTCGATGCGCTGGCGCAGGCTTTCGGCGCTGAAACCGCCGAACACGACCGAGTGAACCGCGCCGATGCGCGCCACGGCGAGCATCGCCACGACAGCCTCGGGGATCATCGGCAGATAGATGGCCACGCGGTCGCCTTCGCGCACGCCCAGGCTCGTGAGCAGGTTCGCGGCACGCTTCACATCGGACGTGAGTTCCGCGTACGTGATGGTTCGTGTGTCGCCCGGCTCGCCTTCCCAGTGGATCGCCACGCGGTCGCCGTTGCCGGCCAGCACGTGCAGGTCGAGACAGTTGTATGCGACGTTCAGTTCGCCGTCGTCGAACCACTTCGCGAACGGCGGATTGGACCAGTCCAGCGTGCGGGTGAACGGCTTGTGCCAGTGCAGCAGGTTGCGGGACTGATCGGCCCAGAACTGCAGACGATCGGCCGCGGCCTGTTCGTACAGCTCCGGCTTCGCCACGGCGTTCGCGGCGAACTCTGCATCGGGCGCGAAGCGGCGCGACTCGTGCAACAGGTTGTCGATCGTGTCGGAAGACATGGATTTCGCTCCTTCGCGAGGTGTGTCACGTGGGCGGCTGGCACAACGCTCTACGACGATACCGGTTGCCTGAGGGTGATCGCGAACGGGGCCGGTGCGCTGCTGAACTCGAGGTCGGGAGGCTCGTGCAGGGCCTTGAAAACTGCCTCTTGCGCGATCGCGCCTATGGCGTACACTATCGATCGGCCGAATGATAATTCTGGCGTGCGGCGAGAGCGATTCCCCCCAATCCCTCGTCGCTGAGGCGGCACCTGTTCCCCCCAATAGGTGCCGCCCCTTGCTTTTAACGTGCGGGCCCCCTCCCCGTCCACAACCCGGCCGGCGACAGCGAATCGCACGGAACCGCGAACGGATGCCCGGCCGTTGAACTGCGCACGTAGCGTCGCTCCATGGCCGTCGCCCACCGCTCACGCAGTTCTACCGTCCCGTTCGTGCCACGCCCACCCGTAGCGCCGGGGCGTGGGGCCGCGTCGTCGCCTGCGCAGTCCTGCGCACCGTCGGCGTCGGCGTTCACAGCGGATGCGCATGCCCTTGACGCAGTCGGGCTGCCCTCGGTCGCCGCTGCCTTCACCCCGCGGCTGAACGACGACCAGCGGCCGCCCGTCGCCCCGCAGCCCGAGGCGGCCACGGGCCCAGAGGGCCGCACCAGGGCGTCGGTCATTGACGGGGTTCTCGAGCACGGGTCGGGCGAAGGGGAACAGTACGACGACGGAGCCGGATCCCTCGACCGCTCGGACTGGTCGGCATTCGGGCCGCTCGCCCCGTACGTCGCCGCGCCGGGGGTCACCGACGTGTTCGTCAACGGTCCAGACGGGCTTTGGGTCGACGTGGGAGCGGGGGCCGTCCACGATCCGACGTGGTCCTGCGAGGAACGATCGCTACGCCTGCTCGCCGTGCGACTCGTCGCGCTGGGTGGCAGACACGTCGATGAGGCGCATCCCTGCGTCGATGTGCGGCTGGCTGAGGGCATCCGGGTTCACGTCGTGCTCCCACCCGTGTCCACCGGTGGCACGCTGATCTCGATCCGCGTGCCTCGGCCCGGCCGATTCAGCCTCGATGAGCTCGACTCCGTGGGGATGCTCGCTTCGCATCGGGGCCGGCTGGAAGCGGCCGTCCGGCAGCGAGCGAACCTTCTCGTCACCGGCGCCGCGGGGAGCGGCAAGACCACGCTTCTTTCCGCACTGCTGGCCGAAGCACCTCCGCACGAGCGGATCGTCTGCATCGAAGACGTCGCAGAGCTGCACGTGCGGCATCCGCATGTCGTGGCGATGGAGGCACGGCAGGCGAATCTCGAGGGCGCCGGCGCGATCGGCCTGGACCGGCTTGTGCGAGAGGCGCTGCGGATGCGCCCCGACCGTCTCGTCGTCGGCGAGTGCCGAGGAGCCGAGGTGCGCGACCTGATGTCCGCGCTGAACACCGGTCATGACGGCGGGGCGGGTACGTTGCACGCCAACTCCATCGACGACGTGCCGGCCAGGCTGGAGGCGCTCGGCGCCCTCGCCGAGATGGATGCTTCGGCCGTCGCACGGCAAGCGGTGAGCGCCTTCGACCTGGTGGTGCACCTGGAACGTGTCGCCGGCATCCGTCGCGTCGCTCACTGCGGCTCCTTCCGCATCGATGCCGCCGGCCGGCTGGTCGTGCAGGAAGCTCGCGAGCGATGAAGCCGCAGCGCCGGCCGGCCGTCGAAGCGGTCGCGGATGTCGCCGGGCGCCTCGCGGTACTGCTCGCCGCCGGAGTGCCGCCCGCTGCGGCGTGGGGGTATCTCTCCGAGGCTTCTGAGCTCGCCGACTCCGCCGAGGGTGCGGGAAGCGGCGTGCCCCGCACCGTGACGGACGCCGTGATCCGCGCAGCAGCAGATGCCGCGCGGCGTGGGGTCGATGTGCCGCGCGCCATCGCCGTCTCGTCCGCCGCCGCGGTCGCGGCATCGAAGGGCCGGATCAGACGGCGGCCCGACTCCGACGTGCGGGAAGCGTGGCGGGGCCTCGCTGTCGCGCTTCAGGTTGCCACCGAGTCCGGTGCACCGCTCGCCGAGGCTCTTCGCGACCTCGCCGCTTCATTGCGCGACCTCGGCCAGACGCAGCGCGACCGGGAGACGGCGCTGGCCGGGCCTCGCGCGACCGCGCGGATGGTGCTTGCGCTGCCGGCCGTCGGCATCCTGTTCGGCGCTGGACTCGGCGTCGACACGCTCCACACGCTCATCGCCACGCCGGCCGGACTCGGCTGCCTCGCCGCAGGTGCGGCACTGCTCCTTGTCGCACGAGCGTGGAACCGCGCAATGCTGCGACGAGCCACGCCTCGGGACCGGATGCCGGGACTCGCGATCGAACTCGTGGCCGTTGCCATGACCGGTGGAGGCTCTGCCCCCGGTGCGCTCGCACGGGTCGCGGATGCCTGTACCCGCTTCGCTCTCGCGCCGCCCGATTCCGACGCGGTCGACTCCGTGCTCACGCTGGCGCAACGCGCCGGAGTGGGGACCGTCGAGCTGCTCCGAGCCGAGGCGGAGCAGGCGCGGCGCGACGCGCGCAGCAGTGCGCAGGCGACGTCGGCGGCGCTCGGCGTGCGTCTGATGGCACCACTGGCGGTGTGCGTACTGCCGGCGTTCATGCTCCTCTCGGTGGCTCCGCTCGTGATGTCGATCCTGTCGTCCACACTGCGCGGAATCTGAGCGCTTCACACCGATAGCACGTTCGGCGCTCGCAGGGATCGCCCTTCGAACGAGGCTCGAAATGACGGACGCGATCTGGGAGCGCGGTCTCACCGAAGCGAGACGGCCGATCGACGGCATCCATCGAGAAACGATCACGAGGAGGACACCATGCAACACGGAAAACCGCCGACGATGCGGCTTCGACCGGAACAACGAACGACGGGAGCCCTGCTGAGGTCGGCAGGTTCCAGGATGCTGCGACGCGTGCTGACGGACGAGCGCGGGTCGGCCACCGCGGAGTACGCAGTCGCCACCATGGCAGCGGTCGGGTTCGCCGGCATGCTGGTGCTGATTCTTCGCGGTGACGAGGTGCGCGGGATCCTGACAGATCTCGTGCGTCGCGCACTTACTGTGGCGGGCTGACATGTCGCTGCGGGCGACCGTCGTAGCGTCCCTGCCGTACGCTGCCGGCGGCGCGCCGGAACCGGATACGGGTGTTCAGCTCAGAATCGTTCGCGGACGAGTGCTCGGCCGCGAGCGCGGCAGCGTGACGGCGGAGTTCGCCGCGATCGTTCCGGCCGTACTTCTCGTTCTGGCATTCGGCCTCGGTGCCATCGAGGTTGTTGTTCAGCAGGCCCGGCTCACGGATGCGGCCGCCGACGGCGCCCGTTCGCTCGCCCGAGGAGACGGAGAAGGCGTAGCACGCTCGAACATCGCGGGAGCGGTCGGGCGGTCGGCGGTGTCGGTAGGCCGGAGCGGAGATTTCGTCTGTGTCGCTCTGGCTCAGAATGCCGCGGGGCCGGCTGCGCTGACAGGTCTCACAGTGCGGAGCAGGGGATGCGCGCTCGGAGACGATGCGGCGGCCGAACGGCAGGGGGCCGGCCGATGACCGGAGCGAAGGAATCGCCCTGGCGAACCGAAGGCGGCTCGCCAGGGCGTGCCGAATGCGGTTCGCTCGGGCGGGATGAATGCCGCTCGGTTGGGCGGGCTGAAGGGCGCTCGCTCAGGCGGTCGGAACGGCGCGCGGCCGGCCGACAGGAACGTGGATCGGCGACCCTGGTCGTCGTCGGGCTTCTGGCCGTACTGATGGTGGCGAGTGCAGCGGCCGTTGGCGCCTGCGCGCTGCTCGCGGCGAAGCAGCACGTGTCGGCAGCAGCGGATGCGGCCGCGCTCGCTGCCGCCGACACCGCGAGCGGGCGCGTGGCCGGCGCACCCTGCGACCGAGCGGATCAGGCCGCACTACTCAATGGGGCGCGGCTGGGCTCCTGCTCCGTCGACGGTCTCGTCGCTCTGGTCGAAGCCGAGCGCGACATCGGGGGCGTCCCGATAACCGTCTGGGCGAGAGCGGGGCCGCCGAGCGACGCCCGCTGATGGCGCAACGGAATCGCGGCGTCGGCGGCGCAGGGTGAGCGGTTCCGCGCTGCCGATCAGCCGAAGACGGCCTCGATGTAGCGGTAGTCGACCGCTGTCGGGCGATCGGAGTCGCCGGAGTCCGATGCGTACTCGACGCCCCCTGAGCGCGTGTACACGTACCGCTTGTCGCCGTTCGATGCCGGGATCTCGATCCGCGGCTGGGGCTCGCCGGATTCCAGGAAGCCCGTGGTGACGGTCTTGCCCTCAAGCGGTCCGTCGGTCAGCTTCGCGGTGTAGGCACCGCTCGATGAAGTACCCATGTTGTCATTGTCCTCCGCCCGCCTCGGCGGTCAACCCTTACGCAACCGGGGCTGGACTCATCTCGTCATGGCGGGAAGTACGACGGCGACGCAGATTAGGCAGTCGGCCGGAGAACGTGTGTATGGTGTGCCTGATGAGCGGCGCGGCTCGACTCGACAGGGCGAGCCGGTCACGCGATCGGGGGAGAGCGGGGGATCGGCGACCGCACTGCCGGGTCCGAACTTGCGGACCGGAGCTTTGCGGGTCGGAGCGAGGCAGGCGCATGGACAGGGTCCGCGTGCCGAACTCGTGGGATCCCACGACCATCGGTCGATGCGAAGACGCACGCTGAGGAATCCTGATCGACGATCCGCTGATCAGGGCCAGGCGCACTGGTTCCACGGTCCACCGCCCATCAGTTCGAACACTCGAAGGCCGCCGAAGCCGGCAGCACAACAGCCGGAGCAAGCAGCAGTCGACATCCGTACAGGAGTCGAGGTAAGGAGACAGGTGCCAGGGAACAAGCTGGTCATCGTCGAGTCACCGACCAAGGTCAAGTCGATCGAGAAGTATCTGGGAGCCGGGTACACGGTCGAGGCATCCGTCGGGCATATCCGCGACCTCATCGAGCCCAAAGACATTCCGGCTGAGAAGAAGCGCGGGGCGTTCGGACAGTTCGGTGTCGACGTCGACAACGGCTTCGAGCCGCACTACGTCGTCTCCGACCGGGCGCGCAGCGTCGTCGCGAAGCTGCGCAAGCTGCTGAAGAGCGCCGACGAACTGCTGCTCGCCACCGATGAAGATCGCGAGGGCGAGGCGATCGCTTGGCACCTGCTCGAGGAGCTCAAGCCCAAGGTGCCGGTCAAGCGCATGGTGTTCCACGAGATCACGAAGGACGCCATCGAGCAGGCCAAGGACAACACCCGCGACCTCGACATGTCATTGGTCGACGCGCAAGAGACCCGTCGCATCCTCGACCGGCTCTACGGTTACGAGGTCTCGCCCGTGCTGTGGCGCAAGGTGCGGCAGGGTCTCTCAGCTGGACGGGTGCAGTCCCCGGCGACCCGACTCGTCGTGGACCGCGAGCGTGAGCGCATGGCGTTCGTCGCGGCATCCTATTGGGATCTGTTCGCACAGCTGGCGGCCGGCTCCGATGCCCAGTCGTTCAACGCTCGCCTCAGCCGCGTCGACGGTAAGCGGGTCGCCACCGGACGCGACTTCGACGACCGCGGCCAGCTCAAGAGCGAGGCTCGCGTGTTCGACGAGAGCTCGGCCGGAGTGCTCGCGGATGCCCTGCGGCAGTCGTCCACGGCCGTCACGGTGGCGAAACTCGAGACCAGGCCGCTGACGCGCAAGCCCTCAGCGCCGTTCACGACCTCCACCCTGCAGCAGGAGGCCGCGCGCAAGCTGCGGTTCACCGCGAGGCAGACGATGAGCGTTGCGCAATCTCTGTACGAGAACGGGCATATCACCTATATGCGCACGGACTCGACGGCCTTGTCGGCGCAGGCGGTGAATGCCGCCCGCGCCCAGGCGCAGGCGCTCTACGGCGCTGACTCCATCCCGGCCGCGCCGCGCACCTTCCCGAATCGCAGCAAGAACGCCCAGGAGGCGCACGAGGCCATCCGGCCTGCGGGTGAAACGTGGCGTCCGCCGGCGCAGATGGCCTCAGTACTGCACGGCAACGAACTGCGACTGTTCGAACTGATCTGGAAGCGCACGGTCGCCTCGCAGATGGCGGACGCGAAAGGACAGACCGCTTCGGTCACGATCGCGGCCCGCGTGCACGAGGGCGCTCTCGACGGCACCATCGCCGAGCTGACGGCCAGCGGCACGGTGATCACATTCCGCGGCTTCTTGCAGGCCTACGAGGAGAGCCGCGACGAGGAGCGCAACGCGGATGCGGCCCCCGACGAGTCCAAGCTGCCACCGCTGACGGAGGGCCAGGCTCTCGTCGTCGGCGAGGTCGAAGCGAAGGGCCACGAGACGTCGCCGCCGCCGCGTTACACGGAGGCGAGCCTCGTCAAACGCATGGAGGAACTCGGCGTCGGGCGCCCGTCGACGTACGCCGCCATCATCTCGACCATCGTCGACCGCGGCTACGTGACCGTCCAAGGCCAAGCCCTGGTGCCGAACTGGATCGCATTCGCCGTCGTGCGACTGCTTGAGGACCACTTCGGCGACCTCATCGAATACGACTTCACGGCCGAGCTCGAGAACGACCTCGACCGCATCGCCGACGGGGTCGAGACCAGAGCCGATTGGCTGAAGGGCTTCTACTTCGGCAGCGGAGATCGCAGGGGACTGCGCCAGGTGGTCGACAATCTCGGCGAGATCGATGCCCGCGAGATCAACTCGGTGCGCGTCACCGACGACATCACGCTTCGTATCGGCCGATACGGCCCCTACCTCGAGGTGATCGATCCGGGAGCCGGAACGGATGCGACGCCGCGCCGGGTCAACATCCCGCTGGATCTCGCCCCCGACGAACTCACCGCGCAGAAGGCAAAGGAACTCATCGAGGCTCCTGTGCAGTCCGACCGCGAACTCGGCGTGAACCCGGCGAACGGCAAGCTCATCGTGGTCAAGGACGGCAGGTTCGGGCCGTATGTCACAGAGCTGGAGGCCGAAGAGGCCCCGGTTCCGGACTCGGTCGACATCACCGACGCGGTGGACGCGGTCGTGGATCTCGAGACCGGTGAGGTCAGCGCCCCCAAGAAGAAGGCATCCAAGGCGAAGGCCGCCAAGGCGGAGAAGCCGCGCACCGCGTCGCTGTTCAAGTCGATGGATCCCGCCGGTGTCGACCTGCAGACCGCGCTCAAGCTGCTCGACCTGCCGCGCACCGTCGGAGGGGACCCCGAGTCGGGCGAACCCATCCTGGCGCAGAACGGTCGCTACGGCGCCTATCTGAAGAAGGGGACGGACACGAGGTCGCTGCCGAGCGAGGATGCGATCTTCGACATCGACCTGTCCGGCGCGCTCGAGCTTTTCGCTCAACCGAAATACGGGGCGCGACGGGCATCCAGCGCGCTCAAGGAGTTCGACGCGGACCCGGTCAGCGGAAAGCCGGTGCGGGTGAAGGACGGCCGGTTCGGCCCGTACGTCACGGATGGGGAGACGAACGCGACCATCCCGCGCGGGGAGTCCGTCGAAGAGATCGACTTCCAGCGTGCCGTGCAGTTGCTGGCCGACAAGCGCGCCAAGGGCCCGGTGAAGCGCACCGGAACGACCCGCCGCACCACCAAGACGGCGGCAGCGAAGGCGACCACCACCACGGCCGCGGGCAAATCGGCCGCGAAGAAGGCATCCACGAAGCCCGCCGCCAAGAAGACCGGGACACCGAAGTCGACGAGCTCGAAGAAACCCGGCACGGCCTCGTGACGCACTTGTCGCGGCCCGGCGAGATCGCGCGCGGCCTCTTCATCACATTCGAGGGCGGCGACGGGTCGGGCAAGTCGACACAGGCATCCTTGCTGGCGACACGGCTCGCGACGGCCGGCTACGACGTGCTGCACACCAGGGAACCCGGCGGAACAGAGGCGGGGCTCGAGATCCGCGAGCTCGTGCTGCATCATCACGGCGATATCGTTCCGCGGGCGGAGGCGCTGCTCTACGCCGCGGACCGCGCGCATCACGTCGCCACCATGGTGCGGCCGGCGTTGGAGGCAGGAACCATCGTCGTGCAGGACCGCTACCTCGACTCCTCGGTCGCCTACCAGGGCGTCGGGCGGGCGCTGGACGCCGCCGAGATCCGGGAGCTCTCGCTCTGGGCGACCGAGAATCTGTTGCCCGACCTCACGGTGCTGCTCGATATCGACGAGACGGATGCCCGTGGCCGCCTCGACGCCGCGAACAAGCGGTTCGACCGACTGGAGGCCGAGACGGGCGAGTTCCACGCCAGGGTGCGCACCGCCTTCCTCGCGTTGGCCGAAGTGGAACGCGACCGCTTTCTCGTCGTCGACGGTGCGGCATCCGCCGAATCCCTCGCCGAACGGATCGGAGCGCACGTCGACGAACTGCTCGCCGCGCGCGGAATCGCGCCGCGCCACCCGTCCGGCCCCGCTGCTCCTGGAGCGTCGGGCGCCGACGGACGCACCGGGTAGCGTCGAATCATGCCAGCTGCCCAGACCCCGGTGAGGCCGTCGCTGGTCGACGGATTCTCCGTGTGGGGCGACCTGACCGGCCAACCGGCGGCGATCGCGACACTGCGCGCAGCAGTCGCGGCGACGGCATCCGCCGCGATGACGCACGCCTGGCTGATCACCGGCCCGCCTGGCTCGGGTCGCTCGAACCTCGCCTATGCGTTCGCGGCCGCCCTGCTCAGCCCCGATGGTCCGGACGGCGATACGGCCACCACGCGCGAGGTGCAGGCGCGAACCCATCCCGACCTCAGCGTGCTCAGCACGGAGCGCGTCATCATCTCGATCGACGAGGTGCGCTCGCTGGTCTCCAGCTCGCAATTCTCGCCCTCGGTGAGCCGCTACCGCGTCATGGTCATCGAGGATGCCGACCGCATGTCGGAGCGTACATCGAACGTTCTGCTGAAGGCGCTGGAGGAGCCGCCGGAACGCACGGTGTGGATCCTCTGCGCGCCGAGCGACGCCGATCTGCTGCCGACTGTGCGCTCGCGTGTGCGTACTGTGCGATTGAGGGTTCCGTCGGTCGCCGACGTCGCCGATCTCATCGAGCGGCGCGACGGGGTGGCGGGCGACATCGCCGAGCGCGCAGCCCGGCACGCTCAGAGCCACATCGGAATGGCGCACCGGCTGGCCACGAACGAAGAGGCGCGGGCACGGCGTGAGGAGACCCTCGAGCTCGCGCTGGGCATCCGCACCGTCGCCGATGTCATCGCGGGCGCTGCACGGCTGCTGGAGATCGCGGGAGCCGACGCGAAGGCCATCACCGAGGAACGGGACGCCGAAGAGCGGGCGCACACACTGCAGTCGCTGGGCGTGCAGGAGGGCGGACCCGTTCCGCCCGGCCTGCGAGCACAGCTGCGCCAACTCGAGGACGACCAGAAGCGCCGTGCCACGCGGAGTCTCCGCGACGGCATCGACCGCATCCTGACCGATCTTCTTTCGCTGTATCGCGACACTCTCACGCTGCAGCTCGACGCCGGAGCCGAGCTGGTGAACGCGGAACTGGGCGACCGGCTGCGCGCGGCGGCGCGTGCATCCAGTGCCGCCGCCACGCTCGCCACGATGGATGCCGTGCAGGCGGCACGCGAGCGCATCGACGGAAACGTCGCGCCCGCGCTGGCATTGGAGGCCATGCTCGTGACCGCGCGACGACCGCGAACCGCCGACGGGGCGGGAAGGGATATCCGATGACGCGATCGAGGCGCTGGCGCCGTTCGGGGGTGGTCGCGGCGATCGCGGTGACGCTGTCGCTGGCCCTGAGCGGATGCTTCCCGGTCACGCGCGGGCCGGTCACCTCGACCCCGCGGCCCGAGAAGGTCTCGTCGGCGTTGGCCCCGTTCTATGGGCAGCATCTGGACTGGAGCACGTGCGGCAAGTTCCAGTGTGCGAAGGCCAAGGTGCCGCTCACATGGTCGGATCCCGGCTCCGGAAGCATCGAACTCGCGCTGATCAGGCACTATGCCACCGGAAAGCGGCTCGGTTCGTTGCTCGTCAATCCCGGCGGACCAGGCGCGTCCGGTGTCGACTTCGTGCGCGACAGCCTGGACTACGCGGTCGACAAGAACCTTCAAGAGCACTACGACATCGTTGGATTCGACCCACGCGGGGTCGGTGCATCCACGGCGGTCAAGTGCTACGACGCCAAGCAGATGGACTCCTACGTTTTCGGCATAACGCCGGGGCAGCGCGGGTCCGACGCGTGGATCCAGGCATCCACGCGCGAGGCATCCGCATTCGCCGCAGCCTGCCAACAGAACACCGGCCCGCTGCTCGGGCAGGTCGGCACGACGAGCGCCGCGCGAGACCTCGACGTGCTGCGCGCCGCGCTCGGCGACGCGAAGCTCAACTACCTCGGCTACTCCTACGGAACGCTTCTCGGCTCCACATACGCCGGCCTTTACCCGAAGCGTGTGGGCCGCATGGTTCTCGACGGCGCGCTCGACCCGTCGTCGACGAGCTTCGACGTGAACCTCGGCCAGTCGAAGGGTTTCGAGCAGGAGCTGAGCTCATATCTGACCGATTGCCTCACGCGCAAGGGATGCCCGTTCTCCGGCTCGCTCGACGACGCACTGTCGACCGTGTCGAACCTGCTGGCCTCGCTGGATGCCAGCCCCATCCGCAACTCCGATGGCCGCGAGCTCGGCGCGGACACCATGGTCACCGCGATCATCTATCCCCTGTATGACGCTTCGGCCTGGAGTGCACTGGACAGTCTGTTCAAAGACGTCATGCACGGCAGTGCGCGGGTGGCGTTCATCCTCGCGGATGCCTACTACAACCGGAACTCGGACGGAACCTACTCGGACAACTCGACCGAAGCCTTCACGGCGATCAACTGTCTCGACTATTCGTCGGATGCAGACCCCGCCACGATGCGCAAGCAGGCGGCGGAACTGACGAAAGCGGCGCCCGTGATCGGCCCGTACATGTCATACGGCGACATCGGGTGCGCCGTCTGGCCGTACAAGCCGACCCGGCAGGAGGCACCGATCCACGCGGCGGGCGCACCGCCGATCATCGTGGTCGGCACGACCGGTGACCCCGCGACCCCGTACCAGTGGGCGGTCAACCTCTCGCACCAGCTCGACAGCGGCCACCTCGTCACGTATCACGGGCACGGCCACACGGCGTACAACAAGTCGAACTCGTGCGTGAACGATGCGGTAGACGGGTTCTTCGTGAACGGCACCGTGCCGAAGAGCGATCCGGAATGCTGACCGTTCGTGGCCGATCGGTGCGCGGGCATCATTCTCGACCGTACTTTGCACTGACTGCAATAATGGGTGCGTGATCGCCACGACCTCCGCCCCCGCGCGCGGCGGTGTCCGCGAGCGCAAGCGACTCGCGACCCGCAACGCGATCCAGCGCGCTGTGCTCACGCTCGCGCTGGAGCGCGGATTCGACGGCGTCACGGTCGAAGAGATCAGCCACACGGCCGGTGTCTCGCCGCGCACGTTCTTCAACTACTTCCCCACGAAGGAAGCCGCGGTGATCGGCGACGTTCCCGAGATGCCCGACGAGGAAGCGATCGCGCGGTTCGTGACGGCGGGGCAAGAGCAGCCGATGCTGGAGAGCATCCGCGATCTGCTGCTGTCCACGGTCGACCAGGAGCCGAACCCCGACGGCGCCGACATCGAGGCGTTGCGGCGCAGGCTATTGCGTGAGCATCCGTACCTGTTCACGTTGCGCATGGCCAACATGAAGCAGCTCGAGCTGGAGCTGGTCTCGGTGGTGGAGCGGCGGCTCAGGCGCGACGACGGGATGCTGGCAGACGACCCCGAACGCCTCCACAGCAGGGCGCGGCTGGTGACGTACGTGGCGTTCGCCGGCATCCGGCACGCGTGGACGTGCTGGGCCGAGACCGGCGGCCATGGCGCGCTGTCGGACCGGCTGATGGACTCGTTCGGAGAGCTGCACGAGCTGGTGAGCGACGAGACCCGTTAGAGGCCGCTAGCGGCCATTCGGCGCAGAGCGATGCGAGCTTGCTCGCGTCGCCGAACGTGCAGAACGATGCGAGCTTGCTCGCGTCGCCGAACCGCGCAGAGCGATGCGAGCTTGCTCGCGTCGCCGAACCGATTGAGCAAGCGAGCGGCGTGAGCCGCGATGGCCGAACCCGGGTGGTCAGAAGGGTGCACGGAATCCGCTAGGCTTGTCTGCTGTGCGCGCGGGCGACTGCGCCACGCCGCCTTAGCTCAGTCGGCAGAGCGTCTCACTCGTAATGAGAAGGTCGAGAGTTCGATTCTCTCAGGCGGCTCCAACACGAAGAGGGTCTCGAAAAGGGGCCCTCTTCGCGTCTCGGCGGCGAACACGTTGGGGGAGCGATGGGCGACATCCGATGGGGCATCCTGGGCACCGGCGGCATCGCCCACACGTTCACAAGGGAGCTGCTCGACGACGAGCACGATGTCGCGGCCGTCGGTTCCCGCACCCAGGAACGGGCGGATGCCTTCGCCGACGAATTCGACATCCCCACCTCGTACGGTTCGTATGAGCAGCTTGTCGCGGATGACGACGTCGACATCGTGTACATCGCCACGCCGCACCCCGAGCACGCCGCCAACGCGGAGCTGGCATTGCGTGCGGGCAAGCACGTGCTTGTGGAGAAGCCGTTCACGTTGAATGCGGCCGAGGCGCAGCGCATCGTGGACCTCGCCGCCGGCCTCGGGCTGCTCGTGCTCGAGGCGATGTGGACCCGGTTCCTGCCGCACGTGGAGCGCATCCGCGAGATCGTCGCCGAGGGCACGCTCGGCGATGTTCGCGAGTTCAGCGCCGACCACATGCAGCTGCTGCCGAGCGATCCGAGGCACCGTATCAACGCCCTCGAGCTCGGAGGCGGCGCGCTGCTCGACCTCGGGGTGTATCCGATCTCGTTCGCCTCGATGCTGCTCGGCGAACCTGCGACGGTGAAGGCATCCGCCCGATTCGAAGCCACCGGAGCGGATGCCGCTACCGACGCCATCTTCGGCTACGGAGACCGGGCGCTGGCCGTGACCCGATGCGCACTCGACCTGCGCGGGATGAATACGGCATCGATCGTAGGAACGGATGCCCGCATCGAGATCGACAGCGTCTGGTACACGCCGACGAACTTCCGCGTCATCGGTGAGGGGAACGAGGTGCTCGAGGAGTACAAGACGCGCATCAAGGGCGCCGGAAAGCAGTTCCAGGCGCGCGAGGCCGAGCGGCTGATCGCTGAGGGGCGCATCGCCAGCGACATCATGTCGCCCCGGGAGTCGGTCTCGATCATGCGCACCCTTGACGCGGTGCGCGCACAGATCGGGCTGGTGTACCCGCAGGAACGCTGACCCGCCGCCCCGGCGGCTCGCTCGGGTCGGTTCCCCGCCATTGAACGCGCATTCGCATCGAATCAGTGTTCAGGTACCACTCCGTGAGTATTCGGTTTGGCTGTTGCGGTTGGCGCTCGGCTCATCGGGTGGGTCGTACGAGCACCTGAGATCCATAGGCCATCGGGGTCGCCATCCCGGCCTGCACGATGTTCAGTGGGAGGCGGACCGGCTTGCGGGCGTGTAGTAGCGGCATTTCAGACTGCTTGACTGGGCGCGTTGCGTCATTGCAGCAGGAGCCCCACCGCGACGGTGATGCGATCGAGGTATTCCTCTCGAGTCGTGACTTGGTACTTGATGCCGATCGAGGCGCTGATGAGTGTTCTGGTTCGCGCGACGCTATCGGCCGGGCTGGTTGTGGTGATGGCCTCGACGACGAGTTCCTCGAATCTCTGCGGGGCGTCATCGAGCACTGATCCGAGAAGAGAAGAGTCGGCGTCGACGGCCCTGGGCACGTCCCGGCTCAATGGCCCGATGTACGAGCTCCCCCAAATATCGAAGGCGGCGGTCAGTCGGGCCGAAAGGGAGCGGTTCGAAGCGTTGAGTTCACGTGCGATGAGGTCGAGGTCACGATCCAAGGCGTGCGTGATTGCTTCTCGGAACAGGGCGGGTTTCGAGTCGAAGAGGAAGTACAGGCCCGGTCGAGAGATATGGGCAGCCTTCGCAACGTCATCCATTGACGTCTTCTGATACCCGAACCGGGAGAAGGTCTGCAACGCAGACTCCAGAACCGCCCGCCGCCGGTCCAGCCCGCCGCCCAGTACATCTTCACGTGGTGTCATCACCCCGCCAGCGTACCCAAGAGTGAACGTACTAGACACGCAGTGAATATTGCGTATAGTCCCGGTATGCCCCCTTCTCAGCTCATCACCACCCCCTTCACTGCAGACAGCACAACCGCAGACGTCCTCTCCGGGGTCGACCTCGCTGGCCTCCGTACCATCGTTACCGGCGCGACGTCCGGGCTCGGCAGAGAGACCGCGCGAGCTCTCGCTGCCGCCGGAGCGGAGGTGACCCTCGCCGTGCGCAACCCGGCAGCGGGAGCTGCGGTCGAACGAGAGATCTGGGGCACCGGGGTTGCGATCCGTCCCCGGGTCGGCGCATTGAATCTGTCAGATCAGGCATCCGTGGCTCGTTTCGTCGAGGCATGGGAGGGCCCGCTGCACCTCCTCGTGAACAACGCCGGCCTCGTGACCGGTGATCTCGAGCGCACCCCGGAGGGCTGGGAACTGCAACTCGCGACGAACCATCTCGGCCACTTCGCGCTCGCCACGGGCTTGCACGCCGCTCTCTCAGCGGGGGCCGCGGACCGCGAAGGGGCACGCGTCGTGTCACTCAGCTCCACAGCTCACATGCGAGCCGGCATCGATTTCGACGATCTCCAGTTCAGCCATCGCGACTACGACCCGCAGATCGCATACGCCCAAGCCAAGACCGCGAACTCCCTTTTCGCCGTCGAAGCGACCCGCCGCTGGGCTTCCGACGGAATCGTCGCGAACGCCGTCAATCCCGGCGGGGTGGCCACCGGTCTCCAACGCAACTTCACCCCCGCCCAGAAGGCCTCACTGAACGCCGCAGAGGCGGCGGGGGTCTTCACTTACAAGACGATCGAGCAAGGAGCGTCGACGACCGTCGTCGCAGCCGTTCGACCAGAGTTCGCCGGCACCGGTGGACACTATCTCGACGACGGCCAGGAGGCATACACCGTCCCGAACGATGCCAGCCTCGCCGACCATCCTCACGGTGTAAAAGCGTGGGCGCTCGACCCGGCGGCGGCAGAACGACTCTGGTCCACGTCGAAGGCCCTCATCCGAAGCTGAACAAGATGCCCTGAGTGGGATCCTTCGTCGTGCGCTGAGTGGGACCCTGGAGCCATCTGTCGGTGGTGCTGGAGAATCGGGGCAGGCTGAACACTCGCCGTAGCCTGGCAGCCACTAATGGAAGACGTGTCCGCCTGCCACGAGTATGCCTGTGACTGAGGTTGACCCCGGCCGGGCCGCGAACCCGCGGAACCCGCCCGGTCAGCGTCCGGAATCCGGAGTCAACCTCAGACACGCAGCCGGATCCCGGTTGCGAGCGATCGGAGCATTCCCGCGTGCACTACCGTCGAAATGTGCGCAACTTGCCTGGCAGTGGTCTGCCTGACGGTCGCGGCCGCACCGGCTTGGACCAGGTCGGCCGCAGCCTCGACCGGAACCCAGACGTCGTCATTCGCGATGTGGAGATCACGTCGGACGGCTGGCATGTGTTGCGGCGCACCACGTTCGATATCCGCGGGCGCAACGGCCTGTGGTCGACTCAACAGCGCGAAACCTACGATCGGGGCAATGGTGCGACGATCCTGCTCCACGATCCGACACGTGGCACGGTCCTACTGACGAGGCAGTTCCGCTTCCCCGCCTACGTGAACGATCACCCTGACGGCATGCTGATCGAGGCCGCCGCGGGTCTGCTCGACGAAGACGACCCGGAGACGGCGATTCGCCGGGAAGCACGTGAAGAACTCGGTGTTGAGGTGCGCGACCTGACCCACGTGTTCGACGCGTACATGAGCCCCGGCTCCGTCACCGAATGCGTGCACTTCTACGCCGCGGAATACACCCCCGCCGATCGCGTCAACGCCGGAGGAGGGGTCGCCGACGAGGGCGAAGACATCGAGATCCTCGAACTGCCGTTCCGCGAAGCGCTCCAGATGATCGCCGACGGGACGATCGTCGACGGCAAGACCATCATGCTGCTGCAGTGGGCGGCACTCCAAGGGATCATGTCGTGAGCGCCATCCGCCAGCAGTAGCCCGGCACGACGACCTCACACCCCACTGAATGCCGCTTCATGCGGAGCTGTCCGCCTGTTCCGAGCTCTCACAGGCGCCCTCGGTACACTCGGCGGAATGCACGACGAGTCCCCCCAGTCGCGCCGTGATCGTCGCCAGGGCGATCCCACCGAATCGGCCTTCGACGCGCTCGGCTTGAGCGCGCTCCTCGGCGACCAGACGCAGGAGAATCCTGTCGTCGAGCCCGGCGCCCCTGTCACGCAGTCGACTGTTCCGCCGACGGCGATCCAGCCGGCGGCGTCGACGATGCAGCCGGCGCCGACGATGCCGATCGTGCAGCCCGTCGTCCCGCCGCCGGTCGAGCACCCGGCGCCTGCTTCGACTGCGGTTTCCCCGCCGACGGCTCCTCACTCATTCTCCTGGTTCGCCCCGGATGCTCGTGGGCCCGTCGACCCGCAGCAAGTGTCCGCGGTCGGCGTCGCCCCATCACCGACCCAGCGTGGGCCGGCGTCGCATGCTGAGAACGTTCCGCTCCGGGCGCGCGATATCGCCGCGGCGGAATCGTCTTCGCTGGATGACGCGGACGGCGCACCCGCGCCCGCGGACAGAAGCGGGGGCAAGGGCCCGTTCGCCGACGTCTTCGCTGCAATCGGCGCCGCGTTCGCCTCACGAGGTGCAGGTCGCGCATCGGGTGGTTCGAGCTCCGGCCCAGGCGGCTCCGGCCTGGGCGGCCACGGTGCTGGAGGTCACGGCGGCGGCAACGGCGGCGGCATTGGCTCGGGAGGAACCGGCTCGGGCGGCACGGGAGCCGGGGGACCGGGACGAGGGAACGGGCCGCTGGCGGGCATCCTCACCTGGATCCGGAACAACCCGCGCACCTCGCTGATCGCGGGCATCGCCGCCGGCGTCGTCGTGCTCAGCGGGCTCTCGTTCGGCATCGGCGCTGCCACGTCGCCTGCGCGAGCGGTCAGTGCGATCGCGTCGACGAAGCCGACTCCCACGCCGACTGTCAAGCCGACCGTGCGGCCGACGCCGAGCCCAGCGCCCGCGGCCAGCAAGATCCGTACGTGTTCCGTTGCCTCGTACGCGGGCGACAGCGGATTCGGCACGCTCGAGGCGCAGGTGATGAACGCATCCACTGGCGAGGTGCTGTTCGACCGCAACGGCTCGAACCCGGCACCGACGGCCAGTGTGCTCAAGATGCTCACCGCGGCGGCCGCGTTCAGCGTGCTCGGTCCCGACTATCGTGTGCCCACCACCGTCGTGAAGGGATCGCAGCCCGGCCAGGTGGTCGTGATCGGCGGCGGAGACGTCACGCTGACCAGGCTTCCCACAGGTGAGCAGTCCTTCTACACGAACGCGCCCCATCTCGACGACCTGGCGAACCAGGTGAAGCAAGCATGGGCATCCGACCCGTCGAACGCGGGTAAGCCGATCACCTCGCTCGTCGTCGACACGTCGCTGTACTCGGGACCCGTCTGGCTGCCGAGCTGGGACGAGCACGAAGAGCGCGTGGTCGAGGGCTCCACGCCGTACATGACATCGTTCATGGTGGACGGCGACCGCGACGACCCGACCGCGGTGGAGTCGCCGCGCAGCACGGACCCGGCCGGACGCGCCGCGAACGCGCTCGCCGACGACCTCGGCGGCAACATCTCGATCAGCCAGGGCACCGCACCGGCCGGCGCCAAGCAGCTGGGTCAGGTGTTGTCGCAGCCGGTGTCCGCGCTGGCGGAACAGGCGCTGACGTACTCGGACAACACGATCATGGAGGAGCTGGCGCGCCTGGTCGCGATCAAGACCGGCGCGGGCAACAGCTTCTCGGCGATCAACGCGGGCACGCTCAAGGGGTTGCAGGCCTACGGCATCTCGGAGAACGGGCTGTACTTCGCGGACGGCTCAGGGCTGAGCGCCGACAACAGGGTTCCGGCGTCGTATCTCACGCAGTTCCTGGTGAAGGTGCTGAACCGGCAGGGTTCGCTCGGCGACATCTACGACGGGATGCCCATCGCAGGCAAGACCGGAACGCTCGGGCCCGGCTACGGCCGGTTCGACGGCTCGTTCTCATCGAACGCCGTCGGGCACGTGAATGCGAAGACCGGATGGATCAACACCTCGCGCACGCTCGCCGGCGTCATTCACGCGAAAGACGGTACGAACCTCACCTTCGCGATCTACGCGCTGAACTACGGAGGCGACGACGCGGCGCTGAACGCGATCGACAACCTCACGACGGCGTTCTACGAGTGTGGCAACAATCTCTCGAACAATTGATTGATCAGGCCCCATCGCGAAGGGGCCCGCGCGCCGAGCAGCGGCGGACGGGATAGCGATAGGGAAGGTCCGGTGAAGCAGGCACGCTCGCTTTGCCGAGCCGATTGAAGTTGTCGAGCGGCAACGCCGCAAACACGACTGATCACGGCATCCGTGTCGATCCGGATGCCGCTCGGCCGTCATCCCTTCGTCAGCACCGCGCGAGGCGGTGCGATGAGAGGATGACGAAATGCGGTACGCACTGCTGTTGCACAGCCTGGAAGCCCAGGATGCCGGAGTCTCCGAAGAAGACATGGAGCCGTTCAGGGTCGCTTTCGACGAATACGGCAAGGCGCTCGCGAAGGCGGGCGTGCTGGTGGCGGGCGAGATCCTGCGTCCGGTCGCCGACACCACACAGGTCACCCTGCGAAACGGCGGACTGGCGGTACAGGACGGCCCGTTCGCCGACACGAAGGAGAAGCTCGCAGGCACGTTCGTGATCGATGTGCCCGACCTCGATGCGGCACTCGCCTGGGCGGAGAAGTGCCCGGGGGCGCAATACGGGGTGATCGAGGTGCGGCCTTCCGCGATCTCGCTCGTGGACGGCCAGTGGGTGTGGCCGGGCTGACCGGGTCGGGGCGCGGCGGCGACGCGGACGACGCCGTTTCGAACGACGCCGTTTCGGACGACGACGCGAGCGAGGACGCCGAGAGCGCTGCGACCAGTGGAGGGCACGGCGCGACGCAGGCATCCGTCGGGGATGCCCTCGACGCCGCCGTGCACGAGTCGTACGGACGCATGCTCGCGGTGCTGGCAGCCGGTACGCGCGACATCGCGCTCGCCGAGGACTGCCTGCAGGATGCGCTCGAGCGGGCGCTGCGCTCGTGGCCCGTCCATGGAGTTCCGGACAATCCGGCCGGCTGGCTCGTCGTGACGGCACGGCACAGGATGCTCGACCGCTTCGGCTCGGCGGAACACCGCAACGCATCGCTCGAGACGGGCGTCGACGGCGAGCCCCGGCGCGAGCCTTCGGCACCTGCGCCGGACATCCCGGAACCGGACGAGATCCCGGATCGCAGGCTTGCTCTGCTGTTCGTGTGCGCGCATCCGGCGATCGATCCGGCGGCGCGCACGCCGCTCATGCTGCAGACCGTGCTCGGGCTGGATGCCGAGCGGATCGCTCGTGCGTTCGCCGTTCCGACGTCGGCCATGGCGCAGCGGCTGGTGCGGGCGAAGCGGCGCATCAAGGAGACGGGCATCCCGTTCTCGGAGCCGAACACCGATGCTCTCACCGAACGGCTGTCCGCCGTGCTCGAGGCGATCTACGGTGCGTACGCAATCGACTGGCCGCTGGTCGCGGGCACGGCCGAACGCGGCAACCCCGACTCCGATCACCGCGGTCCTGCCGCCGACCGCGACGACCGTGCCGCCGGACGGCGAGGAACAGGTTCCCTGGGCGAGCCCTTGGGCGCCTCCTTGAGCGCGGAGGCGCTGGCGCTCGCCGAGATCGCCGTACAACTGCTGCCACGCGAGCCCGAGGTGCTGGGACTCGCGGCCCTTCTCTGTCTGTCGCTGGCGCGGGCATCCGCTCGACTCGACGATCGCGGACGCTTCGTACCGGTCGACGAACAGGACGTCGCAAGGTGGGATGCCGCGCTGATCGCCCGCGGAGAGCGGCATCTGCTGACCGCGAGCAGGCTGGTGATCGACGACCGAGGGCAGCTGCGCGCGGTGGGGCGATTCCAGCTGGAGGCGGCCATCCAGTCGGCGCACGATGATCGTGCCCGGACCGGGCGGGTCGACCATCGCACGCTGGTCACGCTGCACCGCGCGCTGGTCGCCACGGCGCCCACGCTGGGTGCGCGGGTGGCGCTCGCCGCGTCGATCGCCGAGGTGGACGGAGCGGATGCCGGGCTCGCCGAGCTCGACGCGATCGGCGATCCCGCAGCGGTCCGGTTCCAACCCGCGTGGGCGACCAGGGCCCACCTGCTCGCCCACGCCGATCGACGGCTGGAAGCGGATGCCGCGTTCGAGCGCGCCATCGGCCTCACCGTCGACCCGGTGCTGCGCGCGCACCTCGAACGCCGCCGTGCCGAAACCGCGGCAGACAGCACGTGCGCGGAACTGCTCGGCGGCGCACTCCGACGAACCGTCGAGGAGCTCGAAGAGTACGCGGCGGGCATACCGACGAACGTTCCGGATGCCCTGCACCAGGCGCGCACGCGCGTGCGCAAGGTGCGCAGCATCCTCTCGGTGTACCGCACGGTGTTCGACAGGGAGGGGGTGCGCGCGCTGTCACCGTCGGTCACCGCGCTCGGAGCGGTGCTCGGAACGGCGCGCGACGCGGAGGTGCGGGCGGCGACACTTCGCGAGCGGTCGGACGACGACGCCGACCCGGTGCTCCGCGCCGCGCTGGAAGGCCCTTTGGCCGAGGCCGAGCGTCAGGCGGAAGAGGCCCGGATGCATGTGGTCGAGCACCTGGGCTCGTCACGCGGGGAAGCGGACATCCGGATGCTTCGCGCCTTCGCGGAGCATCCGGAGCCGGGACCGGATGCCGGCTCGCCCGTGCCCGATGTGGCGGGGCCGGCGCTGGCCAAGGCCGTCGGCGACGTCGTGACCGCGGCGCGGCGTGCCGAGGGACGAGGTCTCTACGAACTGCACGCGTTGCGCAAGGCGGCCAGGCGCCTCCGGTATGCGGGCGAGGCGGTGGAAGGGCTAGGGCGGTCGCACGCCGTGACGGCGGACGGATTCGGGGCCCTAGGGCGAGCGGCCGAGGCGGTGCAGGATCTGCTCGGCGCGCACCGCGACGACACCCTGCTCGCGCTGCAGGTTGCGGAGTGGTCCGAACGCTCGCCGGAACCGGCCGCCGCGCTTTTCAGGGAGCTGGCGCGAGACATCCGCCTGGACGCAGAACGGCGCCTGGCCGACCTGGACGGCCTCCTGGACGATGTGGAGCGGGCCGCGGGGAAGGCGACCGCCGAAACTTAAGGACGCTTCGTGCCGCTATTTCGCGCGATAGCGGCATCCCGCGTCCACAATTCTCTGCGCGCGCGCCCCTACTCTGGAGGGATGAGCGTCGAAGAGGCCGTCATCGTCGATATCGTGCGCACCCCAAGCGGGCGCGGCAAGCCGGGGGGTGCGCTGAGCAGCGTGCACCCGGTGGACCTGCTGGGCGACCTGCTCGCCGAACTGGTGCGGCGCAACGACCTCGACCCTGGCACGATCGACGACGTGATCGCCGGATGCGTCGGTCAGGTCGGCCAGCAGTCGTACAACACTGCGCGCAACGCGGTGCTCGCGGCGGGGTTCCCCGAACATGTGCCGGGCACGACCATCGACCGGCAGTGCGGATCGAGTCAGCAGGCGGCGCACTTCGCCGCGCAGGCGATCATGGCAGGCGCACAAGACGTCGTGATCGCGTGCGGGGTCGAGTCGATGAGCGCGGTTCCGCTCGGAACGTCGACCCTGGGCCGCGATCCGCGCGGCAGCCGTATCGAGGCACGCTACCCCGACGGACTCGTCGGGCAGGGCGTCTCGGCCGAGCTGATCGCGCAGAAGTACGGCTTCGCGCGTGACGAACTCGACGAGTTCAGCGCGCGTTCGCATCGGCTCGCGGCCGGGGCCGCCGAGGCGGGGCGGTTCGAGCGCGAACTCGTTCCGGTGCACGTGACGGATGCCGACGGCAGCACCCGCGAGATCGCCGCCGACGAGACGGTGCGGCCGGCCACCACGGTGGAGGGCCTCGCAGGTTTGAACCCGTCCTTCCGCACGGATGCCCTCGCCGCACGCTTTCCCGTCGTCGACTGGAAGATCACGCCGGGCAACTCGTCCCCGCTCACCGACGGTGCCTCCGCTGCGCTCATCATGAGCGCCCGCCGCGCTGAGCAGCTGGGGCTGACTCCCAGGGCGCGATTCCACGCGTTCGCGGTGACCGGCAGTGACCCGCTCTACATGCTGACGGGCGTGATGCCGGCGACAGCGCGCATCCTGAAGCAGACCGGTCTGAACCTCGACGAGATCGACGCGTACGAGGTGAACGAGGCGTTCGCGCCGGTGCCGCTGGCGTGGCAGAACGAGTTCGGAGCGGATCCCGACCGGCTGAACGCCGATGGAGGGGCGATCGCGCTCGGGCATCCGCTCGGCGCCACTGGCACGCGGCTGCTCGGCACACTGCTTGCGCGGCTCGAGCGCACCGGCGGCCGCTACGGCCTGCAGACCATGTGCGAGGGCGGCGGCATGGCGAACGCCACCATCATTGAACGGCTCTGACCGTATCTCCTGGGCTCGCTGCGCTCGATCGTGTCCTCGATCGAGAATGAGCCGAGTCGAACGGTCTGACAGCAGGAACACAACACGGAGGGATATATGCAGATTCAGGAATGCAGTGCGATCGTCACGGGCGGGGCATCCGGTCTGGGCAACGGCACAGCGCACGTGCTCGCCGAGGCGGGCGCCAAGGTGGTCATCGTCGACCTTCCGGGCTCCCGCGGCGAGGAGGCCGCGGCCGAACTCGGCGGGGTGTTCGCGCCGGCCGACGTGACGGATCCGGAGCAGGTGCAGTCGGCGGTCGAGAAGGCGCAGGCGCTCGCACCGCTACGCGTGGCGGTGAGCTGCGCGGGCATCGCCACCGCCGGCCGAACCGTCGGACGCGAAGGGCCGCTCGGCCTCGATGGATTCGAGCGCACCATCCGCGTCAACCTGATCGGCACGTTCAATGTCACCAGGCTGGCGGCCGCGGCGATGGCGCAGAACGACCCGGTGGACGCGCAGTCGCTTCCCGGCGTGCCTGCCACGAGCGAGCGCGGCGTGATCGTGAACACCGCATCCGTCGCCGCCTACGACGGGCAGATCGGCCAGGCGGCGTATTCGGCGTCGAAGGGCGGCGTCGCATCCATGACACTGCCGATCGCCCGCGACCTCTCCAAGCTGCTCATCCGGGTGATGACGATCGCCCCCGGCATCATGAAGACGCCGATGATGGCGGGGATGCCCGAAGACGTGCAGCGCTCGCTCGAGGAGCAGATCCCGCACCCGTCGCGCATGGGCACACCGGCAGAGTATGCGGCACTCGTTCGGCACATCGTGGAGAACCCGCTGCTGAACGGTGAGGTGATCCGGCTCGACGGCGCCATCCGCATGCAGCCGAAGTGATGCATGCGGATGGTTGAGCTTGGGCACCCAACGTCGGAGGCTCCGCGCGCCGCTTAGCGGCGTGTGGAGGGGCGTCAGGGAGCGGAACCATTCCGGCGGGGCAGGTTTCGACAAGCTCAACCAGCGGGGGTGGGTCAGGCTCAACCAGCGGGGGTGGGTCGAGCTCAACCAGCGGGGGTGGGTCACTCTCAACCAGCGGCGACGGGCGGTGGGCCCTTACTCCCCGAGCGGGCCGGAGTGGGCGTCGAGGAACGCGTACAGCTCGGCGTCGTCGACACCGGGAAAGGTGCCGGTGGGCAGCGGAGACAGGATGTGCGCGTGCAGCCGGGCGCTCGGCCATGCGTTGTCTGCCCATGACGACTCGAGCGAGGCATCCGGAACCCGGCAGCACCCCGGGTCGGGACAGGTCGACACTGCGCGCTGCGTCGTTTCGCGCCCGCGGAACCACTTGGCATCCGCGAACGGCACCCCGATCGTGATCGTGAAGCTGCCGTCGTCGCCGCGCCCGGTCTGGGTGGCGCACCAGTAGGTGCCGGCCGGGGTGTCCGTGTACTGGTACAGCTCGGTGGTGCGATTGGTCTGAGCGAAGGCGTCCCTGGCGCTCCACTTCTTGCAGACGAGCTGGCCCTCGATCGCTCCAGTGACGTCTTTCGGCAGCGGCAGACCGTCGTTCTCGTATCCCTTGTAGAGCGCGCCGTCCTCGCCGACGCGCAGGAAGTGCATCCGCATTCCCAGGTGCACCGTGATGAGGTTCGTCAGGCGCAGGGACGCCGCCTCGTGCGTCACGCCGAACGCGTCGCGGAAGTCCTCCACAGCAAGGTCGCGCTCCTTCTTCGCCTCCTGCAGGAACGCGACCGCCGCGCTCTGCGGCATGAGGCAGCACGCTGCGAAGTAGTTGATCTCCAGCCGCTGGTGCAAGAACTGGGCGTAGCTGTCCGGCCGCTCGTGTCCCAGCAACCGGTGCGCCAGCGCCTGCAGAGCCATCGACCGCAAGCCGTGCCCGCCGGGAATGGATGCCGGTGGCAGATAGATGCGACCGTTCGCCAGGTCCGTGATGGAACGTGTGGAGTTCGGCAGGTCGTCCACGTACACGAGCTGAAAGCCGAGCCGCTTGGCCATGACGCTCACCTCGCGGTGAGTGAGCGCACCGGAGACGTGTCCGGATGCCTTCACCTGCTCGTCGGCGAGCTGCTCGATCTCGGACAGGTAGTTGTCGCGGCCGCGCATCCACTCCCGCAGCTCGGTGTTCGCGCGTCTGGCCTCCTCGGGCGTCGCGATGGCCTTGCTCGCCTGCCTGGCGAGTTCCCTGTGCAGGCCGACCAGAGCCGCCAGGGTCTCGGTCGGGGTTCCCTTGGTGGGCTTCACGGCCGGGAGTCCGAGCGCCGTGTACAGCGGCGAGGCCTCAGCGCGCCGCAGCTCGAGCTCGTAGGCGGTGCGTTCGTCGGGCGGTTCGGCGACCAGCAGCGTGGCCAGATCGACGCCGATCGCTGTCGCGATGGACTGCAGCACGGTCAGCTTCGGCTCGCGTTTGCCGTTCTCGATCATCGAGAGCTGGCTCTGCGACAGCCCGACGACCTCGCTCACCCGTTCCAGAGTCAGGCCCGCGCGGGTGCGGAAGTGACGGATTCGGTGGCCGATGGTGGCGATGTCCGCGGTGTCAGCATCCATTCGTTCACGCTAGCAAAATAATCGCGATTCTTTAGCGCCGGGTTGGGCCATGGAGTGCTTGATGTGGCGCGAGAGTGAAGAGGACGGCCAGACAGGGCTTGTAATACTGCGCGACACGGCGCGAACACAGCGAGTTTCCACGAGATGAGACGAGGACGAGCGGGCATGACGATCACCCAGCGGCCGAAGACGATGCAGAACTCGACGACGCAGAACTCGACGAAGCCGCGAAGCACCTACGCGGTCGCGCCTCGACCCGCCGACATCCAACAGACCAGCCGGGCGGATGCCGAGGGCACCGGCATCCGCCCGGCTTCACCTTCGACGTCGTCGGCCGTCGGCACCACGGATCCCGCGCTGGCCGCCTGGGCCGCCGAGATCGCGGAGGTGACGCAGCCCGACGAGATCGTGTGGTGCGACGGATCGCGCGCCGAGGCCGATCGGCTGTTCCGGTTGCAGGTCGAGAGCGGTCAGCTCATCAAGTTGAACCCGGAGTGGCGTCCGGGCAGTTACCTGGCCCGCACCGACCCCGGCGATGTGGCCAGGGTGGAGGCGCGCACGTTCATCTGCTCGGAGCACGAGCACGATGCGGGGCCGACGAACAACTGGCGTGATCCCGCCGAGATGCGCGAGGAGCTGGCCGGCGTGTTCGCCGGCAGCATGCGTGGCCGCACGATGTACGTCGTGCCGTTCTCGATGGGTCCGCTGGGCGGCTCGATCTCCCAGCTCGGCGTCGAACTCACCGATTCGCCGTACGTGGTGGTGTCGATGGGCATCATGACCCGCATGGGCCGGCGCGCCCTCGACCTCATCGAGGCGGGAGACCAGTGGGTGCGCACGGTGCACAGCGTGGGATACCCGCTCGTGGATGCCACGGGCATCCGTCGTGCGGATGTCGCGTGGCCGTGCGATGAGACGAAGTACATCGTGCATTTCCCGCAGGACCGCGAGGTGTGGTCGTACGGCTCGGGGTACGGAGGCAACGCGCTGCTCGGCAAGAAGTGCTTCGCGCTGCGTATCGCCTCTCAGCTGGCGCGCGAGGAGGGTTGGCTGGCCGAGCACATGCTCATCATCAAGGTGACGTCGCCGGCCGGGCGCACGCACCACATCGCGGCCGCGTTTCCGTCGGCCTGCGGCAAGACGAACCTCGCCATGCTGCGCTCGCAGTTGCCGGGCTGGAAGGTCGAGACCATCGGCGACGACATCGCGTGGCTCAAGCCGGATGCCGACGGCCGGCTCCGCGCCATCAACCCGGAGCGCGGCTTCTTCGGCGTCGCGCCCGGAACGGGAGAGTCGACCAACCGGTCGGCAGTGGAGACCCTGTGGGGCAACACGATCTTCACGAACGTGGCGCTGCGCGACGACGGCGACGTGTGGTGGGAGGGGCTCACCGACGAGCCGCCCGCGCATCTGATCGACTGGCTCGGTGAGGACTGGACGCCGGATTCGGGGCGCCCCGCGGCGCATCCGAACTCCCGGTTCTGCGTCGCTGCCGAGCAATGCCCGACGATCGCCGACGACTGGGAAGACCCGGAAGGCGTGCCGATCGACGCGATCGTCTTCGGCGGGCGCCGCGCATCGAACGTTCCGCTCGTGCTGCAGGCGCGGGACTGGAAGCACGGCGTGTTCCTCGGCGCGACCATCGCGTCGGAGCGAACCGCCGCCGCGGAGGGCACGGTGGGCGAGCTGCGCCGCGACCCGTTCGCGATGCTGCCGTTCTGCGGCTACAACATGGCCGACCACTGGGCGCATTGGTTGAGCATCGGCGAGAACCTCGGCTCGAAGGCGCCGGCGGTGTTCCAGGTGAACTGGTTCCGCAAGGGACCGGGCGGGTCGTACCTGTGGCCGGGGTTCGCCGAGAACATGCGTGTGATCGCGTGGATGGTCGGCCGGCTGGAGGGCACGGCCGGAGCCGTGGACGCGAGCGTGGGGCGTCTGCCGGCGCGGGCATCCCTCGACGTCGACGGACTGGAGCTGGCACCGGATGCTCTCGACCGGTTGTTCGAGATCGACCCGGATGCGTGGCTGGCCGAGTGCGACCTCACCGAGCACTTCTTCGCCCGGTTCGGCGGCCGGGTGCCGGCCGCGATGACGGCCGAACTGGAGTCGCTGCGCTACCGCCTGCGGCACTGAGTCTCCGCGGAATGCCCCCGTGGGTTGAGGGAACGCCAGGTGGGTTGAGGGAACGCCAGGTGGGTTGAGGGAACGCCCGCCGGTTGAGGGAATCCCCGTGGGTTGAGGGATTCCTCGTGGGTTGAGGGATTCCTCGTGGGTTGAGGGATTCCTCGTGGGTTGGGAGAATCCTCGTGGGTTGGGAGAATCCCCGTGGGTTGAGGGATTCCCCGTGGGTCGAGGGAATCCCCGTGGGTCGAGGGAATCCCCGTGGGTTGAGCTTGTCGAAACCCGAGTCCCGGTGCTGGGCTGGTTTCGACAAGCTCAACCAGCGGGGGCGTCTCAACCAGCGGGGGCGTCTCAACCAGCGGGGGCGTCTCAACCAGCGGGGGCGTCTCAACCGGCGAGTGCCGTCTCAACCGGCGGGTGTGGTCTCAACCGGCGGTTCTGGCCAGCGCGTCGTCGAGCACCTGCAGCACGTGCCGGTATTCGTGGCCCGTTGCCCGGGTCATCCCGAGTTCGCAGGTGCGGTTGAGCGATGCGTGTTCGGCGCTGCCGATCCGCGCGACCTCGGCCGCCTCGGCCGCAGTCGCGCTAGCGGTCAGCTCCGGATGCAGCATGCCGCGGTCGCCGGCGAACGCGCAGCATCCCCAGTCCTCCGGCACGGTCACTCGTTCGGCTGCGGCCTCGGCCACTCGCACCAGTGCCGCGTTCGCGCCGATCCGGCTCGATGAGCAAGTGGGATGCAGTGTGAGGGAGTCGACTCTCCGGCCGGCCGGAAGCTTCGGCAATACGTGTTCGTCGACGAACTCCACCGCATCGACGACTCGGATGCCGTTCGCCGCGGCCGCGGACAGCATGACGTCGAGACCTTCGCTGCACGAGGAGGCGTCGCACACGACCGGCAGCCTGCCGGCATCCGTTGCAGCCAGCAGCGTCGTGACGACGCGCTCAGACATCGCCGCGTAACCGTCGGTGAGGCCCTTCGACTTCCACGGCGTTCCGCAGCACAGCGAGGGGATGCCCTCGGGCGTCGCGACCTCCACGCCGGCGCGTTCGCACAACCGCAGGAACGACTCGGAGACGCCGTCGCCGCCGACCGGGCCGAACATGGTGTTCGTGCAGCTCGGGAAGTAGACGGCCACCGGATCCGCGGCATGGATGGGCCGCCTCTGGGTCCCGCCGCCGGGAAGCTCGGGGGAGTATTGCGGCACGGTGTCGGCACCCAGCACGGAGCGGGCTACCCGGGTCGCCAACTCCGGCAGCACGGCAGGCATCGCCTTCGCGACCGATAGGGCCGCGCCGCCCGCACGCGACGTCGCACCCCAGTGCTTCGCGGTGGCCGACCACATGGTCTGTTCGACGCGTCCGTTCGCCTCAGCACGCAGGTGGCGCACGAGGTCGCCCGTGTTGATCAGCACAGGGCACGCCGTCTGGCACATGCCGTCGACCGCGCAGGTCTGCACACCCTCGTATTGGTACTCGCGCTCGATGGCGTCGACGAGATCGGCGTCGCCGGCATCCCGGGCCTGTTGCAGTTCGCGTCGCATGACGATGCGTTCGCGCGGCGTGAGTGTGATGTCCTTGCTCGGGCAGACGGGTTCGCAGTACCCGCACTCCACGCATCGATCGACCTCGGCCTCCACCGTGGGCGCGACCTTCAGGTGCTTCAGATAGGTCTCGTCGTCGTTGGTGAGCAGCACGCCCGGGTTCAGCAGCATGCCGGGATCGATGAGTCGCTTCAGGTCCCACATCACCGCGTAGAGCTCGTCGCCGTACTGTCGGCGAACGAAAGGCGCCATGATCCGCCCGGTGCCGTGCTCCGCCTTGAGCGTTCCGCCCTGGGAGAGCACCAGTTCGACCATCTGCTCGGTGAACGCACGGTAGCGCTCGATCGCGGCCGGGCCGTCGAAGCGTTCGTTGACCAGGAAGTGGATGTTGCCGTCTTTCGCGTGCCCGAAGATCACCGATCCCTCGTAGCCGTGCTCGTCGAACAGTGCGATGAGGCGGGTGCAGGTCTCGTTCAGGCGCTCGACGGGCACCGCGATGTCTTCGAGCAGCGCGGTCGTGCCGGACGGCCGCGCCCCGGCCACCGCCGTGTACAGACCCTTGCGGATGTGCCACAGATCGGCGCGCGCACGGGCATCCGTGGTGAGCTCTCCCGGCCGATCCAGCGGGAGACCGGCCAGCACGTCGTGCGCCCGGGCGGTGCGGGCATCCAGCTCCTCCGCGGTCTGCTCCTGGAACTCGACGAGCAGCGCGGCATGATCGGTGACGGTGAGGCCACGCAGGTCGTCGGGCGCTTCAGGATCGCGCTGAGCGACGCGCAGCGAGGCCGCGTCGAGCAGCTCGATCGTCGCGAATCCGGCGTCGACCAGGGCGGGCAGCGATGCGGTCGCCTCGGCGAGCGACGGAAAGACGAGGAGCCCGGTCGCCGCGTGCGGCAGCACGGGAACCGTGTGGAACGTCGCCTCGGCGACGAACGCGAGCGTGCCCTCCGAGCCGACGACGAGGTGCTCCAGGATGCGCACCGGCTCGTCGTGGTCGAGAAAGGAGTTGAGCCCGTAACCCATCGTGTTCTTGATCGAGTGCAGCCTGCGCAGCGTCGCCACGGACTCCGGATTGCCGCGCACCCTGTCGCGTAGCTCCAGCAGACCCTGCTCGATGCGCGGTTCCCTCGTGCGCAGCAGCTCGGGTGCGTCCGCGGCGGATGTGTCGATGACCGTGCCGCTGGGCAGTACGAGCACGGCGCTCTGCAGGGTGCGATACGTGTTCGCGTGGATGCCGCACGACATCCCGCTCGAGTTGTTCGCGACGACGCCCCCGATCGTGCACGCGATCTCGCTGGCCGGGTCCGGGCCCAGCCTGCGACCGCGCCGCGCGAGCCGGGTGTTGACCGCGCGAACGGTCGCGCCGGGCTGGGTGCGCACACGCTCTCCGTCATCGAGCACCTCGATGGTGCGGAAGCGCCGGCGGGTGTCGATGACGACGCCCGCCCCGCCCGCCTGCCCCGACAGGCTCGTCCCGCCCGAGCGGAACGTCACGGGAACCCCGTGGGCACCGCACACGGCGAGAACGCCCGCCACCTGGCCGGCATCGCCCGCGAGTGCCACGGCCTGCGGCACCAGCCGGTAGTGCGATGCGTCGTGCGCGGCAGTGAGCCGATCGGTGGCGGTGCCGCCGACGTGGGCGGAGACGGCTTCCAGGCTGTTCAGCAGGCCGGGGGATGCCGTCACGCGTTCGTCCATGTCATCCTCCAAGCGAGTCGGGAAGTGCTGCACAAATATGCGCTCGCATAGATAAGCACATCACACCAGCAGCTGGTGCTTCGCCAGCTCCCGGTAGAGCGGTGTCGACTCCACGAGCTCCGAGTGCGTGCCCACGCCCACGACACGGCCCCTCTCGAGCACCACGATCTGGTCGGAGTCGACCACGGTCGAGAGTCGGTGTGCGATGACGATCAGCGTGCGATTCTCCGCGACCGCATCGATCGCCTCGCGCATGAGCTGCTCGTTGCGGCCGTCCAGGCTCGAAGTGGACTCGTCGAGCAGCAGGATGGGCGGGGCGGCCAGCAGCGCGCGCCCGATCGCGAGCCGCTGGCGCTCGCCGCCGGAGAGCATCACGCCGTCTTCGCCGACCGGCGCATCCAGGCCCAGCCGGCTGCGCTCGAGCACGTCCGTGAGGTTCACGGCGTGCAGTACTTCGATGCACTGGGCGTCGGTCGCATTCGGCGTCGCGAGTGTGAGGTTGTCGCGGATCGAGCCGGCCAGCACCGGCGCATCCTGCTCCACGTAGCCGATCTGCGCGCGCAGCTCGACGCGGTCGACGGTGCGCACGTCCAGGCCACCCATCGAGATCACGCCACTCGTCGGGTCGTAGAACCGCTCGATGAGTGCGAGGATCGTGCTCTTGCCCGCCCCGGAGGGCCCGACGAGCGCCGTGCGCTTTCCGCGGGGTGCCGCAAAGCTCACGCCGTGCAGCACTCCCTGCTCGATCGTGGTGGAAACGGATGCCGTCAGCCCGGTCACCGAAATCGCGCTGGTGGTTTCGCCGGTGAGGGCTTCGGCCTGGGCGACGGCATCCTTGCCCTCGAACGCCTCCAGTGCTTCCGCGGCGGTCGATTCGGCGGTACGCACTCGTCGGCCGTGTTCGCGGCCCGACGTGCGATCCGGCACGTTCCCCGCGCCGCCCTCGCCGCCCGTGCCGTCGCCATCATCCCCTCTGGAGACCCGCGCGGCGACGACAGCGTCGGGGTAGGCGAACCGCACGTCGTCGAAGGCGATGGCAGGGGCATCCGGGTTCACGGCGGCGTTCGCCGGGCCGACTATCACGGCGCGCTGTTCGGCCGGGAGATCGTTCGCATCCTCGCTCGGCAGTTCGATGATCTCCTGGATGCGCCCGAGCGCGCCGAGGGCCGAGTTCACCGACGTGAACGCGCCGAACGCCTGACCGAGCGGCAGGATCATCATGAACAGGAACAGGATGAACGCCACCAGGTTCGCCACCGTGATGGCGCCGCTGGCGACGCGGTATCCGCCGACGCCGAGCACCACGAGGAACGACACCTGCATGGCGATGCCCGCCACCGGCACGACCAGCGCCGAGATCTTCGCGACCTTCACGCCCATGCGGTACGCACCGGTGGCATCCTCCTCGACGCCCGCGATCTCGCGCTCGGTGGCGCCTGCTGCACGAATCGTGCGCACCGAGCTGATGGCCCGCTCGACGGATGCCGCGAGGTCGCCGACGCGCTCCTGCGCCTTGCGGCTGGCGATGCGGATGCGACCGGAGAGCAGCACCACCACCGCGATCGACACGGCGATCACGAGCACGGTCAATCCCAGCAGCACGGGGTCGATGATGAGCATCGCGATCAGCGCACCGATGAATGTGAGGGAGCCCCCGATCGCCTCGACGAGACCTTGCGTCAGCACGGCACGCAGCAGCGTCGTGTCGCTGCCGACGCGGGAGACGAGATCGCCGGTGCGGCGCGCATCGAACTCGCTGATCGGCAAGCCCAGCATGCGTGCGACCAGGCGTTTGCGAGAGGAGAGCACGACGCTCTCACCCGTGCGCTGGAGCAGGTAGTGCTGGTATCCGGAGATCAGGCCCGAGATCACGACCAGAGCGACGAGCGCCCAGACCAGTCCGCCGAGCGCTCTGCCGCCCTGCACGACGCCGATCACCTGGCTCACCAGCAGCGGCTGGGCGAGGCTGGCCGCTGCGCCGAGCACGCTCAGCACCACGACGATGGTCATCGTGGCGCGATGCTCGAAGATGTAGGGCAGTAGCTGACCGAAGGTGGCGCGGGGGCCGTCATCCTTCTGCGGACGACCGAACCGAGGGCGCGCTGGCGCGGTTGTGCTCATGGGGGCTCCGTATCCGAAGGTGGCGCCGGAAGACTACCAATGCGCGCTGCACGTGCCCCTTGCGCATGCGGCAGAAGCGCGTGCGGCAGCGCGTGCGCAGAAGCGCGTGCGGCAGATCGGAGAAACGCCGGCGCATGTGGCGCATATGGCGCGGATGACCCGTCACGGGCCGCGTCGTCGGCGTGTCTCCGAAATACCGCACGGTGCTGTCGCTCGGCACCGCACCGCGCCGCACCGCACCGCACCGCGCCGCACCGCACCACACGGCACTGGCGCACCGCATGTCACCCGTTCGCGTTACGTTGGTGAGCGTGTCTTCGCCGGTGATCGTCGCAGCCGACCTCGTCAAGCAGTACGGGGAGGTCACGGCCGTCGGCGGCATCACCTTCGAGGTGGCGCCGGGGGAGTCGTTCGGCCTGCTCGGCCCGAACGGCGCGGGCAAGTCGACGACGATGCGCATGGTCGGTGCGGTCTCCACCCGCACCAGCGGACGGCTCGAGATCCTCGGCCTCGATCCCGACCGATTCGGTCCGGAGATCCGGTCGCAACTCGGAGTGGTGCCGCAGTCCGACAACCTCGACGAAGAGCTTCGTGTTCGCGAGAACCTCATCGTGTACGGCCGCTACTTCGGGCTGCCGATGGCGAGGGTCCGCACCAAGGCCGACGATTTGCTGGCGTTCGCGCAACTGCAGGACAAGGCCAAATCGAAGGTCACGGACCTCTCCGGCGGCATGAAGCGGCGGCTCACGATCGCGCGCGGGCTCATGAACGACCCGCGCATCCTGCTGCTCGACGAGCCGACGACGGGCCTCGACCCGCAGGCGAGGCACATCTTGTGGGACCGACTCTTCCGGCTCAAGGAGCAAGGCACGACCCTCGTGCTCACCACCCACTACATGGACGAGGCGGAGCAGCTCTGCGACCGCTTGATCGTCGTCGACAACGGCATCATCATGGCTGAGGGCACCCCCTCATCGCTCATCAGAGAGTACTCGACGCGCGAGGTGCTCGAACTCCGATTCGGTTCAGATCGCAATGCGGAGATGGCGGAACGGCTGCAGGATGTCGGCGACCGGGTGGAAGCGCTTCCCGATCGTGTGCTCGTCTACACGGCCGACGGGGAGGCTGAACTTGCGCGGCTCACCGAGGCGGGCATCCGTCCGCTCACCTCGCTCGTGCGCCGCTCCAGCCTGGAGGATGTCTTTCTGCGGCTGACGGGAAGGTCGCTGATCGAATGAGTGCTGCCAGCTCCAGCACGCCGGAAGGTCGCTGATCGAATGACCGCAGTTCAGCCGAGCGCGCGCAAGCCGCGCCGCTTCGGTGCCTGGTATGTGGCCGAGCACCGCTTGCGCGTGATGCGCTCCTACGTCTCCACTGTGCTCGTCGGCGCGGTCGGCACACCACTGCTGTACCTGTTCGCGATAGGAGTCGGCCTCGGTGCGCTGGTGAGCGCGAACCTCGGACCGCACGCGGTAGACGGCGTCAGCTACCTGCAGTTCGTCGCCCCCGCGCTGTTGTGCACGGCGGCGGTGACGGTGGCCTCGGAGGAGCTGACCTATCCGATCCTGCTCGGATTCAAGTGGAACCCCACGTTTCTCGGCATCAGCTCATCTCCTATCACGCCCGGGCAGATCATCGACGGAATGGTGATCGCCGTCGTGGTGCGCCTGGTCGGCTCGAGCCTCGTCTATTGGCTGTTCATGCAGCTGTTCGGCGCGACTCCATCGGGTACGGCCTTCCTCGGAGTGTTCATCGCCACCCTCGTCGGGCTCGCCTTCGGCGCGCCGATCATGGCGTACGTCGCCACGATCCAGACCGATTCGGGGCAGATAACCATGCTGATGCGCTTCGTGCTGCTTCCGCTGACCCTGTTCTCCGGAACGTTCTTCCCGCTCAGCACGATGCCGATCTACCTGCAATGGATCGGATGGCTCTCGCCGATCTGGCACGGCACCCAGCTGGCCCGGATCGTGTCCTACGGCGCCCAGCTGCCGCCTTGGCTGATCGCCGTGCACGTTCTCTACCTGCTTCTGCTGTTCGTGCCCAGCTGGTTGCTCGCCCGCCGCATCGCGAAGCGAAGGCTCTACACATGACGGGGGTGGATGTTCGGGCGCCGGAACAAACGCGCACCGGCCGCAGAGGCGCGGGATCCCTGTATGCGGGAAACGCTCGGTCCGTCGTGTACCGCGGATGGCTGGCGACCAAGTCGACGAACTGGCTGGTCGTGGTCTCCGGCGTCTTCGAGCCCGTCTTCTACCTGCTGTCGCTCGGAATCGGACTCGGCGCGTTCGTGGGCACCGTCACGGCCGGCGACGGCGCGCACATCTCGTACGCCGCGTTCATCGCGCCGGCACTGCTGGCGACCGCTGCGATGAACGGGGCGGTGTACGACTCGACCTGGAACGTGTTCTTCAAGATCCGCTTCGCGCGGCTGTACGAAGGGATGCTCGCCACCCCGCTCGGTCCCCTCGACGTGGCGTTCGGCGAGATCACGTTGGCCCTGCTGCGGGGTGCGGGCTACGCGGTCGCATTCATGATCGTCATGCAGCTCGTCGGGCTGAACCTGTCCTGGTGGGCTCTGCTCGCGTTGCCCGCTGTGCTCCTCGTGGCGTTCGCGTTCGCCAGCTTCGGCATGGGCATCACGAGCTACATGAAGTCGTTCCAACAGATGGACATCATCAATTTCATCCTGCTGCCGATGTTCCTGCTCTCCGGCACCTTCTACCCGCTGTCGGTCTACCCGCAGGGCGTCCAGGTGGTGATCCAGGCGTTGCCGCTGTGGCAGAGCGTCGACCTGGTGCGATCGCTGACGACGGGAGCGGTCGGTGCAGGCATCCTGTGGCATGTGCTCTATCTCGTCGTCATGTCGGTGCTCGGCATGATCCTCACCACGAAGCGGCTGCGTGCCCTGTTCCTGGACTGAATACCCGTCGATCGACGGGTTCCTGAAAGTACCCGATAAGCTGGCTGTATGAGCGTGGCGAACGAGATCCTGGGAATCCTGCATGTGGCGGCCGCAGTCTTCATCGTGGGGCCGATGGCCATCCTTCCGATGACGGCGATGCGGGCGATCCGTGCGGGCTCTCCGACCCAGGTGCGAACGCTCGCGCGGTCGACCAACGTCTTCAGCCTGCTTTCGCTCCTGACCTTCATCCTCGGGTTCGGTGCTCTGGGAACGTCGGATCCGAAGTACCACGTGAGCGTTTCCTCGACGTGGGTCTGGTTGTCGATCGTGCTCTACGTGATCGCGCTGGGACTGACGCTGTTCGTGGTCGTGCCGGCGATGCGCCGTGCGGCGGATGCGATCGAGGGCGAGGAGGCGGTCGAGGCCGAGGATCCGGGTGCGAAGGCCGCCCCGCAGGCATCGAACGGCGGCTATGGCGCGCTGGCCGGCACGAGCGGCATCGTCAGCATTCTGCTCCTGGCCGTCGTCGTGCTGATGGTGTGGAAGCCCTAGAGGCGAGCGCTCAGTCCGCTGCGCGCCACGACGAAACGAGCCGGGTGACGTCGGTGGTGAGATGGTCGCTGCTGTTGCCGCACTGGTAGGTGTCGAGCTTCGCTGACGACCCGTCGCCTAGCCGCATCGCGAGGTGCGTGGCGATTCCTCCCGCGCATCCGTTGCTGGATGCCTGGCCCTTCTCACCCGGCTGCCATCCGTCGTCGTGCAGCACGCGCTGCAGCGCCGCGAGCCGGTCGGCATCGGTCGTGGAGCGTGCCGATTCGTCGAAGTTCGGCACCGCCTGCGACTGGCTGTAGGTGACCGACGCGAGGCTGCCGTTCCACGAACCGGGACGTCTGACGACGATCACGATGACGATGACGATCGCGATCGCGACGACCGCCCCGCCGATCCAGAGTGCGACCTTGCGTGCCCTGTCCACGTGGACAGCATAGGTGCCCTCCGTGCGCGTTGGCGCGGGCGCCCGCACGTAGTCAGGTGCCCCGGCGGGTTGTAGTGACTCCCGTGAGTTGAAGTGACTCCCGCGGGTTGAAGTGACTCCCGTGGGTTGAAGTGACGACTCCCGTGGGTTGAAGTGACGACTCCCGTGGGTTGAGCTTGCCGAAACCCCGCGATCGATGGGCGGGTTTCGACAAGCTCAGCCCGCGGCAGCGAGCTCAGCCCGCGGCGCGACCTCAACCTGCGGGAGCGACCTCAACCCGCGGCGCGACCTCAACCCGCGGCGCGAGCCCAACCCGCGGCAGAACTGCGCCGTCAGGCTCCCCGACGCAATTCGCGCAGCGCGACCGCGGTGGCGATCGCCGCGTGGGCGGCCTCGGCGCCCTTGTCCTCCTTCGAACCGGGCAACCCGGCGCGATCGAGTCCCTGCTGCTCGTCGTCGAGCGTGAGCACGCCGAATCCGACCGGCTTGCCGGTATCCAGCGCAACCCGGGTGAGCCCGTCGGTGGCGGCAGAGGAGACGTACTCGAAGTGCGGGGTGCCGCCGCGGATGATCACGCCGAGCGCCACGACCGCGTCGGCACCGGCATCCAGTGCCGCTTTGCTCACCACCGGCAGCTCGAAGCTGCCTGGCACCCGCACCAGCTTCCAGTCGGCGCCGGATGCCGTCAGCTCGCGCTGCGCCCCCGCGACGAGTCCGTCGCTGATGGTCTCGTGCCAGGTGCCCGCGACCACCACCACCCGCAGGCCTTCGCCATTCACCGTCTCGTGGTCGGCCGCGCCGGCTCCGCTCATCGGGTCGCGCCTTTCTGCTCGGTGGTCGGAACCACTGTCGTCTTCGTCGCAATGTGGTGGGCGATCAGCTCGTCGTCGGAGGCTGCGGCGTCCTGCTCGAACGTGCTGTCCAGATCGCGCAACTCGGAGTCCGCGACCGGCAGCAGGTGTCCCAGCCGGTCCCGCTTGGTCTTGAGGTACTGCTCGTTCAACGCGCCGAGACCCACCACGAGAGGCACGCGCTCCTCGACGGCGACGCCGTGCCCGTTGAGCTGGTTGACCTTGTCGGGGTTGTTCGTGAGCAGCCGCACCGAGCGCATCCCGAGATCGGAGAGAATCGCGGATGCCGCACCGTAGTCCCGTGCGTCGATCGGCAGCCCGAGCGCGAGGTTCGCGTCGAGGGTGTCGAGCCCGTCCTCCTGAAGGCGGTATGCCCGCAGCTTGTTGATCAGGCCGATGCCGCGGCCTTCGTGGCCGCGCAGGTAGATGACGACGCCGCCGTCACGCTGGATCGTGTCGAGCGCCGCATCCAGCTGCGGGCCGCACTCGCACTTCAGCGATCCGAAGGCCTCGCCGGTCAGACACTCCGAGTGCACGCGCACGAGCGATCCGGATGCACCGGGCTCGCCGGCGATGATCGCCACGTGGTCGGCGCCGGTCATGCGGTCGCGGTAGGCCCGCACCCGGAAAGGTCCGTGCGTCGTCGGAACGGTGGTCTCGACCTCGAAGATCACGCGCGAGCTCTCTGGAACCGGTGCGACCGCTTCCAGCGGTGTGTCGCAGTGGAACTCCTGCAGGTAGGCGATCAGTGCCTCGATCGTGATCACCGGCACGTTCTCGCGCTCGCCGAACTCGATCAGCTCGGGAAGACGCATCATCTCGCCATCGTCCGCCACCACCTCGCCGATCGCGCCGACCGGAGTCATCCCGGCCAGCTTCAGCAGGTCGACCGTCGCCTCGGTGTGGCCGTCACGCTCCCGCACGCCGCCCTCGACGGCGCGCAGCGGAACGATGTGGCCAGGACGATGCAGACTGCGGGCGGTGGACGACGGATCGGCCAGCACGCGCAGCGTGTGCGCGCGGTCCGCGGCGCTGATGCCGGTGGAGAGCCGGTCGGCCGCGTCGACAGTGATCGTGTAGTTCGTGCCCCGGGAATCCTCGTTGTCCACGACCATGACCGGAAGCTCGAGCTTGTCCGCGAGCTCGTTGGTGAGCGGTGCGCAGATGAATCCGGACGAGTGCCGAACCAGCCAGGCCACCCATTCCTGAGACGCCGTCTCTGCGGCCAGCACGATGTCGCCTTCGTTCTCACGACTCTCGTTGTCGGCCACCAGCACGGGGCGTCCGGCGCGCAGCGACTCCAGCGCCTCGGGGATCGTCGCCAGTGTCATGCTTCGCTCCTGACCGCGGTTTCCCGGCTCACGCCGGAGTGCCGGGGAGATGCGTGCTCGAGTGCGAGCATCCGCTCTACATGCCTCGCCAGGATGTCCGTCTCCACGTTCACCCGGTCGCCTACCGCTCTGCTGCCCAGGGTGGTCGCCGCGAGGGTCTCCGGAATGAGGGAGACCTCGAACCACTGCTGCGGTGCTCCGGCGTCACTCACGGCGGAGACGGTGAGCGAGACGCCGTCGACTGCGATGGACCCCTTGCGAGCCACGAGCGAGGCGATCTCGGGGGAGAGGCTGAAGCGCACCACGCGCCATGCCTCGCTCGGCGTCACGGCCAGAACCGTCGAGATGCTGTCGACGTGGCCCTGCACGATATGGCCGCCGAGCCGGTCGCCGACCTGCGCGGCGCGCTCCAAGTTGACGGGGGAGCCCGCAGCCGCGTCGTCGAGCGTGCTGACCGCCAGGGTCTCGGCCATCACATCGGCAGTGAACGAGTCCTCCGTCTGGTCCACCACGGTGAGGCAGACACCGCTCACGGCGATCGAGTCGCCGTGTCGGGCGCCCTGCACCGCCAGCGGCCCGTGCACGGTGATGCGTGCCGCGTCGGCCCCGCGTGCGACGGCGGTGATCGTGCCGAGTTCTTCGATGATTCCGGTGAACATCCTCAAGCTCCTTGGGCTTCGTGAGTCTGCGTGGTCGTCTGGGCGGCATGGCCTGGCGGCGCCGGTTGCGTCGCGTCATCGCCGTGCCATGGATTGAGGGTGCGCGCCGCCGGGTCAGCGGCTATGACGAGCAGGTCGTTGCCGATCAGCTCGACGCGTTGCAGGCGCAGGCTCCGTTGCTCCGCGATGGAGTGCACGCCGATGTCGTCGAGCGCGGTGTGCGCGCCGCCCAGCAACGTGGGCGCCAGGTAGACGTGGAACTCGTCGACGAGCCCTTCGCGCACGAACGCGCCCGCGAGCACAGGCCCGGCCTCGACATAGGCGGTGCGGAACCCGCGCTCGCGCAATTCGACGAGTGCACCCGCCAGGTCGTGGCCGGACAGGAAGACCGGTGGGTTCGGGTGCCGCCGCACCGCCGCGTCGTCCGGCACGACCCGGTCGCCGAGCACCACAGCCACTGGCTGGCGTGCCAGCAGTTCCCCTGCGTCGCCCCTCGCTGTGAGGCTGGGGTCGTCGGCGAGGACAGTGCCTGTGCCGACCACGATGGCGTCGGATGCCGCCCGCTGCTCGTGCACGTGCTGCCGGGCCGCGGATCCGGTGATCCACCTGCTTGTGCCGTCGGAGGCCGCGACGCGGCCGTCCAGGCTGCTCGCCCATTTCAGGGTCACATGCGGGCGGCCGAGACGTGCCGCCACGATCCAGTCGTGCAGCAGCCGGGTCGCCGCATCCGCTTCGACGCCGGCGATCACCTGGACGCCGGCCTCGCGCAGCCGTTTCGCGCCGCCGTGCGACGCGTGGCCGGGGTCGTCGACGGTGTAGACGACGCGCGCGACGCCGGCGGAGATGAGCGCTTCACTGCACGGCCCGGTGCGGCCGGTGTGATTGCAGGGCTCGAGGGAGACCACGGCCGTCGCCCCGTGTGCTTGTTCCGGTGTGAGCTTCGACAGCGCGTCGGCTTCGGCGTGCGCGGTGCCCGCGCCACGGTGCCAGCCTTCGGCGAGCACGTCGCCGGTGGGGGAGAGCACGACGCATCCGACCTGCGGGTTCACCCCGTTCGCAGGACCGAGAGCGGCCAGTTCGAGGGCGCGCCGCATCGGCGCATCGAACCTCCCGGCTTCGATCCCGATGTCGGTCATTCCGGTCTCCGTCTGTCCTCGTTCCGCTCGTCGTCGTGACGACCGGTCTGTGGACCCCGGGGCTTCCTCGGATACATGCCGACGGCGCGGATGCTGACGCATCCGCGCGAGTGCTGCCTCCCATCCGGACTCTGCCGCGCCGAGCTCCCGCTGCCGAAGCAACTGAAGTTCAACACGCCATCACCGTCGGTGCCGGAATTCCACCGGCTCAACCTCGCCGCCTGCCACCGTTTTCACACGACGACCTGCGCCTGAAGCTCGCGGACTTTCACCGCCGGTTCGGACTCTCACCGACCCCGGAGCACTGCCTACACCCTACCAACGCGTGCCGGTCCGCTGTATTCCCCGCCCGGCATCTCCGGCGACGCCGGCCGCTCGCCCCTCAGTCAGGCGGCCGCGGAGAAACAGGCAGGTAAGCGCGTTCCGCGCCGGAACGGGCAGATGCTGCCTGTCTGGCGCGGTATGCCTGGATTCGCGTGGGGCGAATGCCGTCGGCTGCAGTTGCGTGGGACGGATGCCGGCGGCGGACGCCGGCGCGGTGTCACGCCAGAACGCCGGGCAGTTGCTCCAGCCGGGTGATGCGCATGACGCCGAGCTCGTCGGCGACGGCGCGCTCCGCGTCAGAGACTTCGGCCCGGTACCGATCGATCCACACGCCGGCGAGTCCGGCGCGGACTGCACCAATCGCATCCGTGCCGAGCCGGTCGCCGACGTATGCGGCGCACTCCGGCTCCACCCCGAGACGCGTGCACGCCAGCCGGAAGATGCGCACGTCGGGTTTGGTGATCCCGACGTCACCCGATGCCACGATCGTGTCGAATCGGTCCCGGATGCCGATCGCGTCCATCTTGCGCAGCTGGTAGTCCAGCTCCCCGTTCGTGATGATCCCGATCAGCACACCGGGGAGCCGTGCGCGAAGGGAATCTAGGCAGGGGAGCGCGTCGTCGTACAGGCTCCACGCGTCCGTGTAGTGCTCGAAGTAGTCGGAGTACCAGGCCGCGGCCGCCTCGGGGGTGAGCACCACGCCGTGCCGTGCCGCATACTCACGCGCTCTTGCCCGCCGCTGTTCCTCGTAACTGACCTCGCCGCCGAGGTAGCGGTGGTAGTGGTGCTCCTCGAGGCGGCGCCAGAATGCGATCTCGGCGTCGGCATCCGCTGCGTCGTACGGATGTCCGAGCCCACGCACGTACGTCAGCAACCCGCGTTCCACGGCATCCCGATGTGCGAACAGCGTGTCGTCCAGGTCGAAGAGCACGGCACGGATGCTCGCCCCAGTAGGCATCCGGCGTCCCGTCAGAGCCGCACGCGACGCAGGAAGCCGACCCGCTCGTATGCCTTCGCCAAGGTCGCCTCGGCGACCTCGGATGCCCGTTGCGCGTTCGCCGCCAGCAGTCGGTCCAGCTCGGCCGGGTCGCCGAGCAGTTCGAGGGCGCGCGCCCGGACGGGCTCGAACTCGCCGATCACGACGTCAGCGAGACCCTTCTTCAGGTCGCCGTAGCCGCGCCCGTCGTAGTCGTTCGCCACGTCTTCGATGCGCTGCCCGCTGAGCGCCGCGTAGATCGCCAGCAGGTTCGATATGCCAGGCTTCTCCTCGCGGTCGAAGCGCACGACGGAATCGGTGTCGGTCACGGCCCGCATGATCTTCTTGCGCGTCACGCTCGGCTCGTCGAGGAGCAGGATGAGTCCGGCGACGGAGTCCGCCGACTTCGACATCTTCGACGTCGGGTTCTGCAGGTCGTAGATGCGGGCGGTGTCCTTCTGAATGATCGCCCGCGGCATCATGAACGTCTCACCGAATCGGGAATTGAAGCGTTCGGCGAGGTCGCGCGTGAGCTCGACATGCTGCCGCTGGTCGTCGCCGACCGGCACGTCGACCGCGTCGTAGAGCAGGATGTCGGCCGCCATCAGCACGGGATACGTGAACAGCCCCACACTGGTGGAGTCCGTGCCGTAGCGCGACGATTTGTCCTTGAACTGCGTCATGCGGCCAGCCTCGCCGAACCCGGTGATCGTGTTCAGCACCCAGGCGAGCTCGGCATGTGCAGGCACGTGGGACTGCACGAACAGCGTCGAGGTCGTCGGATCGATGCCGGCGGCGATGTACTGTGCGGCCGTACGGCGGGTCTTCTCGGCCAGTTCCTTCGGATCCTGCGGCACGGTGATCGCGTGCAGGTCGACGACGCAGAAGAACGCGTCGTGGCTCCTCTGCAGCTCCCGCCACTGCAGCAGCGCGCCGATGTAGTTGCCGAGGTGCAACGAGTCGCTCGACGGCTGGATGCCTGAGAAGAGGCGTGGCTTGCTCATCAGTGGTTCTTTCTGGTGCTGGTGCGAGGTGCGGGTGCTGTTTCGCGAGACTGCATCCGGACCCCGAGACAGCGGGTGAAACCCACTGTCTCGGAGCGGGCGTGCAGTCTCACGGTTCGAAGGGGTGCCGAGCGCGGACGGATGCTCGGTCAGAGCGCGTAGTCGACGACGACCGGCGTGTGGTCGGACCATCGTTCCGCGTATGACGGCGCCCGGTCCACGTGGTAGTCGACGACCTTGCCGGCGAGCTTCCGTGTCGCGAGCTGGTAGTCGATGCGCCAGCCGGTGTCGTTGTCGAACGCCTGGCCTCGCCACGTCCACCAGCTGTACGGGCCGTCGACCTCGCCTGCCCACTTACGGCCGATGTCGACCCAGCCATGGCCTGCGCCGTCGTTGTAATGCTCGTCGTCTTGCGCACCCACGATCTTGTCCAGGTATGCGCGCTCCTCCGGCAGAAAGCCGGCGCGTTTCACGTTGCCCTTCCAGTTCTTGATGTCGAGGGTGCGATGGCCGATGTTCAGGTCGCCCATCACCGCTGCCAGCTCGTTGTGGCCGGGTAGGACCTTCATGCGGGCATCCATCGCATCGAGGAAGCGGTACTTGTACACCTGCTTCTCGGTGCCCGCCTCCCCGGAGGGCACGTATGCGCTGACCACTGTGACGATGCTGCCGTCCACTTCGTAGTCGGCCTCGAGCCAGCGGCCCGCCGTGTCGAAGTCGTCGTCGCCGAGCGCGACACGGTGAATGGATGCCTTGCCGCGGCTCGCCAGCGCAACCCCGGCGCGCCCCTTCGCGGTGGCCGCATCGTGCAGCACATCCCACTCATCACCGAGCAGACCGGTCAAATCGTCGGTGGATGCGCGCACTTCCTGGATGGCGAGGATGTCCACCCCGCGCGCGTCGAGCCACGCGCCCATTCCGCGCCGGAACGCGGCTCGGATGCCGTTGACGTTGACCGTGGCGATGCGGAGCGTGCGGCTGGAGGGCATGCGTAAAAGACTAGCCGGGGCCGCCGACATCCTTCGCGGTGCGGTCGTCTGGACGGCCGGCGTCGGGCCTCCCTGCGGGGCCGTCACCAGCCGGGATCGCGTCGCCGTCGACCGTTTCCGTCCACCAGCTGTGCCTCTTCGGCGGCAGGGGTGCGGGTTCCCGCGCGACACGCGTCAATTCCTCGCGGGCCTCGCGGAGCGCACGGTTCGCAAACCATTTGGCCAGCCAGCGCGAAGCCATCGCTTTGTGCTCGGCCGCCTCCACCGCGGTCTGGGCGACCAGCAGCCGAGCCGAGCGCTCGGCACGCGCCTTCTCGTACGCGATCTGCTCGGGAGTGCGGCGCCGCGGCTCGATGCCATGGTCGACCATCCCGACGGCGATCCAGGCGGCGGCGAGCAGGATCATCCGGCAGATCATGTTGAACCACAGCAGCAGCCCCACGAAGACGGCGAATGTCGCCAGCAGCGGATTGCGAGTGGCTCCGCCGATGAGCAGACCTCCGAGCGCGCCGAGCCCGCTGAGCGCGATCGCGCCGAGCAACGGACCCAGCACGAGGAAGCGCCACGGGATCACCACGCGCGAGAGAACGCGATACATCGCCACGAGCACGAAGTAGTTCAGCGCGATCGAGACGGCGAAACCGATCACGTAGCCGAGGAACGTCGGCCAGAACGAGTCGCTCGGAATCCCGAACAGGTCGAGCACGAACGCGGTGGCCTCGGTCGTGATCACCGAGACGGATGCCGACACGATCAGCACCACACCGAACACGATCGCCAGCCCGAAGTCGGTGACCTTCTGCAGGGCGTAGTTGCGTTCATCGCGCTCGAGGTCGAACATCGCTCGCACGGCCTGACGGGTGTAGTACAGCCAGGCGATCGCCGTCCAGAGCAGGCCGATCAGCGCGACGATGCTGGTCCAGCCGAACGTCGTGCCCAGCGACTGCAGCGCCCCCTCGCTGATCACTCCTTCGTGACCGCTCGTCCCGATCAGTCCGGGCACTGCGTCGTTGATGATGGCCACGAGCTTGTTGAAGAGGTCCGTATTGCTGGTGAGCCAGAACCCGGCGATCGAGAACCCGACCCACAGCGCCGCGAAGATCGCGAACAGCGACTGGTACGACATGCCGGCCGTGCGCAGGTTGCCGTCGTTGTGCGAGAACTGGATCCAGACCCGGTACGGCTTCAGCGCCGTCACCCAGCGCCACCAGCGGTTGACCTTCCGCACCGGTCCCGCGAGCCGATCGCGCAGTGGATCGGCGAAGTCCTCCAGACGCTCCGTGAGCTGTTCCCGCTCATGAGCGGCCTCCGCGCGGAGTCGGTCGAGGCGACGGCGGTCGGCACGATCCGCATGCGCGGAAGCGGATGCCTGTGCCCCGGTTCCCGCGCCCGTCCCGCGGCCCCCGGGCGAGGCATCCGTCGACTTCGCGTTCCGCCGCGCCACGGCATCAGCCTATGGGCGATTGCGGCTCGGCGACGCGAGCCGGCTCGCGTCGCCGACCTGATTGAGCCCGTGAGCGGCGGAGCCGCGATATGGGCGCGGTGGAGCCAGGAGCGACGAGCCTGTGGATCGTCGCCGTGGCCCTTTCTGTCGCACGGCCGGGTGATCTGCGCCGCGCCTCGTCCGGAACCGGCGATGCGCCCCGGAGCAGAGCCGGCTGCTCTGGCCCGGGTGCGGTGGGCAGCCCGAGCGGCACTCACGTAAAACACGGGAGGGTTCGAGCACGCCCACAACGCGACATAGGCTGGGATCCGTGTCGACCCAGATCGCGGGCATCGGCGTGGGCCACGGCATCGCCGTCGGTCCCGCCTTGCGCATGCCCGACCCGATCGGCGAGCCCGACGACGTCGAGTCGCACGCTGAGGCCTCCGACGAGTACCGACGTGTCGAGTCGGCGCTGCGCGAGGTGACGGGTGAACTCGTCGAACTCGGGCACAGGGCCGGCGGTGACGCGGAAGAGATCCTCGAGGCGCAGTCGCTGATGGCGCAGGATCCCGCGGTGGTCGACGACATACGCATGCGCGTCGGCGACGGCAAGACCGCCGAACGTGCCGTGTTCGAGGCGTACGAGGAGTACGCGAAGGTGCTCGAGGGTCTCGGCGAGAATCCGGCGGCCCGCGGCGCTGACGTGCGCGACGTTGCGCGTCGCGTGATCGCGCGACTGCGCGGTGTCGCCCTGCCGACGGTTCCGAGGTCCGACGCACCGTTCGTGCTGGTCGCGCACGATCTGGCTCCTGCCGACACGGCGACCCTCGACCTCGGCAAGGTGCTCGGGATGGTGACGCGCGACGGGAGCAACTCGTCGCACACGGCCATCCTCGCCCGCAACAAGAACCTCGTGGCTGTTGTCGGAGCCGCAGGCAGCGACGCCATCGTCAACGGCCAGATCGTGATCGTCGACGCCGAGCACGGGCAGGTGGTGATCGACCCCGACGAGGCGTCCGTCGCCGCAGCCGCCGAGCGCGGCGGTACCGTCGCGGCGCCGCGACCTCTCACTCCCGGCGCGCTGGCGGACGGCACGCCGGTGCCCTTGCTGGCCAACGTGGGTTCACCCGAGGAGGCGCTGCCCGCCGTGGCGCTCGGTGCCGAAGGCGTCGGCCTGTTCCGTACCGAGTTCCTCTACCTGGATGCCCGCAAGCAGCCGCCCGTCGACCTCCAGAGGTCGCGCTACCGCGACCTCATGGCCGCGTTCAGCGGTCGCAAGGTGGTGGTGCGTGTACTGGACGCCGGCGCCGACAAACAACTCGCCTTCCTCGGGCACACGCACGAGGAGAATCCGGCGCTCGGACGTCGCGGCATCCGTGCCCTGCGAGAGCACGAGGACGTGCTGCGCGACCAGCTCGCCGCCCTCCGCGATGCACAGGAAGACACCGGCGCCGACCTGTGGGTGATGGCCCCGATGGTCGCCGACGTCGCAGAGACGGCGTACTTCGTGGAGCTCGCCCGATCGCTGGGGCTGAGCACCGTCGGGATCACCGTCGAGGTGCCGTCAGCGGCTGTGCTCGCCGACCAGCTCGTGCCGCTGTGCGACTTCGTCAGCATCGGAACGAACGACCTCACGCAGTACACGCTGGCGGCCGACCGGATGCTCGGATCCGTCGCGCAGTATCAAGACCCGTGGCATCCCGCCGTACTCCGCCTGATCAAGCTGATCGGGGATGCCGGCCGCGCATTCGGCACGCCGGTCGGCGTCTGCGGTGAGGCGGCATCCGACCCGCTGATGGCAGTCGTGCTCGTGGGACTCGGCGCCGAGGATCTCTCCATGTCGCCTGGCGCGCTCGCCGACGTGCGGGCAACGCTCGCCGGGGTCACGCTCGAACGGGCCCGCGAGCTGGCCGCACGCACCCTGGTGCAGACGAGCGCGGCGGATGCCCGCGCCGTCGTCGCCGAGGCCCTCGCCCCTCCCGCCGGTTGAGCCTGCCCCCCACCCCACACCACCCGCCGGTTGAGCTTGTCGAAACCCTCCCGTCCGCCGCTTGAGCCCGTCGAAACCCCTCCCGGTGGATGGACCTGTCTCCCGCTGGTTGAGCCTGTCGAAACCCGACCGCTGACCGAGCCCGGTCGAGCCAGTCGAAACCGTCCCGTCCGCCGTTTAACCTGGATCCACCGATTGAGCGTGGGGTGGTGTCGGCGCGTTAAGCGGAGAATGCCTGTCTGATCAGG